>DASZCA010000475.1:0-2512 GCA_035943555.1 Verrucomicrobiia bacterium
TCCAGTTGGACGGAAAAAAGGATAGGAGCAAATCCCAATCCTCATCAGCCGCATTGATCGTTTCCATGCGGCCATAATGGAAAAACCAAATAAAATCGTCAATAAAACAAGTTAGCGCTTATGGGGCGTTGCCCTAGGCTGGTATGGGTTGGGCCTTTGGCCCACGGGGAGGCGGGCGTCAGGGCCGCCGGGGATGGACGGGTTGCCCCTGCCGACAAGCTGAAGCTTGAACTCCAACGGGCTCAATTTTTGATTTTCTAAAATCTCTCAAAATCCCAGTAAAAGCGCAGTTTTTGCCTTCGGCCAGATTTTCAGCATGCCGGTTATCGCTAATAGGCATGGGGTGATTATGATTTTCTCGGGATTTTTTTGGTCGGACCCCCTTCCTCCTCCTTCGCCAAAAGCGCTTCGGAGGACGGGCACTCTTCAGCCAAAACTGCAATCATGACTCAAAAGCCAGAACATCGCGTTGCTGGTTGTGGCCGGAATCAAGGCGGACCGGCAGGTCCGCCCCACCATTTTTTGATTTTCTAAAATCCGTCGATTTTCAGGGGAATATGCAGTTTTTGGGTCGGCGGCTGTTCTTGAGACAGCATTGTTATTCAATGTACACGGCCTCATTGTAATTTTCTCGGAATTTTTATGGTCGGACCCCCTTCCCACTCCGGTTTTTTGAAAATAAATGGCATAAATCTGCGAGTTACATTCCCCACACGAATTCGGATTTCAGGGAGGTGTGGTAGAACGGAGGGATGGAACATAAAAATGACGAATTTCGAATGACGAATGAACGGGGCGGGCGTCGCGGAGATGACCTAAACGTCGGTTGCAGGTCATACGCTGCGGCTGGTCCCTTGCTCCCGACACAGCCGCCGCCCATTGGTAGAAATCATCAGCCGTTGGCGCATGGCCCCTACCTGCTCACATTCACAAAAATTCCCAGAGATTCACAAGCTTTCACAAAAACTCACAAGGTTTCCCAGTATTTTTAAAAAATTTATGAAAACAACGACTACAAATGACACGCTTAAGCCAAAACAGGGATCTGCCCGCAAACAAATGCCGTCCAAGCTGAACGCGTTCACGGAACCATTGCTGCGGATGGATGACGAATCAAAAACTCTCAATGAAATGGTGGAGTGGTTGAAGACGCAAAGCGTTGAGACGTCGATCAACAATGTTTCGGCGTTTTTGATCAGCCGGCGGCGGCGGCGTGAATTGAAAGAGCAGTTTGATGGCGAGAAAAGCGCGCTGGATTCGTTCTTGGAATGGAGGATGGAGAATCCGAACGCTCCAAAGGAGGCGCTGATTGAGCGGTTCGAATTGCTGGCTTTCAGTTTGGCGGTGCAGAAGGAGGCGACGCCGGAGTCGTTAAAGCTGGCGGACCGGCTGGCGTGGACGGCGAGCCGCGTGGCGAATGACCGGAGCCGGGAGGATTACCGGACGCGCAAGCTGGTGATGGAGGAGGCGAAGCATGCGGAGTGGGTGAAGTGCGAGCAGGCGCGGGGGTTTGAATTTTGCCTGCGAGAGGCGAAGAAATATCCGGCGGTGGTGGAACTGTACCGGGCGGCGTTTGATGCGCTGGAAAAATGCCGGAAGGAGAACGGGGAATGAAACAGAAAACGGCATCAGCACCGGCACCGGCACCCCTCACCCTAACCCTCTCCCCTCGGAGGGGCGAGGGGACTGAAAAGGGCGGTTGCTGGCAATTCGTAAGTCATGGAGCAGAGACGGGCTTGGGAGTTGGAACTGGGGACTGGAAAGTCCCCAGCACCGGCAGCCTGGAAAGGCTGCCCTATGTCGGCAGGACGGTGTCTTGAAACAATAAAATTTTATGCAAAAACATAGCAATGAGCTCCGGCAAATCCAGCAGAAGCAGATTGGGAAGGCTTGCCGCGTGGTGGCGCCGAGGCATAAATCGTTTGAGGAGTTTTTACTAAACGACGCGCATGTCCCGACGGGGCAAGGGCTTTACCGGCCTTATTCTTTTGAAGGGCGGGAGGCTTTGCTGGAGGTGGTGCGGGTCATTGATTCCATTTTTAGGGACAAGCAGACGGATGCGGAGGTTTCATTGGCGGGCGGGGCGCAGTTTGGGAAGACGATTTTGGAATTGAACCTGGCGGCGTATGTGACAGGGCAGCAGTTCCGCAATTTTGGGTTGTATCTGCCGGATGATGATCTGGTGGAGGGCATTGTGGATGCGAAGTTTCGGCCGGAGGTGGTGGATCAGATCGGCTGGTTCGCGGAGATGGTGCAGGTGGGGAAGGCGTTGAACAAATCGGGGCGCGCGGTGAACCGGAAGGGGGCGTTTCTGGTGACGGACGGGGTGCGGAAGGCGGTGGGGATGATCCGGGGGTTGGGCAAGGTGCCCACGACGTTCAGCATGGATGTGGCGGCGATGGATGAGCTGGATGATATCGAACCGCGCATGATGAAGTTCGTGCGCGGGCGGCTGGCGGCGGGTGAGCTGCGGTTCGTGTTCAAGACGGGGACGCAGCGGGTGCATGGGCGC
>DASZCA010000476.1:0-2664 GCA_035943555.1 Verrucomicrobiia bacterium
CAAAGTTTAATTTCGACCCCGGCAAATCGTTACATGCGAACATTCAAGATTTGCTTCAGCAGGCAGAGAGCCTGCAAAAAAGCTCAGGTGGCACCAACTACGTAGGCGCAATGCTACAGCATTTGGTCGGTGCAAAACTCGACGTGGTTCTTGGCGAAGGCAAAATTCGCCACCATGGTTTTTCCGTAGCTGATCAACCCACGGAACGTCAAAGTGATTTCGATATTGAATCAGTCGCAATTCACGTGACCACACACCCAAGCGAAGCGTTGATTACAAAATGCGCTGAAAATCTTCAAACTGGCCTCAAACCACTGATTATTACACTTGGCGACGGTGTTAAAGGGGCAGTTTTTCTACTGAAAAGCCCAGGTTTATCCGATCGAGTGGATGTGCTTGATATTGGCCAGTTTTTAACTGCAAATGTGTATGAGCGCAGTTTTTTCAAGAGTGACGCCTGTAAAGTGACCTTCTCTAAACTGCTCAACCGTTACAACGAGATTGTCGATATTTGTGAGACTGACCCAGCTTTACGCATTGTGATCAATTCAGGGAAAAAATGAAAATCTGCCGCTTTTTTTAACGCACTGGCAAATCATTTCCGCCCTTAGGATACAGAAAGCTTGAAGGAGAAGATTGCAAAGAGACTGGTATGAGGGCCAATAAAGATAGATTTGAAAACAGAGAGGTGATGGTTTGCCCTTTGTGCAAAGCGAGGCAAAGATTAGTTTTGAAACTCTCTTACCGTCTTTGGCAAGGCTACGGCACCACATGGGGATAAATTGGGGGGGAGCCCATGGGGATGCCCGACAAGCTGAAGCTTGGACTCCAACGGTTCAATTTTTGATTTTCAAAATCTTTCAAAATCCCAGTAAAACCGCAGTTTTTGCCTTTGGCCAATCTTTCAGCATGCCAGTTATCGCTAATAGGCATGGGGCGATTATGATTTTCTCGGGATTTTTATGGTCGGACCCCCTTCCCACTCGGGAAAAATGAAAATAAATGGCATAAATCTGCTAGTTACATTCCCCACACGAATTCAGATTTTGAAGAGGTGTGATTTAATTGCGGTTGTGAGACGCGAATTACGCCAATTCACGCGAATGGGAAGGTTTAGAGCCTCCTCACGTCGGCTGCTACAAATGAAGGACTTGCTGACGGGGCGGGGCGAGCCGTACATGCGTTTTTTTCCATGTTCACGTTCACCGTTGTTCTATCCCATTCACCGGTATTCACCGATATTCACCGGATTTAAAAAAATAAAAAATGAAAACCAAACCTGAAAATCAAACCGTCGCGATGCGGCAACCGCGTGACCTCTTGCGCAAAAGGATTCCATCAATGCTCGATCCGTTTGTCGAGCCGTTGCTGCAGATGGAAAGAGAAAACAAAACCATCGACCAGATGCTGGACTGGCTCAAAGAACGCGACGTCGTCACTGCGCGCGGCAATCTATCGAAGTTTCTAAGGCACAAGTGTGAAGAGCGTGACCAAAAGGAAGTTACGGACCGGTTAAATGGCGAAAAGAACATCTACTTGGCGACGCAGAGGTGGATCAAGGCGAATCCAAACCCAGAGTTGGAAGCGGTCATTGAGCGGTTAAAGACGCTGGCCATGAACCTGACCGTGGCGAAGGATGCGCCGCCGGAAGCGTTAAGACTCGCGGACCGGCTGGCGTGGACGGCGACGCGATTCGCGAATGATCGAAACCGGGCGGATTACCGGACGCGGAAGCTGGTGATGGAGGAGGCGAAGCATGCGGAGTGGGTGAAGTGTGAGCAGGCGCGCGGGTTGGAGTTTTGCCTAAATGAATCGAAAAAATATCCGGCGGTGGCGGATATGTTTCGAGCGACCTATGCGGCGCTCAAAGAGGCGCAGACTGCTGGTATAAGCAAAGCAACGGGGCCGTGCCGATCTGGAGGTCCGAGCCGGACTGGCGGGCGCTCCGGGGAAACACAGGCCGTCGCTGCTTGACCTCATCTATTTATGCAACCGCACGCACCGACTGGTCAGCATTTAGTTGATAGCACGCTGGGAACGGCCCGCCGTGTGGTGACGCAGGAACGCGAGTCGTTTGAGGAGTTTTTATTGAATGACGCGCGGGTGCCGACGGGGCAAGGACTTTATGGGCATTATTCTTTTCAAGGGCGAGAGGCGTTGCAGGAAGTGGTGCGGGTCATTGATTCCATTTTTAGGGACAAGCAGACGGATGCGGAGGTTTCATTGGCGGGCGGGGCGCAGTTTGGGAAGACGATTTTGGAATTGAACCTGGCGGCGTATGTGACGGGGCAGCAGTTCCGCAATTTTGGGTTGTATCTGCCGGATGATGATCTGGTGGAGGGCATTGTGGATGCGAAATTCCGGCCGGAGGTGGTGGATCAGATCGGCTGGTTTGCAGAGATGGTGCAGGTGGGGAAGGCGCTGAATAAATCGGGTCGCGCGGTGAATCGGAAGGGAGCTTTTCTGGTGACGGACGGGGTGCGGAAGGCGGTGGGGATGATCCGGGGGTTGGGCAAGGTGCCGACGACGTTCAGCATGGATGTGGCGGCGATGGATGAGCTGGATGATATCGAACCGCGCATGATGAAGTTCGTGCGCGGGCGGCTGGCGGCGGGTGAGCTGCGGTTCGTGTTCAAGACGGGGACGCAGCGGGTGCATGGGCGC
>DASZCA010000477.1:0-10968 GCA_035943555.1 Verrucomicrobiia bacterium
GATATTCTTAGGTTGCAGGGCATCGCCGTGGATGGCTCCAAAATACCACCAGCTGGCCGGGTCATCCAGCGTACGCTGCATCATTTTATTTACGCCCACAGCATACCAAACGATGTTTTGGTTGCTGAAATCACCTTTCGATTTTGAAATATCGCTCCTGATATATGCCTGTGCCATGGTAGTTTTTTTCTCCTGCGGTTTATGTGGTTTATGTTGATGCGTTGTCATATGCCAGCCTGTTGCCTGGTTGCTCACGGCGCGTGGTTGCCACGCTTGGTTCGTTTCATTTTAGTTCCAATCCACGGTCCAAGGATGTTTGGAAATCACAAAATGCCCCGCCGGAGGGGGCTTTTTATATCGGTCCGGCCAATGCCCTTATATTTCTGAATAGAGTCAGTATTTAAACTGGCTGGCTCGCAGGGAAGCGATTTCCGTCAGATTTGCCCGGTGCTTTTTACAATCTGAGAGCAGGACCTTGTTTAATTTGCGATCATGCTTGGTGGCGTCCTTGTACTCGGCAACTTTTGAATCGACCCAGACTCTGATGCTTAGCCCGGGAGGAACGGCCCCGAGCACTTTATTCACGGGAGGACCGGGGTTCACCCACAAGATTTGTTCGACCTCATTTGTCTGGAGATTGATGTAAGAAATATAACCGGCCTTCAAAAGCTGGCGGGGTGCCTTGATGGCCCCGGTGAAACTATACCGGGTGCCGGCGGTGACAACCGGATCATAAAAATGCGGGGTTATGAAATCAGACACCGCAACGCCCTGGATCTGATAGGCAAAATCGTCACCTTCGCAGGGATCGCAAGCCTCGACGAGGTAGCTGAACTCGCCATTTGTATCTTTAACCCCGTTGCCGGCTATCGTGATGGCGCGGGAAGTTTGGAGCCGGTTGGCATAGGGATCTACGAGCATTTCAATGCATTCGTGGCTGGCGTCGATCGTCCATTCATCGCTGGCCGGCGTGGCGATCACGAGGGAATAAGGCTGGTGGTTTTTGTCTTTATGAACACCGCCTTCACCGGGCGGCAAACTCGGCACCAGCCGGATGGGCCAGACGCCGGCCGGTATTTTTTTGGGGTTGGGCAAGTACATCACCGTGGCTTTGACATCCCAAAACTGGGGCAAATCCCTCATCACTTGGATGTTAAGCGCCGCCGCCACGTTTTGAACCAGTTCGGGATCCAGTTTCCCGGTTGTATCTACCAAACCGACTTGAATGATTGACATAGTTTTTGCCTATTATTTGATTTTCGTTTGCTAAGTGGTTGAAAAGAATTGAAACCTGACCTTTGCAACTAAAGCAGATATTTCCCCCGGTTGAAGCAAATTGATTTATCTGTCAGCGACAAAATAGGTGCCTGCAGAAAATTTATAGCCAGTCTGTAACATTTTTTGAAAGATTTGCCGTCGGGCTACGTATTATAAATAGGAGCAATGACTGGATGCTTCCTACCTGCTTATGCGCGAAATGGATTTCAACCAATGGATGGAAAAAGCCGAGAAGGCGGAATATCGGGCCGCCCGCCTTGCTAAATGCCTTAACGTCTGCCGGAAGCAGCTCGAACGGCGGACAAAAACGCATTTTGGGCAATCTCCGCAAAAATGGCTGGATGAACAACGCCTGAACAAGGCGGTTGAACTGCTTAAAAATGGCCAAAGGATCAAAGAGGTTTTAAATCAATTGGGGTTCAAGCAGTTTTCTCATTTTTCCAGAAGTTTTAAATCACAACATGGCCTTTCGCCCAAACATTTCGTTTTGTGGTGGAAAAGTGAAAAACCATTCACCGTCACCGTCAAAACGCGGGAACGTAAATGGCCGGGCATCTTTCAAAATTAAGAAGTTGCGGGCAGGTATCTTGTCTTCTGGTTGGGACAAAACGGGTTCAACCGCCGGAATGCCGCAGGCCGCCCTGAACCCGCAAAAAGGGCAAACGGACTGGCAAAGCCAAAAGTCAACCCGGCCGGGCAGTCCGTTCGGTGGCCGTTCAATTTCAATATTTCACCCGGTAGAATAATTTCGGCTTCACCCCATTCGTCCATACCACCGCTGCGTTGGTGCTGGCCGGCGTCACGGTTTGATAATCTGTCCAGGTCAGCAGGTTGGTGCTGGTTTGGATGGTGTAGGGGAGGCCGGGGTAGAGGTTGAGCACGGTCAGATTGGATTGGGAACCGGTATGTGGAACGGTCATTTGCGGGCTGACGTCGGCGAAGGCGTGGGCGGCGGTCAGGGTGTCCACTTTGGTGGTGGGGTGGATGGAGTCCCAAAAGACGTAATTCGCTCCCGGGCCGGTGAAACTTTTATCTGTCAGCTTGGGATCTTCCAGCGCACCGTTGCTGGTCACGGTAAATCCATAGGTCGATGGTGAGTTGAGGATGTTGGTGAAGGCTTGGTTGAGATCCAAGGCATAGATGCGGAGGCCGGGACTGTATTTCACGACATTGGTCAGTCCGGAGGCAAGCAGCAGGTTGTAGATGGCTACTTTAGAATCGATGTAGTTGGAATAACCCGCCGGAGTATCGAGGAACGACGGGGTTTTGCCGAGGAAAGCGAGGTTGCCGACGAGGATTTCGCGGCCGCCGCTGGTGTAGATGGCGCTGATGGCATTTGTCATGTTCCGGAATGCGTTGGTGACGACGACGCCCCACGCGGCATCGTTCACTCCAACAGTGGGTGAGTTGATCAGGATATCATTGCCGCCGGAGGCGAGCGTGAAGAGCCCGGTGGCCAGATTTGGCGAGGGGGTCAGACCGGCGATCTGGGAAAGCAGATTGGAGGTGGTGCTGCCGGAGACGGCGAAGTTGTTCGCGGCATTGTAAGTCAGCCCCAGTTGGGCGGACAAATATTCGACCCAGAGCGGGCCGTTACAAAACCGGCCGTTGTAATAGCTGGTGGAAGGCGTGGCGGGATTGCGACCGGTGTCTGACAGGCTGTCGCCGAAAACATAGAGGCCGGTGAAGGCGTGGCCGCTGGTGAGGGGCAGAAGCAGTGCCAGCAGAAGTGCCGGGAAAATGAGTCGCGTCTTTGCCGGTTTTGACAAAGTAAGATTCAGCCTCATGAAGTTGACTATAAGCTTTAACGGCAATTTTTCAATGTCTGTTGGTTTTTGCCGCGGGTGCAAGACTCCGGTGTGACGGATTATGCCCGCAGTTAGCGCAAGTTGCGAAACGCTTCAGGGGAGATGCCGAAGACGGATTTGAAGACGCGCGAGAAATGAAAGGGATTGGTGAAACCGAGGTCGGTGGCGACGTTTTTTACGAGCGCGTTGGCAGGCTGCAATTGGGCGGCGGCATCGTTCATTTTCAGCCGGGTCAAGAATTGGTAGGGCGATTGATGATCGTATCGCCGGAACAGGCGGCAGAGGTAGGCGGAGTCCATGTGACATTCCTGTGCGATCTGCGCGAGGGTCCGCAGCCGGCGGGAATGGTCCGTGATGAACTGGCGGCAGGTTTGGTAGGTGGCGAAGGCGGGGGAATCGGCGTCTTTCAACGGAGTGCGGGCTTCCAGCAATTTCATGCCGAGACAGCCGAGCAACTGGTGGCAGAGGGCAGGGGAATGACGGGTGCCGCGCTGGCCGCTGCGGATGAGTTCGTCGAAGAGCGGCTGGATTTCGTTCGGCGGGAAGACCTGCGTGACTTTGCCGGGGGCGAGACCGCTGCGGCGGATCCATTGGGCCGATTGCGTGCCGGCAAAATCGACAAAATATTTCACGAGCGGCTTTTGGGGATTGGTAGTGATGTGCTGCCGGATGCCGGGGCCGTAGGCGAAGATGACGCCGGGTTTCAATTCGTGCGTGCGATGGCCCAGTTTCACGCGGCCTTCACCACGTGCGACGTATTCGATGGAGTAGAAGGGGAAAGTTTCCCGGCGGATCTCGTAATCCGCCGCGCAGTGTTCCACGCCACCGCAGACGACGGCGAGCTTGGTGCCACGCGGCGGCTGGAGGTTGAGATAGAAACGCCGCGCGGAAGACACTTGGGCGGAGAAAAAGCTGGGGGCGGTGGTGGCGAGGCGTTTCATGGCAGGTCAATAATAGATATGCTTTGGCCAAAAGTGGACATTCCCAAATGCAAATGGCAAGCTAGAATTGTCGGACGTATAACGGCCATGAAGCCGCGCAGAAGTAATTTTGAATTTATGGAACATAAAAAAAGAATCGTAGAAAAAGACGCACCGCTGAAGAAGAGCGACCTGATCGTGATCACCGGCGCGGGCGGGTTCATCGGCGGCAACCTGGCCCTGTACTTCAAGAAAAAAGGTTTCACCAATATCCGCGTGGTGGACAAGAAGCCGTTGTATGAATGGTATCTGCATGTTCCCGGCGTGGAGAATCTCTGCCTGGATGTGAGCAATGAGGCGAACTGCCATCGCGTGTGCGAAGGCGCGGTGGAGGTGTACAACCTGGCGGCTGACATGGGCGGCATGGGTTTCATCGAAAAATTTCGTGTGGAATGCCTGCGCTCCATCCTCATCAACACGCACATGGTCGAGGCGGCTTACAAGGCCGGCGTGCGCCGCTATTTTTATTCCAGTTCCGCCTGCGCCTACAACACCTTGCTGCAAAAAGATCCGAAGGTCCGGGCGCTCAAGGAATCCGACGCCTATCCGGCGATGGCCGAGCGCGGTTACGGCTGGGAGAAGCTGGTTTCCGAGATGTTCTGCGAAGAGTATTGGCATGAACGCGGCATGAAGACGTTCATCGCACGCTTCCACAACGTCTACGGGCCGAACGGAACGTGGGATGGCGGTCGCGAAAAAGCGCCGGCCGCGATGTGCCGCAAGATGATCGAGGCGATCGACAAGAAAGATCTGAAGATCAATATCTGGGGCAACGGCGAGCAGACCCGCAGCTTCATGTATATCGATGACTGTGTGAAGGGCATCGACATGATCACGCATTGCGATGAACTGGTGGCGACGCCGATCAATCTCGGTTCGAGCGAACTGGTTTCCATCAACACGCTGGTATCCAAGGTGGAAAAGATCGCGGGCAAAAAACTGGAGCGTTCTTATAACCTGAGTGCGCCGCAGGGCGTGGCGGGTCGTAATTCGGACAACACGTTCATCAAAAAGGTTCTCAAATGGGAGCCGAACACGCCTTTGGACAAAGGTCTGGCCCTCACGTACAAGTGGATCAACGGCCAGTATCAGGCCAAAAAAGCGGGCAAGCGCGTGGGTATCGGGTGATGAAACATTCGCCGGTCGCCAAAATTCTTGGCTCGATTCCCAACCGCCTGCAACTCGCGGGCGGTTGGATCGACCAGCCGTTCGTTTCGCGCCACAACCCCAAGCCGCCCGGCTCGATGGTGGTGGTGCAGATCGAGGCGAACTTCCGGCCGATGGACCGTTCGGGGATCGCCAGCGGCACGCGTGCGATCGCGATGAAGCTTTGGAAAGGGAAATTGCCGAAGCGCCCGCTGGACGAACTGGTGCGCGAGTTGTATGAGGTGGAGAACAAGGGCAAGGCGGAGCCGAGCGGGTCGCAGGACATGATTGGACTGGTGTACCCGGGTGTGAACCGGCTGGATTATGACTTTAAGATTCACGGTGGCGTTTTCACTTCGCACATCGAATCTTGCAACCGTCCGCAGGTGGCGCGCTGGTTGGAAAAAGTATTGCACCTCATTCCGGTTGAACCGCGGCCGGATGGCTACAGTCCGCTGGGTAAAAAGAATCTTGATCCCAAATGGGTAGCGAAGCTCGGGCAGTCCGGAAAAGATTGCTACGAAGCCATCGTGAAGATGGATGCGAAGGCGCTGGGTGCCTCGTTCAATTTGAACATGAAATGTTGGGAGACGCTGCTGCCGCAGGTGGTCCGCCATCCTAAGTTGCGGGTGGAACTGATGCCTTTGCTGGCGGCGTATCAAAAGCAATATCTCGGGGCGATGTATTCGGGTTGCGGCGGGGGATATCTGATCGTGGCTTCGGAAAAACCGGTGCCGGGGGCGTTCCAAGTGACTGTGAGAACCGGGGCGGAAGATTAAACTATAGTAATTGTCGCCTTTTCTTTCCCCTGACATGAAAAAACATTCAACATTCAACATTCAACGCCCAAGGTTCAATTTTTTGCAGCACGGGATACGGCAGTCCAAGATATTTTCGGTCACGCTCCGGGTGACGATGCTATTGCTCGTGTTGAGTTTCACCCAAGCGAATGCTGCCGGATTGCAATTGTCACCGATCACGCCGGGGCCGTTCAAGGCGGACTGGAGTTCGTTGACGAATTACCAGACACCGGACTGGTTCCGTGATGCGAAGTTCGGCATCTGGGCGCATTGGGGACCGCAATGCGAGCCGGAACATGGCGACTGGTATGCGCGCAGCATGTATCTGGAGGGAAACCCGGATTACAAATCGCATTTGGCGGAATATGGGCATCCATCCACCAACGGATTCAAGGATGTCATCCATCAGTGGCAGGCGGCGAATTTCAATCCGGACAAGCTGCTGGCGTTTTACAAGGACAATGGCGCGAAGTATTTCATGGCGCTCGCGAATCACCACGACAACTTCGACAATTTCAATTCCAAATATCAGCCGTGGAATTCGGTTGCGATCGGGCCCCACAAGGATCTGATCGGCGGCTGGTCGGCAGCGGCGCGGAAGAATGGGCTGCGTTTCGCCGTGAGCGTGCACGCTTCCCGGGCGTGGTCGTGGTATGAGCCGGCGCAAGGCGCGGACAAGGACGGGCCATTCGCCGGCGTGCCTTACGATGGCAAGCTGACCAAGGCCGATGGCAAAGGCCAGTGGTGGGATGGTTTGGATCCGCAGGAGCTTTACGCGCAGAACCACGCCCCTGGCACGAAATTGAACTGGGATTGGGACCCAGCCAAAGGCAGCAGCGTTCCCGACGCGGCCTACATGGAGAAATTCTACAACCGCACCAAGCAACTCTGGGACGATTATCAGCCGGACATGATCTATTTCGATGACAGCGTGCTGCCGTTCCATGGCGTCACGGATGAGATCGGTCTCAATCTGGCCGCGCATTTTTATAATTCCAGCATCCAACTGCACGGACGCAACGAGGCGGTGATGAACAATAAGATGCTAAATGACATGGAGCGTCAGGCGATGGTTTATGACATTGAGCGCGGCAAGGCGGCTGGCATTCTGCCCTTGCCGTGGCAGACGGATACATGCATCGGCTCATGGCATTACGACCAGGATATCTTCACGCAGCACCGGTACAAATCCGCCGCCTCGGTGGTGCGGATGCTGGCGGACATCGTCAGCAAAAACGGCAACCTCATGTTGAGCGTTCCGCTCCAGCGCGATGGCCAGCCGGACACGGACGAACTCAAGATCGTCAGTGAGATCGGCGCGTGGCTGAAGGTCAACGGCGAGGCGATTTATGCCACGCGTCCATGGCAGGTCTACGGCGAAGGTCCTTCGACGGTCGTGGCAGAGAAGGGACAGTTTGGCGGACAGCGGGATGTGCAGAAAAATCCGTTCACGGCGGAGGACATCCGTTTTACGCAATCGAAGGACGGTAAAAAAGTTTACGCCATCGTGCTGGAGATGCCGACCAATGGCGTGGTCACCATCAAATCGCTCGCCAGCAATTCCGCCAACTGGCCGGGCAAGATCGGTAGCGTCAAGCAACTGGGCCGCTGGTGGGGTTTGAACTATACCCGCGACGAGGCCGGGCTGCACATCACGCTGCCCAAGAAGCAAACCGGCAAGATTGCATTGGCGTTGAAAATTCAAGGTTAAGAAATGTCCCTATCAAAACAGGTGGTGGTGAGCGGCGGGTTTGACGACATCAAATCGCGCGACCTGCGCTTTCTGGAAGAGGCGGCGAAACTGGGCGAGCTTACGGTGCTGCTTTGGCCGGATGCGGTATTGCAGCAGCTCAACGGCAAAGCACCAAAATTTTCATTGGCTGAACGCACCTATTTTCTGAATGCCGTCCGTTACGTCAGCAAGGTTGCGGCGGCGGATGCAGACGGAGATTTCAATGCGCTGCCGAAAAATCTTCATTTTGATGTATGGGCGGACGTGGAATCGGCTGCAAATTTGGTGCGCGGAGCCTTTGCCCGGGGGAGCCAGATCGCCTATCGCATTTTCACTGAAAAAGAACTAAAGGGTTTTCCGGAACAGCCGATAACAGAGTCAGCAGCGGGCCGTAAAAAAGTCATTGTGACAGGCTGTTACGACTGGTTTCACTCCGGCCATGTCCGTTTTTGCGAGGAAGTGTCCGCGCACGGCGACCTGTATGTGATCGTGGGGCACGATGCGAACATCCGCCTGCTGAAAGGCGAGGGGCATCCGTTATTGCCCGAGGCCGAGCGGCGGTATGTCGTTGGTTCTATAAGGTTTGTGAAACAGGCATTGGTCTCCAGCGGTGACGGCTGGCTGGATGCCGATCCGGAGATCAAGCGGTTGCGCCCGGACATCTATGCGGTGAACGAGGATGGCGACAAGGGCGGCAAACGCGAATATTGCGAGAAACTGGGCATCGAATATTTGGTGCTGAAACGCACGCCGGCGCCGGGATTGCCCAAGCGCAGCAGCACGGATTTAAGAGGATTTTGAAGGTTTTTTTGGACGGCCAAAAAATGGCCGGCTTTCATCCAAGAAAACCGCGTTTTAGGCTTGAAAGAAAATGGTGGATGGGCACAATGCCCATAGGGTAATTGAATTAAAAAAATTTAGTGCCGATTCAAATAACAGGAAAATGAAAACAATCGCAAAGCTGACATGTCTCACAATGGCTTTGTTGTTTGCCGGCCTCGCCCAAGGTCAGACATACACCTACAGTTCCGGCACCCTGAACACGTTGATTCCCGATGGAAATCTGAATGGCATGACCACTTCAGGAACCATTTCTGGCCTTGCTGACGCTGTGATCACTGATGTTTCAGTGACTCTCGATATCTCCGGCGGTTTCAATGGCGACCTTTACGCTTACTTGGTGGGGCCGGGCGGACAGATGGCTGTCCTGTTAAACCGTGTTGGCATGTCATCGGGAAATGCTTTTGGTTATAGTGATGCTGGCTTCAACATCACTTTGAACCAGAGCGGTGCGAACATTCACAATTATCAAAGCGGTGGCACCTACACTTTGACGGGCGGCCAATTGACGGGCACTTGGGCGCCGGATGGAAGGCATATTGATCCGCAATCGGCACCCAGTGCTTTTGATGCCGCCTCAACCGCCGCTAACCTTGCCCAGTTCAACAATGTGAACCCGAATGGAAGCTGGACGCTGTTTCTGGCTGACGTGTCCTCCGGTGGTCAATCGACGTTGGTCAACTGGGGTTTGACTGTGGTGACCGTGCCGGAGCCGCAAACATGGGCGATGCTCGCGGGCGGAGCGGCAACGCTTCTCATGTTCCGTCGCCGCGCCCGGCGTTAATACTCTTTCTGGAAAATTTCTTGAGCCCCTGTTTAAACAGGGGCTTTTTTATTTCGAGAAGTTCTGTTCGTTCAACCAGAACAAACAATCGTTAGCCCACGGGTGCGGATGCGCAAACGGCGGTTTGTCTTTCAACCCCATGCCGTGCCCGCCTTTTTCGTAGATGTGCAGATCGAAGGGCACATGATTTTTCCGTAATGCTGATGCGAACATCAGCGAATTTTCCATGGGTACGGTTTTATCCTCGAACGTGGTCCAGATAAAGCAGGGTGGTGTGTTGGTTGTCACCTGCAACTCATTGGAAAGTTCCTTGATCATCTCCGGTGTCTGGTTGGTTCCGAGCAGGTTGTCGCGCGATCCGCCATGTGTCCAATGATCCATGGTGATCACGGCGTAGCACAGGATGCCCAGGTCCGGCCGCGAGCTTTGCCGTTCCACCGGGTCGGCGGACTTTTTATCACCCTCATCGAAATGTGTCAGCAATGTTGCGGCCAGATGGCCGCCGGCGGAGGATCCCATGATTCCCACGCGTTTGGGGTCGATGCCGTAGTCGTCCGCGTGGGCGCGCACCCAGCGGACCGCCCGGGCGGCATCATTAAGCATCGCCGGATGCCGGTAGCCGTTGGCACCCAGCCGGTATTTCAACACAAAGCAGGTGACGCCATGTTGGTTCAGCCAGAGCGCGTAGTCATTGCCTTCGTGCGGGGCGAGGTGCTGGTAACCGCCGCCGGGGCAGATGACCATGGCGGCGCCGGTGGCGTTGGTGGCATCCGCGCGGTAAGCGGTGAGGGTGGGGATATCGGCGCTGTTGGTGCCGAGCGCACCGGGGGCTCCCTCCGGCCAGAGCGGAACGATTTCAGCGCGGGAAAGTACGAGGGTCAAAAATAAAGCGGCGGTCGTGGTGATTGTTTTCATGCGGAAATCTGGGCTTAATTTTAACACCTCCGGTCTTTACGTCCAGCGTACATTCGCATACCGAAAGCGGAAGGTGCCGGGGTTTCAGCAATTTGTTCCCGATATTTTACTTGTTCCATCCGCCACGCGTCTTAGAGTTAATCCCGGTTACGTTTATCATCAGTTTACCATCAACTCCCCCATGAAAAATCCAACCTGCTGCCGGTCGGCTTGGTTTCATCCCGGCCTCCTGATCGCGTTTTTGTTGCTGGCCTCCCTGAGAGCATTCTGCGCGGCCCCACCGGCCGGCCCCGTTGTGGATTGGAATGTGACCGTGCTGGACCAGATCATCGCCGGTGTGCCTGCCGGCCAACCATATGCCCGGATTGATGACATGATGGTGCCGGTGGCCTATCTCCAAGACTGGCGCAACCGGCTGGCCGGCGCGGCGCAGCCGAACAGCGCCTTTGCGAACGGCTTTACCATGTGGCCGGGCGGGAATGTCTACTTTGCGTTTGATGCTTCCGTGTCGCCGGCCAACCAGAAGCTGTTCACGGACTCCGCAGCCGAGTGGGCGACGTTTGCGAACCTGCATTTCATCGCCCGTTCCAGCCAGGCAAACTACATCCTGGTCACCAACAACGCCTCGCTGAGCGGCGGCCTGTCGGTGGTGGGGATGGGTGGCGGCGCGCAGTTGCTGCAGATC
>DASZCA010000478.1:0-10703 GCA_035943555.1 Verrucomicrobiia bacterium
TAAAAAAAATCACGATATGCGATTTACGATTAACGCAGCTTGGGCAGGCCCGAGGTTTCGGATGGGGCGAGGCGTTCTTGGGGAACTTGCGGGCGGGCCGCCCGCGCTCCTTCGGGGCGACGTTCGAGCGGGGGTTACTAAAAAAAAAAACGATTTCCACCCGTTTCTACCGATTTCTACTGGTTTACACCCGTTTCCACCGGATTCCACTGCATTTTAAACGCCTTATGCATAAGGTCTTACAAAAGCACAGCTATGGCAAAAATAAAGGTAAAACAGGACGTAAAAGTCTGCATATCAATGGCCTAACCAAAAATTCGATAATGATCAAAACGTATGGAGGGAAAAATAAAAAAATTATGAAACGAGCAAGCGAGGGGATTTACGGCCAATGGCCTGATAGGCATACGACCAAATGACCCTAAAACCTTTTTACTACGCCCGACGCAAACGCTATCTTTTTAGCATTAGAACTGTTGTGCTTGAGGTTCATATGGGAAAGCTCAAAAGAATGCTGCTTCTGGGTTTGGGTCTTTTATTGCTCGACCTCAGTGCCCCTGCCCGCACCGTGCCGGATCCGACAGATGCTCCGGGCTTTTTTAACACGGTCGCGGACAAGTTGCTGCGCAGCACTTTCAATTTCGGGATTACGAACATTCCCGTGCTGAGCAACGGGGTGGTGGTCTATACGCCCGCGATGCAGCGGCTGCTGCAACTGGCCGCGAATTTGCGGGATGCTTCGACGACCAATTTCTATCCGACGGTTTTCCGGCCGATTTTTTATCGCGATGCGCTGGGGAATGTTTTTATCACGGGGTATCAGCAGGTGGTAAGCGTGACGGGTATCAGTGATCCACAGTTGAGCCAGCCGATTGATGTCACCGCCCTGCCCTCGGGCGTGAGTTCCAATTGGAATGTTTATGGTGTGCCTTGGATCATCGGGGCAAAGAAGTTCATGCCGAATTTCAATGAGTTTTACGCGTATAACACGGCGCAGGTGACGCGAAAATTGCAGTTCAATCGTACGGCGGCAACCTTTGCCAACGGCTGGAGCGGAGCTAACAAGCAGTTTTATAGCACCAACCAGATGCTCAATATGAGCATCACCAATCACATCGGGTTTTCGTTTTGGAATTCGTATACGGCCAATTATCCCGGCGGCCAACCTTATATTTATGCGCAGGACTTCATCACCATGCGTTTGTCGTACGGCTCATATACCTACACCGCATTCACTAATTTTACTTTCCAGAACATCCAAAGCCCCTGGGCCGGCTCGGCTTGGACGGCCTCTACGCCACCCCGGGCGTTTAACAACCCGGCATCTTTCGTAGCGGGACTTTTTGAGTTTCCATTCATTCACGAGGCCGCCTTGGACTTGGACCAGAACGGAAATCTGCAAGGCACAGGGTTCAAAACCGAAACATTCATCGGCGCACCAATGACCTTACCACCTTTTCCTAATTTTGAAGAAGATACGACTAATTGGTTCCAAGCCTATATTTTGGATAACGGGCATATATTGGATTACGTGCAATTTTCTGGGCCAGTTCAGGTAAGAAATTTGGGTGATGATGTCCGCGATCCGGATGCTTCGGCTTTAGGATTGGCCATGTGGGCGACGAATGCGACCCCGAGTGGTCTAAACTGGGGGGTGCAGAATCAAATCGCCACGTCTCAAAGCGGCGGGGCGGGTTTGCCAGCAAGCACATGGCAAGATCCGCCTAACATGCCACCCGGACTTCAAGGCATCAAGGCAGCTGAGGGCGCCATGTTCAAAGGATTCTTTCTGCCAAGTTGGACCTACGGTGGCCAGGGTTATCTCAATACCAACCTAGTCCAGCAGGCGCCATTCACTCCAACGCGTACGGTGGTTTCGCCGGTACTCTGGGTGGCCAACGATCCGTTGGTTCATTACTTAAGCAGCGACGTTTCCCAGACGGTAAATCAACTGGCCGGCGTGACCAATGGCGTGGCTCACAGTGATAATCCGGCATCACCGCCGGTGGCTTATCCCAACTTGGGCAATGTTCCGCCGCGTTATCAACCTTGGGGTCGCAACGGGGAGATGGACGGTATTGTCGGGGTCTTGCACAATCTTGATAATGCCAGTTATAATCTGGCTTATCGTGATCCATTAGTTTGGGGTTCAGACAATTGGAATTTTCCGGCGACGAACAGCCTGACGCTGACGACGCTGGGGCGGGTGCATCGCGGGACGCCGTGGCAGACGGTTTTTCTAAAGTCCACGAACTTGCTGCAATATTTTGACGGGACGCAAGTTAATCCGAACGTGGGATTGAACACTTGGGAGAACTGGACCGGCGACTTCGATACCAGCGACGCCACGATTCTTTCGCCGGCAAGTGACTGGCGGCTGGCGGTGCTGCTGACCGAGATGTTCAACACGAATGACGCGACGCAATTGCCATCTGTGAACGGGAGCGCCGGCACGTTGGCCCAGGCATTGGACGGGATCATCGTCCAAACGAACTCCACGGCGAGCCCGTATTACGCGGCGCCACCGCAGCTTGATTCTTATTTAATGACGAGTAATTCGCCGCAAGCGCAGTTGGTGGCAAATGCACTTTTTCAGGCGCGTAATGGGAACATCGCCGGCTCGCTGGGTTTGCTGGTCACTTCGCCGCAAATCTCGATCGCTTCTCCGTGGTTGAATACCTCCGACGCAAGCCGACTGGATTATGATATTTCGGATGACGCGTACGAGGCGATCCCGGCCCAACTGCTGCCGCGGCTGCGGCCGGATTCGCTGGGTTCGTTCGCTCCGACGGGCGGCGGCGGAAACATCCAATTCTCCGGCGGGGATGGATTCGACTATGTCGTGCAGTCTTCCACCAACATGGTGAACTGGCAGAACGTGGTCACCAACCAGCCGACCCATGGGGTTTTAAGCATTCCGGTCGCACCGGGGACCGGGCAGGCACAACAATTTTATCGCTCGATATTGTTACCTTGAATTTCCGATTTCAATCTTGGACAGTGGGCCGCATGAATCCTTCCCGGAGCGGCGTGCAGCGGGGCTTCACGCTGGTGGAAATTATGATCGTGGTCGCCATCATCGGTTTGCTGGCGGCCATCGCGATCCCCAATTTCGTCAAGGCGCGCGCGACTTCGCAGGCGAACTCCTGTATCAACAACCTGAAACAGATCGGCGCGGCGGTGGACCAGATGGCGATCGAGCGCGGGCTTTCGACCGGGTCGTTCTATAATTTTCCCGGAGACATCACACCCTACTTAAAAATGAACTCATCCGGCAAAATGCCGGCCTGCCCGGCGGGCGGCACTTACAGCGAGGGATCGATCGGTTACTTCCAGCCCACTTGCACGCTGGGGGCAACGGTCACGCCGGCCCATGTACTCCCCTGAACCGGTTAACCGAAAATACCGGGAAATTTTTCTCTGAAATTTTCCCCGCCGGTGATATAAAACTGCTTTCCATTTTGAAATATGCGCCAGAGATGTTTGAAACCACGGCACCGGTTCCGACGTCAAAACTGTGGAATCCGTGAGGGGTACATTTCTGGCATAAATGGTACGATTTTGAAATTGCCGGGAATCAAACGCTCGGCTGCAATCTGACCTGACAAAACATGAACGAAACGACTGACAAAAAAACGGACGGCTCCACGACGGGCCAGTGCTGCAACTGCGACTTCACACTCGCCTTTCTGGTCCTGCGCGGCTGGCTCGGCCTGCGCGCGCTGCTCGCGGGCGTCGAAAAATTCGGCGCGTACAAAACCATCCAGCAGCCGATCATCGACCCGACCACCGGCCAGCCCGATCCCAATGCCGTGGTGGACATCAAGGTGAAATTTTATGCGCTGGCCAACTACGCCGGCGTGCCCACGGGCTTGAAGACGAAGTTCGCCAACGAAGTGTTGTTGCCGGGTTTTGCGCTGAACCTGTTCGACAAGCTGCTGGGACCCGCACTGATCTTGGCCGGTGTGATGATGTTGCTCGGCCTCGGCACGCGTGCATCGCTGATGTTGCAAGGGCTCATTTATATCTCGCTCTCGGCAGGCTTGATCCTCATCAACCAGCCGGATGGCATTTCTTATCTCGGCATCCACATCGCGCTGGTGGCGATGGCGTTGATGCTGGCGAAACACAACAAGCTCGCGCTTCTCAAAAAATGGTAAAACCATCTTCCATCGCCAGCGCGCTGACCCGCCGCGAATTCATCGGCACCACGGCTGTGGCCGGTGCGGGCCTGTTGCTGACCTCGTGCAGCCCGGAGGCTCCGAAAACCGCCGCGTCCAAAACCGCGCCGGTGAGCAAACTCAACATCGCGCTGATCGGTTGCGGTGCGCAGGGCCAGGTGTTACTGGATTCGCTCACGGTGATCGAAGGGATCAACTTGGTCGCAATCGTCGATATCTGGGATTACAACCGCAATTCCAACGTCCGCCGCTTGAAGTCGCAGGGCTTCGATGTGAAGGGCTACGAGAATTACGAAGACCTGCTGGCGCACGAAAAAGATTTGCAGGCGGTCGTCGTGGCCACGCCGGATTTTTGGCATGCGCCGGTGACCATCGCGTGCTTGAAGGCGGGGCTGCATGTGTATTGCGAGAAGATGATGAGCAATACGATCGAAGGCGCGCGCTCGATGGTGCAGGCGATGCGAGAGACGGGAAAATTATTGCAGATCGGTCATCAGCGTCGCAGCAATCCGCGTTACATGTTCGCACTGAACCGGCTGGTGCATGATGCGAAGATCTGCGGACGGCTTACCGCCGCGCAGGCGCAATGGAACCGCACGGTCACGAATGACCTCGCGTGGCCGAAGCATTCGGAGATCGCGCCCGAGCAGCTCGCAAAATACGGTTTCAAGGACATGCACCAGTTCCGCAACTGGCGCTGGTTCAAGGGACTTGGCGGCGGGCCGCTGTCCGACCTCGGCGCGCATCAGATCGACATCTTCAACTGGTGGTTCGGCAATCCGGCGAAGTCCGTGATGGCGAGCGGCGGCAAAGATTATTACACGGGCCACGACTGGTACGACAACGCGATGGTGATCTACGAATACGACACGCCGGAGGGCACGGCGCGCGCATTTTACCAGGTGCAGACGACGACGAGCGCCGGTGGCGGTTATTTTGAGATGTTCATGGGCGACGAGGGCACGATCAAGATGTCCGAGAATCCGAGCATCACGAAACTGTACCGCGAAGACCGTGCCCCGGCGTGGGACGATCTGGTCGGAAAAAATTATCTCCGCGCGAGCGCCGTGGCTAAAGCTCCGAGCGATGCCGACAAGGTGGATGTGCGCGAGACGGCGCCATTGTTGGAATATGAGATTCCGGTTTCCTTCAATAAAAAGATCCACCAGCCGCATTTGGAAAACTTTTTCAATTCGGTTCGTGGCACGGCAAAGTTGAACTGTCCGGCGGACGAGGCTTTCCGCAGCGAATATGTCATTCACAAGGCTAACGAGGCGATCGCGGCGGGCAAGACGCTGCAAATCACCAAGGAAGAAACCGAAGCCTAAAACCTTTTTTGAACATCATCACTTAAAAACCCGTCTTATCATTGCATGAATAAATTGATTTGCCAATTGGCTGTCGCGGTTTTGTTGACCACCACCGCAGCCCTCGCCGAGGACAAGGTGCCGTTGAAAACCGATCTGCCAAAGCCGCTGTTCGTCGGCACGCCGGTGCCCATCACGGTGCCGAATCTGGAACCGCCGATCAAAGGCAAACGTCCGGATTTCCTTGTTCCCGTGGGCACGGTGAACTTGGCCAAAGGTAAAAAGGTGACCACGAGTTCTGGCGACCCGGTTGTCGGAACGCTTGACCTCATCACAGATGGTGACAAGGAAGGTGATGAGGGTTCATGGGTCGAACTCGATCCGGGCAAACAATGGGTCCAGATCGATCTCGAGAAGGACGCGGATATTTCGGCGGTGATGCTGTGGCATTATCATTCGCAGCAGCGCGTTTATTTTGATGTCGTCGTGCAGGTGTCGGATGACCCGAAGTTCGCGACCGGAGTCACGACAATTTTTGACAACAGCTCCGCGGGCAAGGATCTCGCCTACATCGAAACGTATGAAGGCAAGCTGATCGATGCGAAAGGTGTGAAGGGCCGCTATGTGCGCCTCTCCAGCAAGGGCAACACGACGAACAAGATGAACCACTATATCGAGGTCGAGGTGTTCGGCAAGCCGTCGGCGTAAGATGAACTTTGATCAAATGGCGGAAGGCAATCGGCCTTCCGCCATTTTTGTTGGGAGGACAGGCTGGACAACCAGGGCCATGCAAAATAATGTCAGCGTATGAGAAAGATTCTTTTTCTAACGGGGTGCCTGCTGGCCGGATACTTCACCGTCTTGGCCAGCGAATCTCGCGGGACGATGGACTTCACGAATGCAACGTTGATACAGGTTTTGGATGTTTATCAAAAAATGTCCGGACAAGAATTGGCGATCGATTCTGCAGTCAATCGCAATGCGAAGCTTACCCTGAGAACAACAAACCAGGTCACCAAAGCGGAGGCGATGAAATTGATCGAGCAGTCCGTCGCCACGCAGGCACATGTGGTCATAACACGCATCGACGACAAGCGTGCCTCAGTGACGTTGGAACACACTAAACTTGCTAAGCCTTGATTCAATCTGACTTTTGAACCTATCGCCGAAAATCCGTTGGCCGATCTTCATCGCCATTGCCCTGCTCGCGCTGGCCGTGCGATTGCCGCAGCTGGGCGAACGGCCCATGCATACGGATGAAGCTATCAACGGCTACATCACCGGCGAATTGCTGGCTGGGGAGAAGTATCACTATGATCCGCAAGACCGTCACGGGCCCGTCCTGTACTTGCTTGCTAAACCTATCGCGCAGCTTTGCGGAGCCAAGGATTTTGCCGGGCTGAGTGAAAGCGAACTCCGACTTACTCCGGTCATCATTGGGAGCGCCATGATTTTGTTGTTTGGCGCGGCGGTGGAGATGTTTGGTTTCATCACCTGTCTCGTGGCGGCGCTGCTGTTCGCCTTTGCTCCCCTGCCCGTTTATTACAGCCGCTATTTTATTCATGAGACTTTGTTTGTCGCCGCCACGTTTGGCCTGATCCTCGCGGGTTGGCGTGCATTGAAGACGAATTCGTCATGGTTCGCTGTGCTCACAGGCCTATGCGCCGCACTGATGCTGGCCAACAAAGAGACTGCCGTGATTCATTTTTTTGCTTTGGCGGGCGCCGCCATCGCTGGCTGGCTGGCTGGCTCCCGGAAATATTTTCCGGCGCCAAAAATCGTGTGGTTGAGTTTTTCCACCTTCGTCGTGGCGACCATACTGCTGTTCACCTGGGGCGGTCAAAATTGGGCGGCGTTGGGCGACTTGGTTCATGCGGTTTCCCGTTTCACCGCGCGCGCCGGTGGTGAAGGACACGAAAAATCATTTGGCTATTACTTCGAAGTGCTGGACCCTCTCTTCATATTCATGCTCGTGGCCGCTGCCGGTGGTTTCACGGCGATCTGCGATGCTGTCGGCGGCACGCGCAAGTCGAGCCTGCCGCTGGTAATCTATGGGTTGCTGACTTTTCTCATCTATTCAGCAATCCCGTACAAGACGCCGTGGCTGGCGCTGAATCTCTGGTTGCCGCTCGCGCTTTTGTGCGGCCTAGGCGTGGAGGCGCTGTGGCTGCAATTCAACAAGGATGCCGGACGCTGGATCATCGGCGTGGGCTTTGCCGCGCTGCTGCTTTCTACCGGCCAGCAAACCAAGACGTTTGTTTTCGACAAGCCCGTTGATGAAAAAAATCCCTACGCATACGCGCATACCACGGAAGACATTCTGCGCCTGGCGCCGCGATTGGAGGAACTTG
Source organism: Verrucomicrobiia bacterium (assembly GCA_035943555.1). Taxonomy (GTDB): domain Bacteria; phylum Verrucomicrobiota; class Verrucomicrobiia; order Limisphaerales; family UBA11358; genus UBA11358. The sequence continues at coordinate 7,840 of DASZCA010000478.1, forward strand.
CGCAAATAAATCATTTGGCACAGCCGCGTATCGCCGTAGTCGCGGCTGATGTGTGGCCGCTGCCCTGGTACCTTCGTAAATTTCCTAATGTCGGTTTCTGGCAACCCGGGCAAGAGACCGGTCCAGCTGATTTCTTTATCACCACGACTGAAGTGCCGGAGAAGCTGGGGCAGCAGTTGAAATCTTTCCATCCGGAATATTTCGGCGTGCGGTTGAACGTACTGCTGATCCTGTGGGTGCCGCAACCGGCGGCGGCGGCATCCCTGGCGCAACCATGAGCGGCATCCACACCTTTAATCATTCCGCGATGGCGACGCAATTTCAGGTGCGCATCGCCGATGAAGATAAAACATACGCCGCGCAGGCCGCGCAGGCCGCGTTCACGCTGACCGACGAATTGGAATCCAAGCTCAGCCGTTTCCGCGCCAACAGCGAAATCTCCGAGATCGCCCAACTTGGCGCCGGTGAAACCCTGCGTCTGACCGGTCACGTATTCACCTGCCTCGACGTTGCCGGAAGAATGGAAGCTATCACGCAAGGCGCCTTTTCCATTGCCGCCGCCGCGTTAAAAACGCAACCGGCCAAACCGCTGTGGACACTCGAAAATTTCTCCATCCGTTGTGATAGCGGCAAATTGGAATTTGACCTTGGCGCCATCGGCAAAGGCTTCGCTCTCGACCGCATGGCGGAATTGTTACGCGAATGGAGTTGTCCTGCTTTCCTTCTCGTTGCTGGTGGCAGCAGCATCCTCGCTGGTGCTGCCCCAGCCGGCACCATCGGCTGGTCTTGCGGTCTGGGCGATGACAATGCTTCGCAGCGCTACTGGCTTAAGAACTGTTCCCTCAGCGGCTCGGGTCTTGCCGTGAAGGGCAACCACATTCTTGACCCGCGCACCGGCAAAGCCGCATCGCGCCAACACCGCGCTTGGGCACTCTGCGATACTGCCACCGAATCCGACGCCCTCTCCACCGCATGCATGGTTCTCAACGAAACGGAAATCACCCACATCCTCGCAGATCAAACCGCGTGGCTGGTCTTCTTGGAAGAAAATGAAAACGCGCGACCGTTGGGCGGTCGCGCGTTGCCAGTGGCTGTATAAAATCAGTTTACAGCGAACATTCGTTCTTATTTCTTCGCCCCATACCCGCGCACGAATCCGACGCACTGGGCGATTTCCGGCACGCTGCTTGTCCAGTCGTACTCATATTCGACTGAAATGTTGCCGACGAAATGCTGTTTTTTCAGCTCGTTAAGGACAGCGGGAATATCCGAGACTCCCGTGCCATACGGCACATCATGTCCCTCAAGTTTCTTCTCGTTCAAATCTTTGAGATGCGAGCTGATGATGCGGCCCTTCAAAATCTTCAAACAGTCCACCGGATCCAAGCCCGAGCGCACCCAGTGGCCGATGTCGGCGCAGGAACCGATGCGCGCATCACGATCCTTCACCACGCTCAGCACATAGTTCGGGTCCCACATCTTGTAGCCCGCATCGTTCGCCCGGCGCGGGTGATCATGAAAACCCACGCGGATGTCATATTCCTTTACCAGTTTTTCAATGGTATCGATCGAGCCCACCGATTCCGTGGTGATCCCGTAAAGATCCAGCTTTTTGGCGAATTCAAAAACCTTCCGCGCCTCAACCTCCTCTTTCGGAATGGTGACCACGCCATAGTTCACCGCGCGAATGCCCTTTTCCTTCAGGTGCGCCTGCACGGCGGCGATCATCTCGTCCGTGGCATTGTGATCAAATTTCAAGTCCGGTTTGTCCACGCTGAATTTCTGGCCGGGATAGAATTCAATGACTTTACCGCCTACTTCGGCAGTCTTGTCGATCGCCTCCATGACACTGTAATGGTTGAACGACCAGGCCTGGCAGCCGATGGCGAAGCCGCCCGTGCGACAGTCATCAGGGATTGGCGTGGCGGTGGCAGTCAGGCCGGATAGATAAAAACTGCCGGCGAGGGCGACAAGATAAGCGAGTTGTTTTTTCATGTGCGTGGATTTCGCCGTGAGTTTGGCAGGCCAAAAAAAATTGTCCAATACCTCTTTCAGAGTATTGCTGTTTTGCGCGGCATAGTGCAATAATCGCCGAAACCATGTTGTCGCCATTTCCGTCCAAGGAAGCGCCAACGTCTTTATCAAACATGAAACGATCAAAATCATCTGCCCAAGTCCGGCTCAATCGCCGTAATTTCCTCAAGACCACCACCCTCGCGGGCGGCGCGGTTGTCTTCGGCGTGCCGACGCTTCTGCGCGCGGCGAACCTCAACAGCAAAGTTAACATCGCCTCCATCGGCGCCATGGGCAAAGGCCAGAGCGATACCGACCATTGCAGCAGCGAAAATATCGTGGCCCTCTGCGATGTCGATGCCGACCGCTGCGCCAAGCAGCGCGCCAAATATCCCGACGCCAAATTTTACCAGGACTACCGCAAGATGTTTGATGAAATGGGCAAGGGCATCGACGCCGTCACCGTTTCCACGCCCGACCATATGCACGCCATCGTCGCCTCGCTCGCGATGAGCCTCGGCAAACATGTTTACTGCCAGAAGCCGCTCGTGCAGACCATCTATGAAGCGCGTTACCTGCGCCATCTTGCCAGCAAGTCCGGCCTCGTCACGCAGATGGGCAACCAGGGCAGTTCTGCTGATGGTGTCCGCCGCGCCGTGGAATGCATCCAGTCCGGCATCATCGGGCAGGTCAGCCAGGTGCACATCTGGACGAACCGGCCTGTCTGGCCGCAAGGCATGGACCGTCCGGACGGTTCGGATGAAATTCCGGCGACGCTCGACTGGGACATTTGGCTCGGTTGCGCCGCCGCCCGCCCTTTTAAGAAGGACATTTATCATTCGTTCAAATGG
>DASZCA010000479.1:0-6145 GCA_035943555.1 Verrucomicrobiia bacterium
GAACATCACGAAACCGCGCAGGGCATCGATGGAGGTGATGCGGGGGGCTTTGGGCGCGATCTTGGGTGAGACCTGCTCGGATTCGGTGGGCATCTCCCGACTTTGCCAGAATAATCCCGCGCTCCGCAACCCCCTCGAAAGGACTATTGCCTATTTCAGGACGTTTGGAGTTCCGTCTTTAGGCGGTTCGGCATCCATGACTGTTCCGCATAAACGAGACAGAACTCCGAACGATTGCAAATTTTTGCGTTGCTGCCAAGGCAAGCCAGATTCATCTTTGCCGCATGAGTGAACTTATTTATCCCCGCAGTCCGCGTGAAACCATGGCCGGCTGGCATTACCTGCCCCGCTACATCGACAAAATCCGGCTCGCCCTCGCCGGCAAGCTTCACTCCGACTACACAGACAATTTCGGCAAAGGTTTCGACGGCACCTGGCTCAAGGCCGCCGGCCTCACGCACGATCAATTCGTCGCCGTCGTGAAAAATTCCCTGACCGACGGTCAGATCTGCGACTGGGTGCGCCAAAACGTGAAACGTACGCCCGAAGAAAAAGCCGCGCACTGGAAAGATGTCCTTAGCCGCCCGCTCGCCGGCGATGAAGCCGCCTGCGCACGCTTCAAGAAACGGCTGGAAGAATCCAACCTGTTGCATCGCGACGATCTCAAAACGTTTGTGGATTATATTGATGCGGATGAGAAGCGAATTTAAGTCCGAACCATTCGCCGAAACCATGATGCCTTGACGGCAAAAAACATGCAGATCAAGCCCGACGATTTAACCGGCCCTGAAATCGCCGCCCTGTTGTCGGAACATCTTCAATGCATGGCCGAGGTCTCGCCACCGGAAAGCCGCCACGCCCTCAATCTGGATGGACTGCGCAAACCGGAAATCACTTTCTGGTGCGTATGGCAGGGAAAGGAACTTCTCGGTTGCGGCGCACTGAAAGAACTCAGTGTCACTCAAGGTGAGATCAAATCCATGCGCACCGCCAAGGCTCATTTACGAAAGGGTGTTGCCGCCCGGATGCTGCAACACATAACCTCGGAAGCAAAACAGCGTGGCTACCACCGGCTGAGTTTGGAAACCGGCGCCCAAACCTATTTCGAACCGGCGCGGCGGCTGTATCATAAATCCGGGTTCAAAGAATGCGGGCCGTTTGCAGGATACAAAGAGGATCCGAACAGCGTATTTATGACCAAAGAATTGTGACCGGTCCCCGAATGCTTATTTGATATTGCGACGGCGCAACGAACTGGCAGCGATGGCGAGACTGCGGTCACGCAGCTTTTCCAACTGGGCAAGCTTCTCGGCAAATGGCTGCGCGGCAAGCTACTGCCGCATGGCCCGCTTGCTCTTCAGAATTCTTCCCATCCATTCATTACCAGTGGCTTCTTCCGCCTGCATCTGGTTAATGATGATGAGCGTGGCTTTCATCCGCCCTTATTTCCAATACTGCGGATTCACATCCGGAAACAGATTGTCCCGCGATTCGATCTCCGCGAGCCATTTTTCATCCACGCGGGTGAGCGTGAGCATCTCGTGCAGGGCAATGAAGCGAAGCAGATGGTCTTTCACGCGGCGGCGCGCGTAATCGGGGCTCGTGCCGGCACGCAAGATGAACGGCCAGTCGCTCGCCTGCGCCAGCAACAACTCCCGGGCAGCCTGTTGCAACGCACGCTTTTGCAGGGCGCTGCATTTTTTTGAGTATTTTTTCGCCAGCTTGGTCATCCGTTCCTGCGCGATCTGCAGATGCGGGTAGATCCATTCGTTCGATTCATTGAGCCACACGCGCCAGTAACCCTCTTCACCCCAGCTCGAAGCGCCGGGCGATGCGATCTGGTTCGTGGCATGGCGATGCAAGTAATCACCTGGCGTGATCATCGCCACCACTTTTTGCTCGGAGAACATTTTGCGCGCGAGAAAATCCAGGAACTCCGGCCCTTCATACCACCAATGGCCGAACAGTTCTGCATCATACGGTGCGATGATGATCGGCGCGCGGTCGATGATCGCGGCAGCGGATTGCACCTGCGCCACACGTTCGGCCACAAAATGCGCCGCGTGTTCGCTGGCGGCCTGCAAGGCATGGTCGCGCTTGTAGATTTCTTTCGGCCCCTGCCCGCCGGTGATGCGGAAATATTTTAGCCCGGTGAAACCGCGATTGTCCGGCGAAGGCAGATGCGGGCGGACATATTCGAAATCGAGATCAAAGCCGACATCACGGTAGAAATCGCGGTAACGCGGATCACCCGGATAGCCTTCATGCTTGCTCCACACTTGGCGCGAAGAGTCGAAATCACGCCCAAACACCGCCACGCCATTAGGCGTAAAGATGGGTGCGAACGTGCCGTAGCGCGGACGCGGGTTGGCGTGCAGCAGGCCGTGGGTATCAAGGATGAACCAGCGGATGTTGGCCTCCTGCAAAAAGGTTTCCACCTTGGCGGCGTAGGCGCATTCCGGGAGCCAGATGCCGCGCGGATCGCGCCCGAAGCAACTGCGGTAATGATCGCGCGCAGTCAGGATTTGCGCACGGACAGACGGCGGATGCCCGCTCAGCAGCGGCAGCAGCCCGTGCGTGGCGGCCGTGGTGATGATCTCCAACCGGCCGGCATCTTGAAATTCTTTGAACGCGGTGATCAGGTTGCCGCTGTAAAAACGCCACGTCTCGCGCGCCAGCGACAGCCGGTGATGATACATCCACGAGAGTTCGCGGTACGCGCGGTCCCAATGCGTGCGGTGGATTTCCTTGTCCGCGAGTTCGATGAGGCCGTTGAGATGGCGTTCGTAGCGGCTGCGCAGCAACGGATCCAGCAACATCGCGCAGAGCGTCGGCGAGAGGGAAAGCGTGATCGGCGCGTCGATGCCGTCGTTCCGCCAGTTCTCCATGATCTGGATGAGCGGCAGGTAGGTTTCGGTGATGGCCTCGAACAGCCAGCTTTCTTCGAGAAATTTTTCGTGCTCCGGATGCCGCACAAACGGCAGGTGCGCGTGGAGAACGATGGAAAGATAGCCTTGCATACCCTATAAAAATTACAGATCCAGTTTGTCCGCCACCCATTCGGCGATGGCACGGGACTTGATCAACACCACGATGCCCAGCAGCGCGGGAATGGTCCGGAGCAGGATCGGCACCGCTTGCATCGGCACCGGCGCAGGTTTGTGCAGCGAACATTCGGCCCAGTACAGCCCTGTTTCCAGCACGGTCGCAACCAGCAGAATCGCACCGACGAGCCGCACCAGGGTCAACGCTCCATGTTCGTTCGCTTCCATGCGAGAGTGTTACACGTTTTCCGGCAACGGGGTCTTGAGCGACGGGTCTTGCGGTGTGGCGCCGACATCACCCAGATATTGCGTGTCACGGACAAATTTCAGGTCCGCCGCGCGCGCGTCATCGCCGCTGGCGGAGACAGCCACGGCAGGAAGATCGTATTTGCCATCCGGCAACGCGAAGCGATAGCTGAACGTGCCGTCCGAGCGGAGCTTGATCTCATGACCGCCAAGGGTGACCTTGGCGTTCGGCTCGGTTGCCCCGTAAATGATCAGCTCGGCATTGAGGTTGAACCAAAAACCTTTGGGCTGTTCTCCCACCGCGCCGCCGCCACCAAACGGGCTGGTGGGGCTGGTCAGGCCGAAACTGGAATTGCCGAACGAAGTTGTGGGGGATGTGACATCCTGCGACAGGCGGCGGCGGATGAGTTCCGTGATCTCCAGCGAGCCCATCCAGATGCGGCGGGATTGGTCGATGTTGATGATCTTGGCCAGCGCCTGTTCCTGCTGTGGCGTCCAGGCGCGGGGCGCGGAAGCTCCCGGCTGGGTGGATGACGGCGGAACGGTCGCGGAATTAAAGGTGGCCACGGCACCGGGCGTAAGCCGGGGCAGATCAGGATGACCGTGCCGGCGCAATTCTTCGATCGCCTGGGCGAGCGGAATATTGTCACGGACGGCGTCCTCGATGATCTGGATAAGTTTGGCGAAGGGAATTTCGAAAGGGATGGTGGCGAACTCGGCGGTGTCTTCTTTGGAGGCGGCGTCCGGCGGGGTGACGGTGCCGCTGGAGATCGCCACCCGCATCCATTTGCCCAGCGCAGAATAGTAACCGAGCTCGGCCGCGTAGGAATTGCCGGCACGCTCGACGTGCGCAAACCAGTGGCGTGATTCCGGATGCACATGGATCTCGTACAGCGGGTGCCCTTCGATCTTGTGGGCATAGATGCGCAGCACCAGGTGACCGTCGGTGGAAGCGCCGTTGAGTTCAAGTTGCTGTTCGCGGGTCAGATCCCAGTGGGCGTACAGCCAGTGCGGATCGCGGGCGGTGAGAAAAAGTTTTTTGGTGCCGTAAGCTTCCGGCAGTTCGCCGCCGGAGAATTTTTGGGCCGGAGGCGTGGCGCCAAGGGAATACTTTTCGCCGGGGCCGCTCGCGGAAACGGGCGCCGGGGCGTCGCCTTCGAGGAGGATGGCGGGGATCTCGGACTTGTCTTCGGTCTTTTTATTTTTCAGATAGGTGCGGCGGACCACCGTGGTGGCGTCCACCTCGGTTTCTGCGGCGCCCTTCCCGCCCTTGGGCTGGAGCATTTTTTTGGCGGCGTTGACGGCTCGTTTGAGCAACGGTTGAGGCGTTGCCCGTTTAGGCTTGGCGGCGGCGGTTTTCTGGGTGACCGGCGCGGAAACTGGTTTCTTTTTCATACAGCAGTTCCAACTTGGGGAGATGGCGGGTTTTGCCGCCAGAAAACTAGGCTGTCACCGGCAGAGATGCAACCCCTTTTTCTGCAACTGTGTTTGGAGCTTGCTGCGTGGCGCGGTGCGGTGCTACTTTCAGCCCCAGTATTTAGGGGAAAACATGAACGTACCCGGAAACAACCCAGCAGCGAAACCCACCGTATTCGTCGTCGATGACGAACCGATGTTGCTGGAGCTTGCTGCGGTCATCATCAAGCCGCTCGGCTGCGAGGTGCGCACCTTCCGCGATCCTGAGACCGCGCTGAAAGAATTTGCCCTCAACCGTCCGGAGGTGGTGCTCACGGATTACGCCATGGGGCGCATGACCGGCATGGATCTCGTGCGCGAATGCCGCCGCATCAATCCGACCCAAAAAATTATCCTCGTCAGCGGCACCGTGGATGAACACGTCTTTTCCGACGCGCCCGCGAAGCCCAATCATTTTCTCTCGAAGCCCTACCAGCTCCAGGAATTGACCGACTGCGTCCGCAACCTGCTCGCGGCCTGAAACATTTGCAACGAAACGACACCCGAAGTGTCTTTACACCCAATCTTATGAAAGCCCTGAAAAAAATCCTCCTCATCGCCGTCATCCTCGTCGTGGTCCTCGGCATCGCCGCCGTGGTTTTTGTCGGCGTGTTCTTTGACAAGATCGTCAAAAAAGGCATCGAGCAAGTCGCGCCCACCATCACGCAGACCACTGTCACGGTTGATAGCGTGCACATCGGCGCTCTCTCCGGCTCGGCCAGCATCAATGGTTTCGCCATCGGCAATCCGAATCCGTTGACCTACAAATCTACCAACGCCATCAGCCTCGGCAAGGCGGCCGTCAGCGTGGTGCCGGGTTCCATCCTGTCGGACAAGATTGTGATCCGCTCGATCGAAGTGCGCGCGCCCGAGATCACGCTCGAAGGCAATCCCTTTGGCGTGAACAATCTCAAACAGCTTTTGGACAACGTGAACGCCGCCGCCGGCACGGTCTCGGCCAATACCAACAAGCCGACCGCCACGCCGGCTGAAAAGAAAGCCGCCAAAAAATTGCAAGTGGATGATTTCCTCATCAGCGGCGCAAAAGTCACGGCCCGCATCACCGGCTTGGACGGCGAACCGTTCAGCGTTGTCATCCCCGACATCCATTTCACCAACCTTGGCACCGGTCCGGACGGCATCACCGTCGCCGACCTGACGCAGAAAATCTTGAACGAGATCATCACCGATTCGCTTAAAGTGGTGGGCGAGCGCGCCAAAGATTTGATCGGCAAAAACGCCGGTGCCGCATTGCAAGGCGCCGCGCAAAAAGCCATGGGCGACAATGGCGATAAATTGAAAAAGGGCATCGGCAATTTGTTTGGGAAATAGTCTCGCCGCCTAAAGCCACGTTATTGTTTTAAAAAATGGGGATGTCGCGTTGCGACATCCCCATTTTT
>DASZCA010000480.1:0-22183 GCA_035943555.1 Verrucomicrobiia bacterium
GGACTCAGTCCTCGGCGTCGGTGCCAAAGCCGAATCCGACATACCCGCTGAAATCCAAGCCCTTGCCGAGGAACGCACCGCCGCCAAGAAAGCGAAAGATTTCAAGCGCTCCGACGCCATCCGCGACGAGCTCAAGGCCAAGGGCTGGGTCATCGAAGACACACCCAAAGGCATCAAGCTGAAGAAAATTTGAGCCTGCTATGTCTTCGAAATCCTCACATACATGCAATCGGAGCGCCGGTCTCCGAACCGGCGCGAACCCGTCGGCTTTGCATGCGGCTCAATTCGCGAACCAAGACGCTTCCTTTTTACACGAAATCTGGAACCAATTCCCCCTCTCCCCGGGGGAGAGGGCCGGGGTGAGGGTAAGCGTAAAACAAATCACGCCCAGAGCTTTCACCTTTCTTAAGGCCCGCTGTCTCCCAAATCAGAAATCGTAAATCCAAAATGTCCAAAGGTCTGTTCATCACATTCGAAGGCACCGAGGGCTGCGGCAAATCCACGCAGGTCAAGCTGCTCACCGAGCGCCTGCTCTCGCTCGGCCACCGCGTAAAAACCCTGCGCGAACCGGGCGGCACGCCCATCGGCGAAGAGATCCGCCACACCCTCAAGCACAGCAAGACCAACCACGCCATGACCTCCGAGGCCGAGTTGCTCCTGATGAACGCCAGCCGTGCCCAACTCGTCCGCGAAGTCATCCGCCCCGCCCTCGCCGCCGGCGAGATCGTCATCTCCGACCGCTTTTACGATTCTACCACCGCCTATCAAGGCTATGGCCGCCAGTTGGACTTGGACAAGGTCAAGGCTGTCATCGATTTCGCCGTGGGCGACACGCGCCCGAACCTGACGCTGTTCATCCATGTGCCGCCGGAAGTCAGCGCCGCCCGCCTGCGCTCCCGCCAGGAAAACCTGCCCTTCGTCCGCGACCGCATCGAGGAAGCCGACCAGAAATTTTTCGAACGCGTCGCCCTCGGCTTCACCGCCGTCGCCACCGCCGAACCCGACCGCATCAAGCTCATCAACGGCGCCCAACCCGTCGAAAACGTCTGCGCCAAGATTTGGGATTTCGTCCAGCCAGCTTTACCGCGCGTTGGGCGCTGGTAAATTACCCGATCAAAGAGTAAGTTTGGGCATGATCGATAAAACCATCAGCGAGATCGAGGCCAAGGTGCGCGGAACCGGCTCCGTCGGCGAAGCCCACAAACGCGAACTGCTCGAGTTGCTCGGCAAACTGAAGTCCGAAGTCGGCACCCTCGCCCGGACGCATGGCGAACAGGCCGACAGCATCGCCAATTTCGCCAAGATCTCCGCCCACGAAGCCACGCGCACCCAGCCGAATCCGCAATTGCGCGACCTGTCCAACCAAGGTTTGGTTTCTTCCGTCGAAGGTTTCGAAAAGTCCCATCCCCAACTCGTCCAAGTCGTCAACAGCATCAGCAGCATGCTCGCAAACTTGGGGATTTGATCCCATTCACCAATTCGGCGCAGTATTGGAATAAAACTGGTAGGGCGCGTCGCTCCGCGCGCGCCGCCGATTGCTAACCGGACTGTTTTTATTCACTAAAACAACACGTATGGAATGAGTTGCTCACGCATACCGATACGGCTTGCTCAGCGGAAAAGTATTCGGCAAATGCCGCACTTCCTGCACCTTACCGTCCTGCAACAACACCTCTACGATATCAAACCGGAACTTTACCTCCGGATTCTTCAAGAGTTTCAGGTAATCGAGCCCGGTTTGTGACAATAGTTTCTTCTTCCGCGCATCCACCGCATCCGCCGGGCGGCTCCAATCCGATGGCGACCGCGTCTTGACCTCGATAAATACCAGACAATCCGCCTCGCGAAAAACCAGGTCAATCTCCCCGCGCGCCGACCGGAAATTCCGCGCCAGAAATTTCAATCCCAGCCCCTTCAAATGCTTCTCCGCCGCCCACTCCCCCAGATACCCGCGCCGCAAATGCTCTGGCTTCACCTTGCCGGCCAGCCGCTCTTTGATTTTTTCAAAAAGTTTCATGCAAATCATTTGCGGATAACCAACAATGGTAGGGCGCGTCGCTCCGCGCGCGCCGTTGTTGCAACCAAATCATCCTGCCGCCCAACGCGCATATTTCCAAAAAAAGCTGGGAACGTTTCCCCCTCTCCTTGGAGGAGAGGGTCGGGGTGAGGACGGTCGTTTAACATACTTATGCTGATTCTCTCCGCCGGTCTCTGCGCCTTCCGCGCCTCTGCGTTTCTCCGGCTGAATTCCCATGCGTGATTAAAAAAGTTTTGGTTCCGGGGATTTCAACGGCGCAAACGTCATCCGATGGATTGGACACGCCCCGTGCTTCGCGATCGCCGCCAGATGCTTCGCCGTGCCGTACCCCTTGTGTTCGGCGAACGCGTACTCCGGCCACTGCGCGTGATACGTCAGCATCAACCGGTCCCGCGTCACCTTGGCCAGCACGCTCGCCGCCGCGATGGAATAACTCCGCGCATCGCCCTTCACGATGGCCGTTTGCGGCACCCGCAATGTCTTCACCGGCAGCCCGTCCACCAACGCATGCGGTGGCAACGGTTTTAATTGTGCCAACGCCTCGTTCATCGCCCGGTGCGTTGCTTGTAAAATGTTGATCTCGTCGATGATCCCGGCCTCCACCAGCGCCACGCCAAATTCAATCTCTCCGCAAGCCGTCAGAAATTCAAAATAGTGTTCCCGCTGCACCTCCGTAAGTTGTTTGGAATCATTCAGGCCGGAAAGTTCCCGGGGCAACCCGGCCTGCGCCCAGCGCGATGGTAAAATCGCCGCCGCCGCCACGACCGGCCCCGCCAACGGCCCCCGCCCCGCCTCATCCACGCCCGCAATCCGGGCAATATTTTGCTGCCAGAGGACGCGCTCGAATTCAAATTGATCTATACGTTTGGCCATGTGATGCGAACATTCGGCACCACGCTCCATCCGCCGAACTTTGCCAAAAGATTATCGCCCGTCTTTTTATCTTGCAATCTCATCTCATCAATATTGTAGTGATATCGTCAGCAGCATCCGGGAAAACCAACTCAGAAGGACTTATGATTGCTGTTAAAATCGAATGTGATTGCGGCCAGCATTATGCGTTTGATGTTGAGCCGGTGAACGGACGGATGGGCACCGAAGTCGCCTGCCCCTCCTGCGGCGTCGATGGCACCCCTGCCGCCGATCACGCCATCGCCCGACAACTGGGCCCGCCTCCGCCGGCAATTGAACCCGAGCCCGTCATCCGCATCCCCCCGCCGCAAACCAAGGCGCCCGCACCGGCCATCTCGGGCTTGAAGATCAACAAAGCCGAGGCACCTCCGGTGCCGGAAGCGCCCAAGATCGCCCTCAGCGACCGCGAACTTGGCATCGTCAGCCGTGAACAGGCTGAAACCGAAGCGCGCGCCAAAGTTTCCTGGGGCGACCCGCAGGAAGACGTCATCAAGTATCTCATGGTCCAGCGTTTCACGGCACAAGAAGCCACCGATCTCGTCGACGTCATGTTCAAGGAACGCATGGTCACCGTGCGCGCCAACGGCGTGCGCAAGATCATCGTCGGCAGCGGACTCATGTGCGTCCCCGTCATCGCCTGGATCATCTTTGCCCTCATCCACATGATCCTGCTCAAAATCATGGGCATGGCCATCCTAGTCGGGTGCTATGGGTTTTATAAACTGATCAACGGCATCATCGCCCTCGTCGCCCCAAAAATGGAATCCGGCGACGTCGCCGAACAATAGCCCCGAAACGCCGGCTTGCAGTTTCAACGAACCAAGGGCTCGCTAACCGCCATTCGTCATTCGAAATTCGTCATTGCCCCTACGGAATCGCCGCCCGATAAAACCGCTGATAAAAATTTGTCGCCGCTGCATCGCGAAACTTGATCACCCCGTTGCTACCGGTGAAATTCGTCAGCGTCGACCAGTTCAGCAGGTTCGTGGAATACTCGATATGCCCTGCCAATCCGGTCGATACCAGCAGGTTAAAATTTAATCCGTTGCTCAAGAGCGGGCTCGCCGTGGCGAAATTCATCTTCAACAGGAAGGTATTGCTCGAATAAAAACTCAGGCTGTTCGTCAGCGAGCTGTTCCCGCCGATATCCACCGCGTAGGCGTTGACCTTGTTCGTCCCTGCGACCAGTTGCAGGGTCGTGCCCCAGTTCGTCCAGCCATTGGTCGTCGTGGCGGAGTTCCAAGCGGTGCCGTTCAACTGATACCACACATTGCTCACCTGCCAGTTATCCGTGGCCGTGCCCTTCAGGCTGACGAGCGCCTTGAGCACATGCGCCCCTGCCACTGGCTGCGTGAACGTCAATAGCGGCGGTGTCACATCAATAAAATTCGCCTGTAAGGTCAGGTTCGATTGCATGAGAAAAACCAGGTTCGTTTTGCCCTTGGTAAAATTGCCGACCCAATTCGTCGAGATCACCCAGTTCGTGAACACAAAGCCCGCCGCTGGCGCCGAGGTGATGCTGTAATTGCGCCCGATCTCCAGCCACGCATTGTTATCATCCGGCGACACGCTCCCCAGCCCCGTCTTGCGGATCAACAACTGGTTCGTCACCACGTATTGAAAATTCACCGCGTTCGTCACGGAAACATTCCCCGCCGCATCCACCGCATACGCCGCGAACGAGTTCGTTCCCGGCACCAGCGCAAGAACCGCCGACCAGCTTTTGGTGCCTGTTGCATTCGTCCAGTCGCCGCCGTTCAACTGATATTGCACGCTCGCCACGGCCACGTTATCTGTCGCGCCGCCTTTTACCGTGAACACCGCGTTGCTCCAGCGCTGGCCCGCCACCAGATTGCTGAAGTTCAATCGCGGCGGAGTCGCATCCGCAAAATTCGCCGTAAACGTCAGATTGGATGCCATCGTAAAATTCAACGTCGCCGCGTTCGTCGCAATGCTGCCCGTCCAGTTCGCAAAACGGAAACCCGCGCCTGCGGCGGCCGTGACGCTGTAATTCCGCCCCAGTTCCAACGACGCGCCGATGTAGTTTGGCGAAAGTGTGCCGCTGCCGTTCGTCAAAAACGTGACCGGCGCCAACACCACATAATATACGCTCTGGTTCGTGACTGCCGATGCGTTCGCGCTCGTATCCACCGCGTATGCTTGCACGATGTTTGTCCCCGGTGACAGATTTACGTTACAAGTCCAGTTCGTCCCGCCATTGGCCGAGGTCGCCAGCGTCCAGTCTTGCGCACCCACCCGGCAATAGACTGCCGCCACCCCGACATCATCGCCCGCCTTGCCGGTCACCGTAAAAACCACGTTGCTCCAGCGTTGCCCCGCCGTCGGCGAAGTGATCACCACGCGTGGCGGCGTGTTGTCCGATGCGGTAAAACTGCCGATCTCAAATCCGCCGCTACTCGTCGATTGCGCGATGGCGAATTGCCCGCTGATCGCCGTGGCAAAACTGATGTACATCACGTTAGTTCCCGAAAGGGAATCATTCAGATAAACCGCCATGGTGCTGCGATTAAGGAGCGCATTGGAATACGTCCCGGAACTTTGAATTCCCATGCCCCGCCCCGGCAGATCAATCGAGTTCAGCACATAAGTGTTTCCGGTCTGGGCAAAAATCAGGTTAAATGCGGTACTGGTCACGTACGGAGCCATGCCGTCAGTTGTCCCGCCTTGGATGACCTTCCCCGCCAGCGAAACCGGCGCGGTCCCCATCGCGCTCGTAAAGATCCCCGCTTGCGAATAGCCCGAAGGAAACGTGCTCGCCAGACTATAAGCGCCTTGGTTTTGAGCCGTGAACGACAGGTTCACCGTGGCCTGCAAGCCGTTCACCGAGTCACTCACGGCCAACTGCCCATTCGTCGAATTTTTCTGGGTATATGTGTACGTCCCCGCGTCACCCAGTCCGTTGTAGATGCTGATCAGTTGGATGGCATTGCCCGAGTTCGCCGGCAGGAAAATAGAATAGCCCGAACTGGGCAACGGCGATGTGCCGCTCGTCACGTTGATCAAAAACTCATCGCCGGTGATCGCGCTGGGAGCCAGTGCCTGCGCCCCCACAACCAACGCTGCAAACAACGTCACGATCACCACCGCAGCCAGCCTCCAAGTCAGTTTCATAGCACGTCTTTTCTGAGAATTTAAAACTCCGCGCATGTGTGTTAACAAACCATGCCCTGCTCGTCGAACAGAATTCGCCGGGCGTTACCACTCCTTCACTTTCAACTTCTCCAACAACTGCGCATCCGCCGCCGGAAATTCATACGTCGCCAATCCCGCCTTGTCGATCCAAGCGACCGCCGCGCAATCCAGCGCCTGCGGTTCACCGCTAATCAAACGGCATAGGAAAAATTTAAGGTACACGGATTTCTCGGGATAATCGTGCCGCACCTCCTCAAACAGCTCACCGACGAAAATCTCCACGCCCAGTTCCTCGCGGATTTCACGCACCAGGCAAGCTTCAAAGGTTTCCCCCGCCTCGCGTTTGCCTCCGGGAAATTCCCATAGCCCGCCCAGATGCGCCCCGGCATGCCGCTGCGTGATGAGCAGCCTGCCTTCGTGGAAAATGAGCGCCGCCGAAACTTCTATGACCTTGCGATTCACGACGTCTTTAAATCGTCATTCGTAAATCGCCAATCGAAAATTACCGGCCCACGCTCTTATACATCCAGCCGAGCTTCGTCATCTCCGCCGGGTCGAACAGATTGCGGCCGTCGAACATGATCGGATGCGTCAGCGCCGCCTTGGCCTTGGCGAGATCGAGCTGCTTGAACTCTTCCCATTCCGTGGCGATCACGATCGCATCGCACCCCTGCGCCACGTCGTTCATGTCGTCCACGTAAGTCACATTGGGCAGCAAAGATTTCGCCTTGTCCATCGCCTTGGGATCATGCACGCGCAACGTCGCGCCTTCCTTGATCAGGCGCTGGCACAGGTCGATCGCCGGCGAAGAACGCACATCGTCCGTGTTCTGCTTGAACGCCAGGCCGAGCACGCCGATCTTCTTGTCCTTCAGCACCCACAAGGTATCCGTGATTTTCTTCACGAAACGATCCATCTGGTCGGAATTGATGCGCTGAACTTCCTTCAGCAGCTTGAATTCATAACCGACCTGCTCGGAAATTTTGATGAACGCGCTCAAGTCCTTCGGGAAGCAGCTCCCGCCGAACCCGATGCCCGCGTTCAGGAACCGCCGTCCGATGCGTTCGTCCAGGCCGATGCCATGCGCCACTTCCTGCACATTCGCACCTGCGGCTTCGCACACCGTCGCAATCGCATTGATGTAAGAAATCTTCAACGCCAGGAACGAATTCGCCGCGTGCTTGATCAGCTCCGCTGAATTGATGTCCGTCACGATGATCGGCGCTTTGAAAGGAGTATAGATTTCCTTCATCATCGCCGCCGGACGCTGCGAACTGACACCGATGACCACGCGATCCGGGTTCATCAGGTCGCCGACCGCAAAACCTTCGCGCAAAAATTCCGGGTTGCTCACCACGTCGAATTCCACTTTCGCCGTATTGTAACGTTTGATGGTCTCCGTGACCTTCTCGCCCGTCTTCACCGGCACCGTGCTCTTGTCCACGACGATCTTATAGCTCGTCATCGCCGCCGCGATATCCCGCGCCACGCGCTCGATATAGCTCAGGTCCACCGAACCGTCCGGCTGCGGCGGCGTAGGTACCGCGATAAAAATGACATCCGAATTCTGCACGCCCTCGGCCGTGCTGTTGGTGAATTTCAAACGGCCCGCCGCGACATTCTTCTTCACCAGCTCTTCCAGGCCGGGTTCGTAGATCGGGATCCCGCCCGCCTGCAGCATCTTCACCTTGTTCGCGTCGTTATCCACGCAGATCACATGGTGACCCACTTCCGCAAAACAGGTTCCCGAGACGAGACCGACGTAGCCGGTGCCGATGATGGTGAGCTTCATTTGGCGGCAGGAACGGTTATGGTTTGGGAAGCGGTCGTCGGCATGGCTGTCGCGGCTGCGGGTTTCGGCGTCAGCGCCGCCACCTTTGGTTCCAGTTCCGCCGCACGCATCATCGCCTCTTGATATAGCGTACCGCCGGACTGCCCGGCGCGGACGACCGCACCGAAATGATCCAGCGCTTCTTTCAATTTGCCCTGCGCTTCCGCGATCCGTCCCAGGCCGCACATCGCCGGCAGGTAGCTCGGCGAGGTCGCATACATTGAAACCACTTTCTGGTAAGCCGTCGCTGCCGCGTCCGGCTTGTTTTGCGCTTCCAGGCTCGCCGCGATCCCGAGTTGCGCCATGGAGACCAGCGTGCTGGTGCTGTTATCGGCCACGAACTTCTCGAACGCCGCCTGCGCGTCGGCGTATTTCGCCACGCTGAACTCCGTCGCCGCCGCCTGCAACTGCGCCCGCTGTCCGGCCGCGGTGCCGGCGTACTTGGTCGCCAGTTGCGAGAGCGCCACCGCCGGGTCCGTGCCGGTCGGGGGTGTCATCATCAATTGCGTCAACGCCGCGCCCGCCGCGCGCTCGTTCTCTTCGCGTTGCGACGCCATGAAATAATAAATGCTTACCACCACCAAGAGGGCGACTACCAACCCGATGATTTTATTGCGGTTCGCCTCCAGCCAAGGCCAGAGCTTGAACAGAATTTCCGCCGGTGCGTCCTGAGTGGTCGTTGTTTCAATGGGCATAAATTGAACAATCATTTTTTCCGCCCCCACTTCAAAACGCAAGCCGAAAGCATGACGAATTCAACCCATCCAACGGAGCGGGGACGGCCCGTCCCCGCAAAACCCAAAGTATCCGCACACATTTCCCATGACTTTTCAAACAACAACCGGTGTCACATGGGCGTTTAACCATGATAATACCTTTGGAGGTTTGCACGTTGAAGCGACTTAAAAGTCGCGCTCCTGCCGCCGGAGCGCGGCGTTTACGCCGCTTCAGCGTTCGCCCTAACGTACGTGTCATTCTATTTTAAACCTCCCGTTCTTCCGGATCGCAGTTGCATTTGCCGCTTAAAATCCGCATATACCCTGCCGCCATTTCATGAGCATGTTCATTCCAGGCCAACGATGGATCAGCGAGTCCGAGCCCGAGCTCGGTCTGGGCACCGTCGTGCCTGCTGAACACGGCCGGGTGAAAGTTGAGTTCAAGGCGGCAGGCGAGACCCGCATCTATGCGGCCGATCAAGCGCCGTTGAAACGCGTCCGCTTCCGTGCGGGCGATACAATTCGCGCCCAAGACGACAAAGAATTCATCATCCGAGCCGTCACCGAACAGCACGGCCTGCTCCTCTATCTCGGCGAAAATCAATCTCTGCCGGAATCCGGCGTGAACGACCGCGTCACTCTGCAAGGTCCGCAAGAGCGCCTGTTCGCCGGGCGGCTGGATCCTTTCGATACGTTTTCCCTGCGCCGCCGTTCGCTGGAGTTGCTCCACCGCTCGCGCCAGTCGCCGGTGCGCGGTTTCGTGGGCGGACGCATTGACCTCATTCCCCATCAGTTATATATCGCACAGGAAGTCGCCCACCGGCAGGCGCCCCGCGTCATGTTGTCCGACGAGGTCGGCTTGGGCAAAACTATCGAGGCCTGTCTCATCCTGCATCGCCTGCTGCTGAGCGGCCGCGCCAACCGCATTCTGATCTTGGTGCCGGAATCGCTCGTGCATCAATGGTTCGTGGAAATGCTGCGCCGTTTTAATATCTGGATGCACATCTTCGATGCGGACCGCTGCAACTCCATCGAGGCCGGCGATCCGGGCGCCAATCCGTTTCTGGACGATCAACTCATCCTGACCAGCATCGATTTTCTGGCGCGCGATCCGATCCGGGCCAAGCAAGCCGTGGCCGCCGGTTGGGATTTGCTCGTCGTAGATGAGGCGCATCACCTCGAATGGTCCGCCGCCGCTCCCAGCCGCGAGTACCAAATCGTCGATGAACTCAGCCGCCAAGCGACCGGACTGCTCTTGCTCACCGCCACGCCGGAACAACTCGGCGTAGAAAGCCATTTCGCCCGGCTGCGCTTGCTTGATCCTGACCGCTACCGCGACCTCGCCACGTTTCAAGCCGGAGCGAAGGATTATAAAATCACCGCCGCAATCGCCGAAAAATTGCGCGACCAGATTTCTCTCACCAAATCAGACCTCGCCACGCTCCGCCGCCTGCTCGCGCATGATGCCCAATTGGAACCGCAACTTGCCGAACTCGCCCAAGGCGATGCCCAAGCGCGACAAGACCTGTTGGAAGACCTGCTGGATTTGCACGGCCCCGGCCGCGTGCTCTTCCGCAACACCCGCGCCGGCATGCGCGGCTTTCCAAAACGCACCGTGCGCCTGGCGAAATTAGACGCCGGCACTGAAGCGGAACACTGGCTCGATCACGTCTCCGCAGAATTTGCCGTCGATGCCGGCGACAGCCAGTTGCAAGTCTCGCTCGATCTGGCGCGTGACCCGCGCGTGATCTGGCTGGTGAAACTGCTGCAGGAATTGGAGCCGCACAAGGTGCTGCTCATCACCCGTACCATTGAGAAGGCCGAGGCCATCGATGAGGCCCTACGCAAACACCTCACTATCAAGACCGGCATTTTTCACGAAGGTCTCACCCTGCTCCAACGGGATCGCAACGCCGCCTGGTTCGCCGAACCCGATGGCGCACGCCTCTTGATCTGTTCCGAGATCGGCAGCGAAGGTCGCAATTTTCAATTCGCCCATCACCTCGTCCTGTTCGATCTGCCGCTGAATCCTGAACTGCTCGAACAGCGCATCGGCCGGCTCGACCGCATCGGCCAGACGGAAGACATCAAAATCCATGTGCCCTACCTCGCGCACAGCCCGCAGGAAGTCCTCACCCGCTGGTATCACGAAGGCTTGAATGCGTTTGAGAGCAACCATGAAGGCGGCAATGAACTGCTGCGCCAGTTTGGCCGGCCTGTTCATGACCTTGCTTTGGAATTTGCTGCGGCTGATCGCGACCACGCCGATGCCGAGCTCGCCACCCTGTTAAAACAAACCCGCACCGCCCGGCAGGAAATCCGCCACCGCCTCGAACAAGGTCGTGATCGTTTGTTAGAACTGAATTCTTTCCGCCACGCCGCCGCGCAAAAAGTCATCGATCAAATCCGCGAACAGGACCGGCAACCGGATCTCGAAGAGTACCTGCTCGACATGTTCGAATTTTTTGGCGTTCAATTCGAGGAACTCGCGCCGCACACGTGGCAACTGAATCCCGCCGGCATCACCACCGATTCTTTTCCGTCCATGCCCGCCGAGGGCATGATCGCCACCTGCGACCGCCGCCGCGCCCTGAGCCGGGAAGACATCGGCTTCCTCACGTGGGATCATCCACTGGTCAGCAGCGCGATGGATCTGCTCCTCGGCGCCGAGACGGGAAATTGCGCCTTCGCCGTCCTGCCCACGCCCAATGATAAGACGATGCTGCTCGAACTGATCTTCGTGCTGGAAACCATCGCCGCGCCGCACCTGCACGTCGACCGCTTCCTGCCACCCACGCCGGTCCGCGTGGTACTCACCCACAAACTGGCCGACGTCACCGCCGCCTATGCCGACCCCGCCTGGGAATCAAAACTCGAAAAAGGCCAGCCCCATAAATTGATCGAGAACGCGGACATCAAACGCCGCGTCCTCCCCGCGATGTTTCAAATCGGCGAAAAACTGGCCGAAACCCGCGCCGCCACCGTACGCCAGACCGCTCTCACCGAAATGAACCACCTGCTCGGCCACGAAGTCCAGCGTCTACAAATGCTGGCGCAGGTGAACGACCACGTCCGCCCGGAAGAAATCAAACTTGCCCAAGCTCAACAGGAACAACTGGGCAGCGCGCTGCAACAATCACGGCTACGGTTGGATTCGGTGAGGCTGATTTGGAAAGGGCCGCCCACGACGTTGGTTTGAATCCGGGTTTGTAGTTCCGCCATTAGGCGGTCCCCATTCTGAACCAGCTCCATGAATTCTGTCTCCTGTCCCGCCAGATTTTGCTTGAGTGAATCCATCGCAGAGGTTTCACTATGTCTCCCGGTGGAGAGATGGCCGAGTGGCTGAAGGCGCTGGTTTGCTAAACCGGTATACGGCCAAAAGCCGTATCGGGGGTTCGAATCCCCCTCTCTCCGCCAATTCCTTTTTTCGCCAATAAAACCAATGGTTTTGTGATTTCCACCGCAAGCCATTTCCCACGCTTCTCTATGTATAATCTATGTATAAAGCCTGAAATTCCACTATTGTTCATACAGATTCACCATATTTCACCATTTCCCGCAGCGCCGGGAATAGCCACCAAAACAACACAGTCCGGGCGCGGCGGCTGGCAAAACGAGGACAAAATGAAAACCGAAGAAGAAGATGCGGACAAAGTCTGGCATAGAAAGCTGCAAACTTTGACACAAGCCGAATTGATTGACTTGATCGAGTTTTTTACGAAGCGGACCCGGCAGGCCAGTATTCATCTCGCCAACCGGGAGAAGATGGCTCGAGGGCCTGTGATTGCCATGGACACTACGCAGCCTAGCGGACCTTGCCGAAACTGATTTCAATAATCGAAATATTTTAAACCTTTTGCCGTCGCGCCGGCAATAGCCACAACAACAACCCAGCCGTGCGCGACGGCGGTCAAAACGAAGGAAAAATGAAGATCACGAAAGGAATGAAACTGACACCAGAGCAAAAGGCTCAGAGGGCGGCCAGCCGCGCGCGCAATGAACCCGCCAGGCAGAGAGAGCGGGACCATAAATATGGTCAATGGCTGCTAGCACAGGCTGATAAAAAAGATGCCGAGGCGAAGTCTGTGGCCCAGGATTCCAGGGCGGCGTGCTTGGCGAGACTTGAACAGGAGTTTGCCGACCTGAAAGCCGGAAACTTGATTTCAATTAAAATCGACCTGAAAGCGGCGCCTGAAATCAAAGCGGCTTTAGCGTATTTCCAGCGGGTCAATTACGTCTCGATCAAGGAACTCAATCCGAGCTTCGTCGCATGTTCGATTTTAAGATTGGCGTTGGCACATCCAGAACAAATTTCAGCCTGGATCAGCAAGCTTTGCAGATACCGCCGGGACGAAGGGTTTGAAGGGATGGAGGGCGCTGACTCAAAAATAATTGCAGGGTGGACCGCCGGCCGGAAGGAATACAAAGCCAAGGCCCGCGCCTAGTTGTCCGAAATGGTTTCACCACGCGCCGCCGGCAGGCCAATGCCGGCGGCGGTGGCTTCGGCCTCGATCAGCTTGATGGCGTCTTTCATGGCCCGGATGAACAACGCACGGCTTTCGGGAGAATCGGCCTTCAGGGTGAAATAAATGTGCTGGGCCTTCTCGGATAGGAGCAGGCTGGCCGGCATGGTCGGAATCTTTGGATATGGTTTCGCCCCCAATCCCCACTTGGCAGCAAAACTCCGAAGCTTTTGGATGAGATATGTCTTCATTCGTCGGCAATATGGATCGGATCCTCTTTGCCGCCTTTGGCATGCAATTCGTCCAGTTTTTTTTGAAGGTTTGCCAGAGTGGTGTTTAACGTCTGCATGGTCTGTTCAGGGGAGAGCAAGCCGGGAACTTTACCCAGGTTTCCAAGGGTTTGCTTCACCCGGTCTTGATCAGCCTTTAAAATATCAGCTCGCGAAGTATGCCAGGAGGTCATACCGTGCAGGTTGATCCCATCGGAGTCAACAGCATTGGCGCGATCATACCCTTCTTTGTCCAACGCATTTTGATAATCCCGAGCCAGTCCGGAATATGGGCTGTTTTTATATTTGCCGGTGGCCAAATCAGCAATGGTCGGATAATTGCCGGTTTTCCGGTCGATTTCGGTTTTGACGGTGGTAATGCTGCGGACGGTCGAAGTTGTTTGATCGTCAATTTCGTGCTGCAGGATTTTTTCCTGGGTGATGAGCTTCTCTTTCTGCAAGCGAAGTTCGGCCGTCTCAGCCGCGCTCAGGCCCTCAAAAGGGGCGCCGGCGATATCGTGTTCAAGACCGGCGATCTGTTTGACGATTTCGAGACGTTTTGCCTCCGGTGATAATCCAGCCTCACGGCCGGATTCTTTGATCTTGAGAATTTCCTTTTCCAGTTCAGCCGTTTTTTTGGCGTCAGCCGCGGCTTGCTTTGTAAGATCCACGATGAACGTCGCAGCTTCGCCGTGGCTGGGCTTCTCATCTTCCGCCATCAGCCGCGCCATCCGGCGGTCGTTGTTGTCCTGAAACTTCACCTGGCCATTGTTTCCGAACATGTCGTAGTAAGTTTTAAAAGGGTGCGAAATGGCGCTCAGCCACATCGATCCTGACGCTTTGAACATTTCTCCGGCGTATGTTCCGAGGCGAGCCGTCTTGGCGTTATTTTTGATGACCGAATCGGGCAGCACCGGCGCGGTGTTATGATCCTCAGCAAATTCGCGCAGTACGGGCTTTAGTTCGCCGGCGCTTTTGCCCATCAGAGCCATAAGGTCCGCCGTCACTTTCGTGTTGATACCGGTTTTTTCAATCGACTCGCTCAGGCGGTTGAAAATCTCCTCGGGCGCCATGGCCTTCAATTCCTCGATGGTAAGTCCAAAATCTTTGAAGGCGTTGGTTTCGGCGCCATTTCCCCCGAGTGCGGCCTCCTTCGACTTGGCCAGCTTGTCAAAAGCACCAGCGATGGTTTCAATTGAACTGCCGGTGAGGTCCGCGACGTGCTTCAGCTTTTGGACTTCCGCGGTGGTTATGTTCAAGCGATCGGCGATGGTTTCGATCTGGTGGGCTGACTCGGCCAGGCCTTTGCCAAACTCGATGATCTTTTCGATGGAGAACAGTCCACCGACGATTTCCGCGGTCTTTTTCCAAATCTCTTTGAACGTGTTGGCATGTTCGCGTTGATTTTCGAGCATCTGCTTTGTCCCGCGTTCAACGGCGGCGGCATCGTAGCCGAGGCGGAGGCGAATTTCTTCTTCATTCATTGGCATAATTTTTATTTTGTTTAGGGTTGCGCAAAGTAATCACGCTGGCGGCCTGCAGTCCGCCAGCGGTTCCTAATCAGTCCACCGCGAACCTTCGATAGACTTTTTGGATAAAACAGCCTGCCCGCCGTGAAACATCCATGATCGTAACGCCGGCGGGCAGGCACCAACTCCGCACGAATGGCGTGCGAAAAAATTAACTGCCTTGAATCCGGCGGATGGCGGCCAGGTTGAACGAAATTGCCGCTTCGTTTGCAAACGGATCCGCAGAGAGTGCGATGATGTCCGCTCGAAGACTGGCGATGATGTCATTATCTGACTGGCTAAGGGGCTTGCCTTCGCTGTCATCAGGCGCGCTTTGTATATGGCGGATGGCTTGCACCTTGGTTGCGATGGCCTCTTGGTTGCCGATGGGGTCTGTTTGCAGCGCTATAATCTCCGTACGCAGGCCGGCAATGATTTGGTGATCCTGACGGGTTAAGAGTTTTACTGGTTTTTGGTCTTGGGCGGTTTGCATAAAAAACGTCAGTAGAGGTTGATGAATCCGGCCATGATCTGGGCCGGGCCTTGGTCGGCGCGCCCGGCGAACAAAAGAATATTTTTCCGGGCCACGATGAGATTAACGGCGCAAGCCTTCCAAACCGATGAGGGAATCCAAGGCAGGTCGTACGCTTCAGCCACTGCGCGTTCCCCGGTCTCACTTGAGCGGAGTTCATCTTGCAAAGCGGTTTCAATGTTATGGATGGCGAATTTACAGATGGGGAATGCCTCCTGGGCGATGAGAGCGAGCCGCTGATCTAGAGCTTTTCGCTTCTCAACGAAATCGGCCTGGAGGGATTCTCGGGAATGCAAAACTTTGGAGTCGATTTCCGCAGACCGGTTGCGGGCGGTCTGATGCAGGTCGGTCCGCTGGTCTTCGTGGGCCTTGTTGGCGGCCATTGGCGAATAGGAAATTTGATCCGTAATCGTCGCCGCATGTTCTGCCGCCAGCTTTTTGAGTTCAGCCAGCTTGTCAGCCGGCAAAATCTCGACGTGGGTCAAAATTGCGCGGCGGGTACTGGGCTTCACCAGGTCATGCCAATCGACCTGGCCCAATTCGGCAGGCATGGCGGAAAATCCGGTGAAGCCTGCCGAGGTTGCGTAATAGTTTTCAAGGTCGAGGATGAGCCGGTCGGAGGTGGGATGCGTGGACGGGCCGGGGTTGGCGGCGAGGATTTTATCAAGGGCGGATTCAAGTTGTTCGTTCATAATTTTCAGATTTCGTTTTTCAAACTGATTTCACTTTAGCTGGTCGGTGGCCATTCGGGTAGGTGGTGTCAACCTGGGTGTTGAGAATCGCCTTTGATTTCGGCTAATTCCTGCGCGGATTTGTCAACTTGGCGATAGACTGCCTGCCGGCTAATGCAGAGCTTTTTCGCCAAAAGCGAGGGTGGCAGGCGCTTGGCGCATGTACAATCGAGGGCTTGGGCATAGCTGAGAGCCCGGCGGCCGATCGTGGCTGCGTCGGTCGTGCCGGCGCAGATTTTTTCAAAGGTCCGCCGGAGTAAATTTTCCTGGTCGAGGTTGGTCATGTCGTTGTGTCGCTTAGATCGAGGCCGGCCCGCTCGCACGATGCCCGTGTGCAAGATGCCGGGATGATTCGCTCGGGCCGGCAGGACGCGTAGGACAGGCGGCGGGCATGGTTGCGCGGGTTGTGGACCAATCGCTTGCCAGCGGCCACGCCAGGCGCAGGACGGCAGGAAATTGGCGGTGGGTTGGACATGGCCGGATTCATTTCGGGTCGATGGGTAGAAAGCCTTGGCCGACGTCGCGGCGCCGCCGGCGTTGCTTCGCCATTTGCAGCCGCATGATCTCGCGGAATTGATCGGGGTGCTTTTCCCGCCACCGCTTTTGCCGCGCTTTGGCGGCGGCGGGATTTTTCCTGTAGCGGCCGCGCTGATTTTTGCTGGTGTTCGCGCAGCGGCAGGACTTGCAGCCCGCACGGATTTTTCCGGCGGCGGTTTTGTAAAATTCATCCTCGGACTTTTCAGTCTGGCACCCTTTGCAGAATTTGGTTGGGTTCATTTTTACGATTTTTTTACGGCGGGGGTTTCTGTAAATTTTTGATGCGTGTGCGTTGCCTCGAATGTTCAAAAACCTTGTATTCATTGGGTTAAAAAAAGATTCCTTACTTTTTTTATGGCGGCGCCGTGGCCGTGACGGCGGCACGGAGTTGCTTTCCCATTGCCGCGCGTTGCTCCGCATTTAGGTCCTTGAAAATGTCTATGCTTTTGCTGGATGTCTTGGGCTTCATTGGGTGGACCGGCTGCGGTTGCGGCTTGCCTACCAACTGCCGACGTTTGATCTCGGCTTTGATGCCGGAGATCTCCTGTGGGTCGGTTGACTCCCGCAGGTCTTTCCGTAGTTGCCATCCTTCTTTATCTTCCATAGGGGGCTGGCTGATTCTCCCCTTCATGGGAGAACCTTTGAATGGAATACCTTTGGGTACGACTTTCTCGGAGGGGTAGTGGTACGACTTTCTAGGAGGAGTCCCCTGCGACTTTCTTACACCCCTTGGATTTTTTCCGAGGGGTGGACGTGCATCCAGTTTCCATTCACGGGGTGCTGTCAGTCTGTATTCAGTGCCTACGCCTGGGATGTATTTCATCAGGAGCATATTCAGCCCGGTAAGGTGCTTGAGTGCGCAACGGGCGACCTCATCGCAATAACCGCAATGCGCCGCGATGTTTGCGAGTGCGGAATCACAAACGCCATGACGTCCGGCCCGGCGGTTGACATGGCAATAAACTCTAAACTCGGCATGTGATAAACCGGCCTCATCCAGCGAACTGTGGATGAAGGAAAGCCCGTCTTTTGGCTTTTCAGATGATGCCAGACTGTCATTCATCAAACCTCCACTCTATCCGGTCCCGTATGTCCGGTGCATGACCTCGCCGGCGGCGCCGACAGGTACCGCGCATGATTTGATTGATCCGGTGCTTCGTGCTGCCGCTGGCGCGGTTCCATCGCATGAATTTACGGCGTGGCATGGTTTGGCGGGGTTGCGGGGTTAATCGCCTCGCGGATCGCCTGCAATGCGTCCAGGGCGGCGGCGTGAGACATTGGCTTGATTGGTTGGGATGGCGCGGTGCATGTAGGGCGCTGGGCCTTGGCTGGCGGCACGGCGAGCGGTTTACTCGCCGCCTGGCATGGTGGCGGCGTTACAGCAGTCACAAGCTCAATCCGGCGGCATTTTGGGCAGGCGGGCTCGGCTTCGCGGCTCCAGAACGGCTCACCGCAGGCCGGTCCATCACAGAAAAATTGTCGGGCCGGGATCATTTCCTAGCCTGGCGCTTGGTGGATCGGAAAGCCCGTGACGGGCCGCCCGTGCGGATGAAGTCGGCCAGCTCGGATCGTGATACGAAAACCGGCTTTCCGCAACGGTACGCTTTTAAGCCGCGCTGGAAATAGTCGCGCAGCGTATTGGGTGAGAGATCAACGATCCGCTTGCTTTTTGAAAGCCTGAACAGGTCGTAATTTTCTGCTATTGTTTGAGACGGTGCAATGTTGCTCATAGCAAAGACATTGAACCATGACCTACCGAATATCTATTTTTGAAGCGTCACTTTTTAGCGGACTTTTTGGGGACGGATTTTTCCGGTGGAATTTTATAATAATCGGGATGCGGAGAGCATGGGACCGTCGATAAATCCTCAGGAATTAAAACCCGCTCATTGGCAGAAAAATTTATAGCCCAATCATCCAAAATTCCCCGCCGTTTTTTGCGTTCTTTGTAAAACACGCCTTTACGCAAATTGTCAGTCCGCGTAGAGCTCGATTTCAAATGCGGAAGTGTATCATTGATAATTTTTTCTATCTCCAAGAAATCGAGCGGCCTGCAGATATAATCTGAATATGTTCTCAATGATGCGGGAGCCGGAATTTCACCGTCTGATATAGGCCCCATGGCCGTTTCTAAAAAAGGTTTGGGATTGTGAACGCGCGAAATTTGCTCGCGAGGACATTCAGCCACTGCGCGCGTGAGATCCCATTTATTTGGCGGCAAATTTTTGTAATTTGTAACTACCATGAGCAGGTGTGATATAAACTCCGGATCCCAATCATAGAAGGTAGGAAAAAGCGGGTCCTGCCAATATTTTGGGACATCATACACAAGAAACGTCACGTCCCTAAACGCTTTTATCGGCCATGCAAGTAGCCACCTGTCTGTTTCCGGGGTTTGGGATATTGATTGTCGGGCGTTAAAATTAAGTCTTTTACGTGTCGCCAGGACAGACTGCACAACGTCATCAAAAAATGAGTTCCATAAAAAAAAGTCAAACTGGCCTTTCTCTAAAGACCCGAACGGGATGTCCTCTTTTCGTTTGTCGGCCATTTTAAATTTTTGTGATGTC
Organism: Verrucomicrobiia bacterium; assembly: GCA_035943555.1. GTDB lineage: Bacteria > Verrucomicrobiota > Verrucomicrobiia > Limisphaerales > UBA11358 > UBA11358. The sequence continues at coordinate 19,261 of DASZCA010000480.1, forward strand.
GGGCAGTTCCGCAACGGCTTTCGCAAGCACGTCGGCCGGCAGAGTTGTGTAAAGATCGTTCACCTCGTCGCTGCTATGGCCGGCCAGCGCCTTCACAAGCTGTTGGTTCTGGCGATTTGCCGCGTGTGTCGAGACGCATGAATGGCGCAAACAGTGAAAGCTAACTTCATTCACCGCTCGGCGGTCAGATTTTTTCTTTGATCCTGGGCGGTGCGGCCTGGTGCTGGCCAGTCCGGCCTTCACCAGCACAAGATCGTAAAAACGCTGTGAGAACCAACCAGCGCCGGATTTTTCATAGCGGGCCGCATGTTCGGGCCAAAATGGTTCGGTCGGGACTGAGCCGGCGCGATCGGCGGCGACTGCCTTCAAGATTTTGAGAAATGCCGGTGCTAGCGGGATGTAAATTTTTTTGCCTGTCTTGCGGACGTTCAATCGCAGGCAGCGGCCTTTCCAGTCCACCGCGCCAAGCGGCATCGTCACCAAGTCGCCAAGGCGCAGGCCGGTCGTAAATCCCCCAACTACGGCAAACCGCCAAAAATCATCGGGTGCGACTTTGTAAAGGGTGGCCAGCTCTGCCATCGTGAACGGCCGGCGGGCGCGCTTCTCCTCGGATCCTGCCTTGAATGTCCGGATTGAATCAATCGGGTTGTCGCGGATATATCCGCGCAGCTTGGACCGTTTGAAGAAAATTGCCAGGCACGTCCGCAGGAGGTTTGTTGTCGCGGCTGAGACCGTTGCCCGCTTCTCCCCGAGGAGGCGGGTCAATTCTGCCGCCGTGATTTTCGAAAGCAACGGGCCGCGGTCGTTGGCCTTGAAGAAATCCGACAAGGCGCCGGCCACGGACCGATATTTTTCAACCGTCCGCGGACCGGCGGATCCGGTGGCTTCATTCAGCCAGTCATCGAGGGCATGTTTCAAGGTGACGGAGGGAAGCGCCTTGCCGGTAAGGTGTTCAAATAGCCCATGCGAGAGCGCATCGGCCTTGTGGGCTGCGATCATGGAATTGACGCGCTGGAGTTCCTTCTCGGCGTACTCGCGCTGGCGCTGGCCTGTGGAGCGCAGGAATTGCTGTCCGTGCAGCCGGTAGCCAACCCACCAGACTTTTGAATTGTGATATTTAAACAGCCACGGCATGAAAAAGAGTATTGCCCCTATGTAAAATCTATGCAATAACTATCTTTCAAGACGGTTCAGCATGGTTAAAAGCCAATGAAATCAACCATCATGAGCACACGGAATGTATCGGGGGTTCGAATCCCCCTCTCTCCGCCAGTTTTTCTTTTTCTTAAATTTTACGCTAACGCGTGCCGAGAGCGGTGACAGAACGCAGTTCACCCTAAATTCCAACAGCTTACAGAAAGCAGTCTGATATGATCAAATTACAAGGTGGTAACTATTCTCAGATGCCTGAACCCATCAGAGATATTTTCCCGCATCTAGAAGGCGAGCTTTGCGATTTATATTCCCGATTAAATGTGTTCAAACGATTATTTTCGGAAAAAAAAGAACGCACAGATTTTTTGGCATCCCAGTTGGATCCGCTTCTGGCAATGTTTCAAACATTGCTTTGGGAATCCATCATTCTATCCGTCGCAAAACTGACCGATGTTGATAATTTAAAAAACGCGCAGACAAACATCGGGTTGAAAAAATTGATAACCTATGGCATTCAAAATCCAAACCGTCCAGAATTTCCAAAAATTGCCGCAAGGTCATATGATGAAATCGAGGTAAGCGCAAAAAAGTGGCAGCAACATCGTCATAAAAACATCGCTCATAACAGCCTCGAATATATGAACGGCACTGTCGCGCCCGATGAGATCAGCGTTAATGACGGTCTTCTGCTTCTTGAACAAATGGGTAATTTTTTGAATTTATTCAATTTTGAATACAGAAATTTAACCGCGTTTTATGAAATGATGCCTGCTATTGATGTAACAAGTTCGTCTGAGACTGCCGTTGCAAAGGCTCATGCATATGATCAATTGGTTCGTGAAGGAAAAATCCTTTCAAATTTATGCCGCGAAGTGAGAAATAAATTTTTTCTAGACGCGATAAGCTAGTTTTAGCTCGAACATCCCACCTGACGTTAATTCGCACTTGCCCGCCGCTACAAAAGGCCAAGACGCAAGCTGAAACTTGAACTCAAACTGGAGGCTTGACTGCATCCGGAAAATATACTACTCGTTTAAGTAGTATATGAAAGCGCCGACTAAAACTCAGCAACGGGTTCTCGATTTCATTGAAAACGAGCTGCACAGCGGCAGTCCCGCTCCCACGCATCAGGAGATCGCCACGCATTTTGGCTTTCGCAGCACCCGCGCGGCGGCGTGCCATCTGGAAGCGCTCAAAAAGAAGGGCCTGCTGGCGGTGGAGGAAGGCAAGGCCCGCGCGTTGCGGCTGGTAAAGCCGCTGCAACAGCTTCGACAGCAGGTCGTGGACATTCCCATTTACGGTTCCATCCCGGCCGGCCTGGCCGCGTTGCGGGAACAAGAGGTGGAAGGCTGCATTTCCGTGGATATCCGGTCCGCCGGTTTCCGGCCCACGCCGAATGCCTTCGCCCTGCGCGTGCAGGGCGATTCCATGATCGGCAAAAATATCTGTCACGGCGACCTGGTCATCCTCGAATGGAATGCGGAACCGCGTAATGGCCAGGTCGTCGCCGCCTTGATCGATGGCGCGAACACTTTGAAAACGTTTGTCCTGCTGGACGGGGAAGCGTATCTCAAGGCGGAAAATCCGAAATATCCCGATCTGATCCCGGCGGAGGAATTGATGATCCAGGGAGTGTTCAAAGCCCTGATCCGGGGCGCTTGAGTCGCTAAAGGCGCTGGTTTGCTAAACCAATGTACGGCCAAAAGCCGTATCGGGGTCCGAATCCCCCTCTTCGCCAGTATTTCTTCTCGTCTGTTTCCATTTAGAG
>DASZCA010000481.1:0-44826 GCA_035943555.1 Verrucomicrobiia bacterium
ACCAACAACACGACCAAGCCGCTGCCGCCTGTTTTTCAAAAAGCGGCGCACGAACCGCGTCCCAAGGCCGAAGCCGCCGCCGATCCGAAGAAGGGCCGGGCCTCTTCCCAATCCCGCGATACCCGCGAAGATCGCGGAGCGCGCCAGGCCAAAACCGCGCACAACGTCCAAACTCTTCCACACGGACGATGAGCGCTCGCGCACAAACCAATTCGGTGAGAGACGGTGCTGTTGCAGCCAGTTCCTCCTGCAACAGTGCCGTCACTCGTAGTGTCACCCGTGAGATGGTGCACGCCCGCGCGGCGGAGATAGTCTTCCTCGAGGGTCGCCTGGCCTGCGAGGCCACCATGTCGGACTTTGCCCGTGCCAAACGCGAGCTGACCGGCGAAGTAGATTTCTTCATTTAGGCTGCCAGGCGGGTCGGGCAGTTGCAATTTGGCAGGGCAATTCGTCATGGGGCATTCGTGCTTTCTCATTCCCGTCCTGTGGCCATTTCATGCCCCATGACATTCCGGCAATCCGGCTTACCTTGAATGCAATCCTGAGCCCAAACCCGATTGCGTTTAAGAAAAATGTCATCCCTGTCCCGCACGATTTACGCCGCTGTGGCGTTGCTTCTTGTCCTTGCGCTGCCCGCCCCGGCGGATACCGCGACCAATTCGGCTCCCAAATCTTACCAGATACGCAACGTCAAATATGCCGACCTCCTGCGCCCAGAAGATGCCAATAGCGCCAACGGCACGCGCCTCGTCCTTTATCCCGCGCAACCGTGGAAGTGCATGACGTGGAAAGCCATTCCTGCCGGTGATGGCAAATTTCAACTGCGAAATCATTTCACTTCAAAAACGTTCGGTGGCACTTCCACCAATGAAATCGCCGCCGTCGTGCAAGTGCCCTTCGCCAAAGACGCGGATCTGCGTCCAACGTGGCAGTTCATCCAATTGGCCGATGGCACCTACGAGATCGCCGATCCCAAAACCGCCCGCGCCCTGACGGCTGAAAAGGATGGCGACTCCGCGAAGGTCACGCTCAAACCTTGGCACGACAAGCCTGAGCAAAAATGGGAACTCCTCCCGATCGATCCCGCCACGCTGACGATGTGACTTGCCGCTTTTCCCAGCTATTTTTTATGAAGTTTTATTTGTCTAAACGGGACAAGTCCGGTTCAACCCGCGCGCACCGGCATCTCAAAGCGTTGGGAGTGTTTCCCCCTCTCCTTGGAGGGGAGGGCCGGGGTGAGGACGGTCGTTCCATTAACTTTGCAATTGCTTCTTTTTGCTTTCTCGCATTGCTCATTCTCCTGATCGCCTCTCCCGCCTCCGCCTATCAGATTCAAACCGCACCCATCGTCACCGGCTGGGCGCAGCTCGTGGACACCAATAATCCGCTGCCCGAATATCCGCGTCCGCAGATGACCCGTTCAAACTGGCTCAGCTTGAATGGCATCTGGCAGTTCCAAGCCGGTGCCACCAACGATCCCGTGCCCGCCAGCCAGACTCTCAGCGGCACCATCCTCGTGCCATACCCAATGGAATCCGCGCTCTCTGGGGTCGCTCAATATCACCTGTTCTCCTGGTATCGCCGTACGTTCGCCGTGCCGCCCGCGTGGAGCGGTCAGCGTATTCTCATCCATTTCGACGCGGTTGATTGGCAATCGCAAGTCTACATCAATGGCCAGAACATCGGCATCCACAAAGGCGGTTACGATGCCTTCACTTACGACATCACGCCGTATCTGACCGGCAGCGGTCCGCAAGAAGTTGTCGTGCGCGTCTACAACGCCGTCGATTACGCCGGCGAACCGCGTGGCAAACAGACCTTATTCCAGGGCGGCATCATGTACACGTCTTCCTCCGGCATCTGGCAGCCCGTGTGGCTTGAACCGGTTCCCGCCACGAGCATCGCCGATGTCAAACTCGTGCCCGATGTCGATAACAGCCGTGTGAACATCTCCGTCGCCATTTCCGGCCCGACCAACGGCGTCATCGTCAATGCCACTGCCCGCATCGGTTCCACGCTTGTCCACACCATCACCGGCGCGGCCGGCCTGACCAATTTTGCGCTGCCCATTCCCAGCCCGAATCTCTGGAGTCCCACCAATCCGTTTCTCTACGACCTCACCGTCACGCTCTCCAACTCCACGACCGGCATCGACTCCATCGGCAGCTATTTTGGCATGCGCAAGATCAACCTCGTCACCAATGGTTCGCAGATAAAAATTCTCCTGAACAACCAGTTTGTCTTCCAGTTCGGACCGCTCGATCAGGGCTTCTGGCCGGACGGTCTCTACACCGCGCCCACGGATGACGCATTGAAAAGTGATATCGAACAGGAAAAAGCCCTTGGCTTTAACATGGTTCGCAAGCACATCAAGGTGGAACGCCAGCGCTGGTACTATTGGGCGGACAAGCTCGGCATCCTCGTCTGGCAGGACATGCCCAGCATCAATTCCTACACCAGCACCCCGCAAATCATCGATACCAACCAATACGAAGCAGAGTTGGTCCGCATGGTGCAAAATCATTGGAACCATCCGGCCATCATCATGTGGGTCGTATTCAATGAAGCGCAGGGCCAGCACAACACCACCACGCTCGTGCCGGAAGTCAAAGCCCTCGATCCTTCACGCGTCGTGAATCAGGCCAGCGGCGGCGACTATTTTGGTGTCGGTGACATTTACGATAGTCACAGCTATCCCGATCCCGGCACGCCCACCAGCACCACCCAGGCGAATGTCGATGGTGAATTCGGTGGCATCGGCTTGGGCATCACGAATCATACATGGGCGGCAGGGTGGGGGTACGTCGCTGCCACCAATGGCGATGACCAGGCCTCAAAGTTCGAAGTCTTTTGCAGCGAACTCGCGAGCGATGTCCAGAACATCGGCCTGAACGCCGCCGTCTACACCGAGATCACCGACGTCGAAACCGAATTGAACGGCCTTGAAACATACGACCGTGCCGTGCGCAAACCCGATCTCCGGCGCATCCAGGCCGCCATCTTGAGCATCACCGTGCCGCCCGTTGTCGCCACCATCGTGCCGACATCGCAAAGCAGCGGTCTCACTTGGCAATACGTCACCAACACACCGGCCTCCAACTGGTACACCACCGGTTTTGATGCTTCCGCGTGGAACACCGGCACCGCCGGTTTTGGTGCGGGCAATCCGCCCAATACCAGCGGCCTCGTCCGCACCACGTGGAAAAATGCGGACATCTGGCTCCGTCGCACCGTCAATCCCGGCACGCTTACCTCGCAGCAGATCAGCAATCTCGTTTTCAACGTCTACCACGATGAAGACGTGGACATCTACGTCAATGGCGTGCTCGCCTGCAGCGCGTCTGGCTACACGAGCAGCTATGTGCTACTCGCAATGAACGCCGCCGGCCAAGCCGCTCTGATCCCCAACGCCAACAATCTGCTCGCCGTGCATTGCCATCAGACGGGTGGGGGACAGTACATTGATGTCGGCATCTCCACTCGCAGCAACGGCGTCGCCGCGCTGCCACCGCTGCCCGCAGTGCCGGCAAATGTCATCATCGCCGCCGGCCCTTATGGCGTCTCGCTGGGTTGGAGTACCGTGACCAATGCTGCCGGGTATAATATCAAACGCTCCACCGTCAGCGGCGGACCCTACACGAATGTTGTCCTCGCGCCGATGAATGCCGGCCTCGACAACACCGGCACCAACAGCACGACCTATTATTACGTCGTCACCTCCACCAACGCCTCCGGCGAAAGCGCCAGTTCCGCCGAGGTCAGCGCCACCACCGTGCCGGTCACCGTTCCCGCGTTGCCGCAGTTGACCACCTGGTTCAAGGCCGATGCCATCACCGGTCTCGCCAATGGTGCTTCCATTTCACAATGGTCAGATTCTTCCGGCAACAGCGATAACGCCACGCAAGCCACCGGCAGCCAGATGCCCAAGTTCATCACCGGCGCCATCAACGGCTTGCCCGTCGTCCGCTTCACCTCGGCGAACCAGACATATCTCTCTTTCCCACGGCCGGTCTCCGGCGATTTCACCATCGTTTGCGTTTTCCAAAGCACGCAGGGTCTCAACACCGGCACGTTGTATTATCAAGGCGCCGGCCTGGTGAGTGGCGAGGTCGCCAACACTGTGAATGATTTCGGCACCTGCCTTTTTGCCAACGGCACCGTCTGCGCCGGCACGGGCAATCCGGATGTCGCCGTCGATTCCGGCACCGGCTACAACAACGGCGCCCCGCATATCATGACCTTCACGCGCACCCGTAGCACCGGCATCTTTGAGCTCTACGTGGATGGCACGCTGGTCGGTACTAACAACGGCAGCACCGCGTTTCTGACCGCCCCGTCCTCGCTCACGCTCGGCGTGCAGCAGACGCTCAATTATTATCTCAGTGGCGATATCGCCGAGGTGAAGATCTACAACGCCGCCTTGAGCGACAGCGACCGCATCACCGATGAAGGCTCGCTCCGCTGCAAATATAATCTCGGCCCCGGTGTCGTGCCCACCGCCCCGTCCGGGCTTGGCGGCGCGCCGGGCAATCGCCGTATCTCGCTGTTTTGGAACCCGGTTGTCGGTGCAAATAGTTACATTGTGTATTCTTCCACCAATGCCAACGGGCCTTTCACGCTGCGCGCCAGCGGCCTGACCGTCACCAATTATGTCGATACCGCCGCCAAGAACGGCGCGATCAATTATTACCAGGTCGCCACGGCGGACAGTTGCGGCACGGGCACCAATTCGCTGGCCGCCGCCGTGTTGCTGCCATTGCCGGTGATTGGTGTGAATTTTAGCGCCGGTGCCTTGAGCGTGAGCTGGCCCTTGTGGGCGAATGACTGGAATTTATATTCGGCGACCAATCTGGTCCCGCCCATTTTCTGGTCCTCCGTCACGAACATGCCCGTGAACACCAACGGTCAATTTAACGTAAGTTTGTTGAAAAATGACGGCGCAAAATTTTACCGACTCTCGAACCCTTGACCACCCTTTTAAAAACGTATGTTACATTGTGGCCATTTCATGCCACATGACACTTTCCAGAACTGAATTAATGTTATCACCAATATCCCGAAATCAAAGTTGCCTTCACGCCACCCGTGAAGCGGTCGCGACCACGGATTCCGAACTGTAAATAAAAAACAACCAGACCCAATGAAAACCCCCAAAACCTCACTGCTTGCCCGTGTCTCCACGGCGGGCGTTTTGACGCTGGCCATGCTGGCGGCTTCGAGCACCGTCCTTCACGCCACTGATATTCCTTGGATCGGCGGGACGGCAGAGTACACCAATACTATTGATTGGACCGGCGGAGTGGTTCCCGGTTCCGGCGACAATGCCATCAATGACAATGGCAGCAACAATGTGGTGCAGATTCTAGGGACGGACCCGACTTGGAACGTGAATGATATCCGGGCGGCCAACGGTGCCAATGCTTCGGGCGCCTATGTGCAAAACGGTTCGGCCGTGATCCTTGGCGGCTGGTTCCGCCTCGGCATCGGCACGGGGGCGACCGGTATTTATACCCTGAACAGCGGCAGCATCCAGATCAACGCCAACCGGCTTAACGTTGGCGAGCTGGGCACGGGTGTGATGAACATTTTTGGCGGCACGATCAACGGCCCCAACAACCAGTTCGCGTTGGCCGACGGCCCTACCGGCGCCAGCGGCACGGTCTATCAGACCGCCGGCACGGTCAACTCACCCGGCGAATTGTGGGTCGGCGCCAATAACGCTGGCTCGGGTGGCAACGGCTCGGTCGGCGTTTATAATTTCAGTGGCGGCACGTTGAACATCAATAACTGGGTCGCGATCGGCCGTAATGGCACCGCCGGTACCATCAACATGAGCGGCGGCGCGTTCAACAAAAATAACAACGGCGAATTTCTGGTCGGCAGCGGCAACGGCAGTATCGGCACGGTGAATCAGACCGGCGGCTCCATCGTCGCCCAAAACCAGTTCCTGGTTCCGGAAGCCGGTGATGGCACGACTTTGGGCACTTACAACATCAGTAACAATGCGTCATTGTTGGTCAACAGTTGGATCGCGGTCGGTCGTAATGGCGGTGTGGGCGTGGCCAACATCGCCGGCGGCTCGGTCACCAAAACCGGCAGCGGCTCCGATCACATTGTCATCGGTGCGGGCGGCCCTGGCACGGTGAATCAGACCGGCGGTGCGGTCACGAACACCGCCAGCGACACTTGGATCGGTGAAAATGGCGCGGGTGTCTGGAACATGAACGGCGGCACGGCCACATTTGGCTCCATCCATATCGCACAGACTACCGGTAACGGCACATTTAACCTCAACGCCGGCAATGTCTCCGCGACCGAAATCACCACGGGAAACCCGAGCTCCGTCAGCATCCTTAATTTCAATGGTGGCACGCTTCAAGCCTCGGCGAACACCGCCAATTTCATTCATGGTGTTTTCATCGTTCAAGTGCAGTCCGGTGGCTTGGTGCTCGATTCGCAAGGCTTCAACGTCACGATTCCCCAGGCCCTGCCCACCCAAGGTGATGGCAGCGGCGGTCTGACGAAGATTGGCACGGGTGTGCTTACGCTTACGGGAGCCAATACTTACACCGGACCCACATTGGTCAACGCCGGAACGCTGGTGCTCACCACCAGCCTCACCGGCCCCACCGGTCAGGGCGATTACACGGTGGCTGGCGGTGCGCAGTTGAATCTCGCGGTTCAGGCCCTCAATGACCAACTCAATGTCAACAACCTCACCTTTGGCACCGGTGTCCCTGTCCTTAACCTGGATATGGGAGCCTTCGGCAATCCCTCTTCCGCCCCGGTGAATGCGCTCGCTGCGCTGACGGTCAATGGTGCGGTCTCGGTCAATATCGCCGATGCCTTGCCGCAACTGGGCCAGTTCCCATTGATTCACTTCGCATCGAAATCCGGTGCGGGCAGCTTCGTCCTCGGCAGCCTGCCGATCGGCGTGGGCGCTTACATCAGCAATAACGTCAGCTCCATCGACCTAGTCATCACCAACGTGAACCTCCCTCGCTGGGAAGGTCTGGCTGGAGGCAATTGGGATATCGGTCTGACCACCAACTGGATCAATATCGGCAACAGCCTGCCGACGACCTACGCAGATCATAACATCGTTCAATTCAACGACAGCGCGGTAGGAACCACGACGGTCAATCTGACGACGACAGTCAATCCCAACGGCCTGACGGTGAACAACAACAGCTTGCCTTACACCTTCGTTGGTACGGGCAAGATCAGCGGCCCGGTGGGCATCGTCAAACAAGGTCCCGGCACCTTGGCGGTCCTCAACACCGGCGGCAACAATTATACCGGCCCCACGGTCCTCTCCGGCGGTACGTTGAGCGTGACCAACCTCACCAACGGCGGTTTGCCCAGCCCGATCGGCGCCGGCTCCGCCAACCCGACCAACCTGGTCCTCTCCGGCGGTTCTTTGAGCTACTCCGGACCAGCGGTTACCATCAATCGCGGTTACTTGGTTCAAACCACGAACGGCGGCATCACCACGGTCAGCAACCTGACCCTGAGCGGCCTGGCCACCGCCACCTCCGCCGGCGGATTTATCAAGTCTGGTGATGCTACGCTGACCTACACGGGTGGCAGCAACGTCCTCTCCGCAGCCGGTTCTGTCACCGGTTATGGTGTCCAAGGCGGTACGGTCGTGTTCGACGGCTCCGCCGGCGGCCAGACCAACTACGCCAATACCGGCATCGCCGTGGATGGTTTCAACACCAACGCCACGGTCACCTTGACCAACACCACGATGAATGATCTCGGTGATTTCAACTTGGGTGATATCGCCAATGCCTACGGTACGCTGAACGTTCCTGCTGGCAGCACGTTGAACGTCGGCGGCTGGTTCATCTACGGCAACGGCGGAAATTCCGGCGGCACGGTCAATCTCAACGGCGGTACCATCAATCAACCGAGTGGCAACATTTTGATGGGCGGCTTTGCTGGCGCCAACAGCACCTTGAACATCAACAGCGGTACGTATAACAAAACGGGCGGCGCCATCAGTGTTGCGCCGGGCAACTGGAATGGCAGCGGCGCGCGTATTGCCACGATCAACCAGACGGGCGGCACCTTTACCAGCTCCGCCGAGATGGACATGGGCCAGGTGGCCACCGGCTCCGGTTATTACAACCTCTCCGGCGGCACGCTCAATTCCAGCGGCGGTCTTTACATCGGTAACTCCGGCGGCTTCGGCCAGTTTACGATGACAGGCGGCGCCATCAACCAATCCGGCGGCAATCCGATCAAGGTCGGTAACGGTGGTGGCGTGGCGTTCCTCAATCAAAGCGGCGGCACCATCACCAGCTCCAGTGAATACTGGGTGGCGGAAAACGGCGGCACCGTGGGCAGCAACAACATCAGCGGCACGGCGGCGGTGAATGTCAGCACCTATGTGACGGTTGGTCGCGCCGGTACGGGCGTGGTCAACATGTCCGGCGGTACCTTCACCCAGACCGGCGGCAATCCGTTCTTCGTCGGCATCTTCGGCGGTGGTAACGGCTTCTGGTACCACACCGGTGGCACGCTCGGCATCAGTGCCACTTTCGAAATCGGTTCGGCCTGCAATGGTTATGTTGAACTCGATAACGGCGTGATCACTGCCGGCGCCCAGACCTGGATCGCCCAGAGCGCCGGTGCGGTCAGTTCGTTGAACATCAACGGCGGTATCTACACCAACACCAGCTGGCTGGCGGTCGGTCGCGAAGACGGCCATGGCACGCTCAACCTCAATGGTGGCCTCTATATCAAGAACGGTGACGGCAACATCTCCATCGCCCACGGCCTTGGTGATGCTAACAAACCTGCCGGCACCGTGATCCAGACGGGTGGCACGTTCATCGCCCAGACCGGTGATACTTGGATCGGCGAAGACAACGGCCCCGGCATCTGGAACATCAGCGGCGGCAGCGCCACCATGAACCAGGTTCTCCTGGCCAAAAATTCCAGCGCCACCGGTGAACTGGATCTGAACGGCGGAACATTCACCGCCAATCAGGTCACTACGGCCAGCAGCGGCGCCAGCACCTTGAATTTCAACGGCGGCACCTTGGCGGCCAGCATCAACAACGCGGCCTTCCTGTCCGGCCTGACGGTGGCCAATGTGCAGGCGGGCGGCGCGGTGATCGACAGCGGTGCCAACACGATCGGCATCTCCCAACCGCTCTTGAATTCCGTCACCAACAGCGGCGGCGGCCTCACCAAGAAAGGTTCGGGCACATTGACGATGACCGGTGCCAACACCTATACCGGCCCGACCACGGTTAACGCGGGCAAATTGATCCTCACCACCGGTTCCACCGGTGGCGGCAATGTTACTGTCTCCAATGCGGCCGCGTTCGGCGTCACCGTGGTGGGTGCGCTCAATTCCCAATACGTCGTCCCGGGCCTCTCCTTTGCCGGTGCGACTGCGTCCCTGAACTTTGATCTGGGTTCCTTCGGCAATCCGGCCTCGGCTCCGTTCAGCGTGACGACGTTGAACAACAACGCCACGGTCACGGTCAACATCGCGGCCGCCGTGCCGGCCGCCGGCCAGGTTCCGTTGCTGAAGTACACCGGCTCGATCAGCGGCACAGGCAGCTTTGTGCTCGGCACCATTCCGACCGGATCGGTGGGTTATCTTTCGAACAACGTTGCGAACAGCAGCATTGACTTTGTGGTCACCAGCGCCGGCGCCCCGCGCTGGAACGGCAATGTGAGCAGCGTGTGGGATATCAACACTACGGCGAACTGGTTCGATCTCGGCACCCTGTCCTCCACAACGTATCACGACGGCACCCCGGTCTTGTTTGATGACAATGCCACTGGCGCCACCAATGTGATGTTGAGTGTGACGGTTGCGCCGGCCAGTGTCCGGTTTACCAACAATCTGATACCCTACACCTTGGCGGGCAGCGGCAACATCAGCGGTGCCACCGGTCTGACCAAGCAGGGCACCAACACGCTGACGTTGAACATGAACGGAAATACGTTCACCGGACCGGTCAGCATCACCGGCAACGGCGCCTTGATTGTCACCAACCTGGCCAACGGCGGTTCGCCCAGTGCGATCGGTGCCTCTTCCGCCAATCCCACCAACGTGGTTCTGGGTGGCGGTACCTTGAGCTACGCTGGTCCGGCGGTGGCCATCAACCGCGGCTATTCATTGACGGCCAACAGCGTCCTTGATACACGCAGCAACCTCACCTTGAGCGGCACGGCTTTGGCCAGCGCAGGCACCCTGTTGAAAACGGGTGCGGGCACGCTGACCTATGCCGGTGCCAACACCAACGTCCTCTCGCCCGCGAACGTGGGCGGCGCGTTCCAAGTACAGAACGGTACCGTGGTTCTGGACGGCACCGTGGGTGGTCAGTCCAACAGCGTGATTGGTGAACTGTGGGTCGCCTCGGTTCCCGCTGCCGCAGCGAACCTGGTTGTGACCAATTCCACGCTGGGCATTTCGAGCTGGTTTGCCCTCGGTCGTGGCAATGGTAATTCCAACTGGGTTTCCACCGCCGCGATCTACAACTCGACCATGAATGTCTCCTATGCGAACACGGGCACGCCGGGCAACGGCGGCGGTGTCAGCTTGGGATACAACAACGGTTTGCCCAACGCCGGCACCCAGATCCTGACCTTGGCGGGCACCACGACGCTGGCGAATTCAGGCGGCCTTTTCAACATCGGTGAAAGTTCCGGTTCGACTTCGATCCTGAACGTCACGAACAGCGCCGCGATCACTTCCTTGACGTCGCGCGATTGGATCGGCGGCACGTCGGCCCGCGCGATCTGGAACATGAATTCCTCCGCCACCTCGACCATCTCCACGACCAGTGGCCAGATATTCTTGGGCGGTACATCCGGTACGGGTGATACCGGCATCGGCGCCCTCAACCAGACTGCTGGCACGATCCGGTTTGGTAACGGCGGCGGCCAGTATCTCCATATTGGTGCCAACGGCGGTACTGTGAGCACTTCCTATGGTTCGTTCGCCCTCTCCGGCGGTTCGTTCAACGAAACGACCGGTGACGGTATCCGCCTGGGATATGGCGGTTACGGATCGTTGGTCCAGAGCGGCGGCACGCTTAATATTGGCCGTTATCTGGCGGTCGGTGGCAATACCTCCAGCGGCAACGGTGTGGCGACCTTCACTGGCGGCACCGCCACCATCAATCCGCAATACAGCATCCATCTGCCGGACGCAGGTAGCGCCACGGCGGCCATGAACCTTGGCACGGAAGCCGGCGGCACGGCCACGGTGATCAGCCTCTCCGTGAACAATGGTTCCGGCGTGGTCCTCGAAAACGCCGCCGGTGGCAATGGTACGCTAAACTTGAACAGTGGCACGCTCCAGTTAGCCAATCCGATCTATCGCGCCAACTCGACCGGCGGCAGCGCGGTGGTCAATATGAACGGCGGCACCTTGCAGGCCGGTGCGAACAACATCACCCTCATGGATAACTCCCCCAGCAGCGAGAACGTGTATCGTGGCGGCTTGACGGTGGATACTGCCGCAAATGTGGCCACGATCTCCGGCAACCTGCTGGCCACCACGGGCAACGGCATCTATCCGGCTGGCGGCATTATCAAGGTGACCACCAACGGCGGTGCCGGTTACGTCGGTGCGCCGCTCGTGACCGTGAATGGTGGTTCTGGCGCCGGTGCCATGGCCATCGCCACGGTGATCGGTGGCGTGGTGACTAACGTGGCCATCACTGCTCCCGGCAAAAACTATGTGGCGGGTGATAGCCTTACGTTTGCCTTTGTGGGCGGCGGTTCCAGCACGGTGGCCAGCAACTTGGTCTATACCCTCCAAGCTGGTGATCTCGCGGCCAACTCGACCGGCGGTCTCACCAAGATCGGCACCGGCACCTTGTACCTGAACGGCGCGAGCACCTTCACCGGACCGACCTTGGTCAGCTTCGGCACCCTCGGCGGCACGGGCACGCTCGCCTCCCCGGTGACGGTGGCGTCAGGCTCGACCCTGTCGCCCGGTACGGGCGGCATCGGCACCTTGACCGTTAACAGCAGCCTTAGCTTGGCGGCGGGTAGCACCACAGCCGTGGACGTCAACAAGACCGCCGGCACCAAGGACCTGGTCACCGGTGTCTCGACCCTGACCTACGGTGGCACGCTGGTCGTGAACAACCTCGCGGGCACCTTGGCCTCTGGGGACAGCTTCAAGCTGTTCAACGCCACGACCTACAGCGGTTCCTTCAGCGCCATCAGCCCGACGACGCCGGGTGCCGGCCTGACTTGGGACGTGAGCCAGCTGGCGGTCAGCGGTACGCTGGGTGTTGTCACCGCCAGCTCGGTTAACACGAATCCGACGAACATCGTCAGCTCCGTTTCCGGTGGCAACCTGAACCTGTCCTGGCCGGCGGATCATATCGGCTGGCGCTTGCTGGTGCAGACCAACTCGCGGGCCGTGGGCTTGACCGCAGCCTCCAATACGTGGTCCACCGTGCCCGGTTCCGCCACCACCAACGCGGTGTCGATCCCGATCATCACGGCCAATCCGACTGTGTTCTACCGCCTGACCTATCCGTGAACAGTTTGAAGCGCGACTTCGGTTACGCTTCTTAAATCTGGCCCGGTGATGCTTGGAAACAGGCTTCACCGGGCCGCTTAGTTAAAACATATGAAGATGATTCTTTCGCGATTCGCCCGGAAGGCTGGCTGGCTGGCTTTCAGCGGCCTCTGCATTTCTGCGCCTGTCTTCGCGCAGGGCATTCCCGCCGCCGCCAATCTTCCGCCCACGGCGGTCGTGACCAATCGCGCCCCGTTGTTCGCCCCGCCGTTCACCGCGTTGCCGCTGGGCAGCGTCCGGCCCTTGGGCTGGTTGCTCACCCAATGCCAGTTGCAACGCGACGGTCTCACCGGCAATGCGGAGGCCGTTTATGCCGTCGATATCGGCACCAACAGCGCGTGGCTCGGCGGCACCGGTGATAGCTGGGAACGCAGCCCTTATTATTACAAAGGTCTCATCCCGCTCGCCTACGTGCTGAATGACGCCGGGCTCAAACAGAAGGCGCAAAAATGGATGGATTGGTTGCTGACGCATCAGGGTGCAGACGGCTTCCTCGGGCCCACGGCAAATAATGACTGGTGGCCCCGCATGCTCGCCACCTATGCGTTGCGCGATTATTACGAAGCCACCGGCGATGCGCGCGTGCCAAATGTGTTAAGCAATTATTTTCATTACATGCTCGTCAACCTGCCGTCACGTCCGCTCGTGGACTGGGGCAAATCCCGCGCCGGTGATGAAATGGATGTCGCCCTCTGGCTCTACAACCGCAACGGCGATACCAACCTGCTGACGCTGGTTAATCTGCTCCATCAACAGGCGTACGACTGGACCGGAATTTTCACCAGCAACAATTTTGATTCCTACGGCACCGACTTCCAGCCCAAGCATAATGTGAACGTGGAGCAGGCGCTCAAGCTGCCGGATGTCTACTATCAGCTTTCCGGCTCGCCCGCCGACCAGAACGCGCTCGCGCTCGGTTGGAATGCTTTGATGCGTGAACACGGACTCTCCTGCGGCATCAACAGCGGCACAGAATTTCTCGCCGGCAACTCGAGCATCCAGGGTGTGGAACTGTGTTCCATCGTCGAGGCCATGCTCAGCTTGGAAACCTCCGAGCGTACCACCGGCGATCCGGTGCTGGCCGACCGGCTTGAAACCATTTCATTCAACGCCTTGCCCGCCGCGCTCGCCAACAACATCAAGGGCATCCAATATTTCACGCTGCCGAATAACGTCATCGCCATCAACGGCGGTCACGGCTACAACCAGGATTATGCTAACGGCTCTGTGCCCGGTCCCAATTCCGGCTTTCCCTGTTGCCGTTATAATTTTCACATGGGCTGGCCGAAGTATGTTCAAAATTCCTGGGCGGCCACATCCGACGGCGGTCTTGCCGCGCTTGCCTACGGGCCGACCGTTGTGAATTCCTTGGTCGGTGGCCAACAGGTGCAGATCACCGAGGACACCGGCTATCCGTTTGAAGAACAGATCCGGTTGCAGATTTCCGTGGGCAGTCCCGTGGCCTTCCCGCTGGCTCTGCGCATCCCCGGCTGGTGCAGCAATGCCATAATCACCGTGAATGGTCAGGCGCAAACCGGCATTCATCCATCGTCTTTCTTTCACCTTCAACGCACTTGGAACAATGGCGATCTCGTCGTCATCAGTTTGCCGATGCCATTGCAAACACAGGCCGGGCCCAGCCATTCCGTGGCCGTCAGTCGCGGCCCCGTGGTCTATTCGTTGAAGATCGGTGAACAGTGGACCGTCAGCACGCCCGATCCGCTCGGTTTGGGCTTTGATGAATACCAGGTGCGTGCCACGACGCCGTGGGCTTACGCGTTGCAATTGAATCTGACCAATCTCGCCAGCTCGCTCACCTTCACGAATTATGCCACCCCGGCGAATCCGTTTGATCCTGCGCAGCCGTCCGTCGCCTTGACCGCGCAGGCGCGGCAGTTGCCGAATTGGACGATCGGCTGGCGCGGCACACATGCTTTCGAGCCGCCCATCAGTCCCGTGGCTTCCACTAATTCACTCGAAACCGTCACGCTGGTGCCCTTCGGCGCGCAGCATCTGCGTGTAAGTTGGTTTCCGTATCTGGGCGCTCCGGCGCCGACTGCCGGTTCTTTCACTGATAATTTTGATTCCGCCTGGAGCCGGCGGTGGACGGTGTTTGGTGGCAATTGGACGGCGCGCAACGGTGTGTTGAGCACCGTGCCCGCCTCGGCCAACGGCGCCAAAGCTTTGGCCATGGCCACCGCGTTCACCAATTTCACCTATGAAGCCGACGTCTCGGTCGGCTCCGCCGGCAATGCCGGTCTGCTGTTCCGCGCCAGTCAGCCGGACATCGGTGCAGATGCCTATTCCGGATATTACGTGGGCATCAATCCTTCCGGGCCTAATTTGCAATTCGGTTATGCCAACAATGGCTGGCATGCCATCACAAACGTGTCTATGGCCTTCGCGGCGAACACGTCGTATCACCTCAAGGTTTCGGCGCAAGGTTCCCGCATCCGCATTTTCGTCAACAACACCAACCTGCCGGTGATCGATCTGCGCGATGCCACGTTCAGCAGCGGCATGATCGGCGTGCGCGATTATTGCACGGACGGCGACCAGTCGACTTCCAGTTATGCAAACCCCGTAGCGCGTGAACTGCCTGTCACTCCGGCGGGCGGACCGCATGCATGGTATCAGTTGGAAGGCAACGCACTTGATAACAGCGGTTACGGCAACGATGGTTCCCTCTTCGGCAATGTCCAGTTCGCGACCGGCAAGCTCGGCGCACAGGCGGCTCAATTCGATGGTACCACTGGCACCTATGCTGCCATTCCGCTTCCGGTCAGCAACAGTTTCACCCTCGCTTTCTGGGCCAAGACCACCGCCGTCGGCGGCACCGGCCAGTGGTTCAATGGCAAAGGCCTTGTCGATGGCGAAGTCTCCGGGGTGGCCAATGATTTCGGCACCGCGCTCGTCGGCAACTATGCCGCCTTCGGCGTGGGCAATCCGGATACGACTATTCTCTCGACCACCGCCATCAATGATGGCGCCTGGCATCATATCACGGCCACGCGTGATTCCGTCAGCGGCCAGATGAACCTGTATGTCGACGGTGGTTTGCAGGCGACCGGTTCCGGCCCGACCGGCACGCGTGCCTCGCCGCCTAATCTACGCCTTGGCAGTTTGCAGACCGGCGTGTCCGGGGGCTTTTTAACCGGGACGATTGATGATGTGCAGATATTCGATTACGTCATCAGTGCCGGTGCCGTGCCGGCGTTGATGAACCATGCGCCTCAACTGTCACCCATGGCAGACACCGCCATTCTTGCAGGCCGCACGCTGTTGGTCACCAACTCGGCCACCGATGCCGACCAGCCCGCCCAAACCCTCGCTTATACCCTGTCCAATCCGCCCGCCGGCGCGACCATCAATTCGGCCAACGGCTTGATCACTTGGCGTCCTGGCATCGCCCAGTCTGGAGTTACTTATCCGCTCACCGTTCAAGTGGCTGACAACGGCTCGCCTAGCTTGACTGCGACCCAAAATTTTAATGTCACCGTGATGCGGCCTTCCCAACCGGTCTTCGTCGCTTCCTCTATCACCGGTAGCCAGTTTAGTATGAAGATCAATGGTGATGCGGGCCCGGATTATCTGGTCTACGCCGCCACCAACTTGCTGGTGGGCGTGGCCAGCTGGGTCTGGTTGTTAACGACCAATCCAGTCGTGCTTCCGTTCCAATTTGTCGACCCGGCTCCGATGGGTGGACAACGATTCTATCGGGTGCTGATCGGCCCCTGATTTGAGGAAGGCAGGTGAAGCGGAAGGTATCGGACAAAGCATTCGAATGCCTTGTTTTTCCATTGTGGCCAATTCATGCCACATGACAAAAACGGGGTCTACGCTAGATTGATTCATAATTCCTGTGAAGAAAATGAAAACACATTTTTTCAAAACCGTCCCCGTCACCGGCCGTCGCGGGTTCCGTCGCGCATTTACCCTGATCGAACTGCTGGTAGTCATCGCCATCATCGCCATTTTGGCGGCCATGTTGCTGCCCGCTTTGGCCAAGGCTAAACAAAAAGCCAAACAAACTGGCTGCATAAATAATATGCGCCAAATCGGCCTCGCGTTGGTGATGTATGCCGATAACTATAATCAATATCCGGCAAATTTTTGGCAAAATTCGACCGCGACGCCAACAGGCAACAAAACCTATGTGTGGCAGCCGCGGTTGTTAAGTTTGATGGGAAATAACCGGAACGCGTTTAACTGTCCGGCGGCGCTTTCTCAAGCCTATTGGGATACCAATGTGAACAATACGCTGGCCGGCCCTTCCGGAAATTTTAAACAAGGCGAAAATGGTTTGTTGGATAATTTTGCCATCTTGGAATCTTCACGATTCTCCATCGGTTATAATGACTGGGGGTCGGTTGACAGTCATACACCCACTTATGGCTTGGGTGGAGACGTCGGAACAACTCCCGTAAAAGACACGTCGATTCGCCGGCCCACGGACATGATCGCCCTTGGTGATGTGCGTTCCGATGCACCTGCTCCCGTCGATTTTAATGCGAATTTGGATCCTACCGATGCCTCGCAATACCATACCCAATGGCCGAGCAACCGGCACAGTTTGCGCTCTGATATCTTGTTTTGTGATGGGCACGTGGAAAGCCTCAAACGCGATGGCCCCAATGGCTTGATGGTGATCGGCGACGATACTCTCGTGGCCCGTTGGAATAATGATAACCAGGCGCACCATGGAAGTCCTGACATCGCAACCCCCAACAATACGCCGGAGCAATAATTTGGAGTCGTTTTTTTGATCTGGTTTTTCGTTCTTTCTATGAAACAAAAAAATAGTGTTCGCTTTGGGGCTTTCCGGTTTTTGGCGGTTTTTTTACTGGGCTTGGTTGCGACATCCCATGCGGAAACTTTCCGTCCGCCCTCCGTGCCGCTTGTCGCCTGCAATCCTTACTTCAGCATCTGGTCGCCCGCGGACAAGCTGACGGATGCGGATACAACGCATTGGACTGGAAAAGCCCAGCGCCTCACCAGCCTCGTGCGAATCGATGGCAAAACCTTCCGCCTCATGGGCAAGGAACCTTCCGCCATCCCGGCGTTGCCGCAGACGCAAGTCCAGGTGCTGCCCACGCGCACTATTTATTCTTTTGCCGGTCAGGGCTTGAATCTCACGTTGACCTTCATGACGGCTGCTTTGCCGGAAGATATCGACCTGCTGTCCCGCCCCGTGACGTATCTGACTTGGGAATGCGCTTCCACGGATGGCCAAAAGCATGCGGTCGAAACCTATTTCGATGCCTCCACCGAGCTCGCCGTCAATACGTCCGACCAGGCTGTGATTTGGTCCGCCGAAAAAATGTCCGGTGTCTCCGCCCTCAAGATCGGATCTCAAGATCAACATGTGCTCGGGCAGAGCGGGGATGATCTCCGCATCGATTGGGGCTATCTGTATGTCGCCGCCGCCAACGGTCAGAAAGCGTTCCTTGCGCAAGTAGATGCGTCCGCCGGTCGCGACGCGTTTGCCCAAACCGGCAAACTCTCTGCGTCCGTTGCTTCCGCTTCCGGACGGCAAACCGCTGCCACCGCGCCGGTTTCCGCATTGGTGCTCCATTTGGGCAATGTCGGGGAGAAACCCGTTTCCCGCTGGATGATGCTCGCCTATGACGAGATCTATGCGATCCAGTACATGAAGAAAAATCTGCGTCCGTACTGGCGCCGCAACGGCTGGGAAGCTGCCGACCTGCTCAAGGCCGCCGCGCACGATTACGATTCGCTCAAATCGCGTTGTGAAAAATTTGATGACGGATTGGTTGCCGACCTGACCAAGGCCGGTGGTGAAAACTACGCACTGCTCGGCTCGCTTGCGTTTCGCCAGTGCTTCGCTGCCGGTGTTTTTGCGGCCGATGCCAACGGTCAACCGCTCCAGTTCTGCAAGGAAAATCACTCCAATGGCTGTATCAGCACCTCCGACGTTTTCTACCCGATGTCACCGCTGTTTTTGCTGTCTGGTCCCTCGGTGGCCGAGTCCTTCATTGTCCCGTTCATGAACTACGCCACCAGCGAACGCTGGAAATTTCCCTTCGCCCCGCATGACCTCGGCACTTATCCCAAGGCCAACGGGCAGGTGTATGGCGATGGCGAAAACGGGGTGAACAACCAGATGCCCGTCGAGGAAACCGGCAACCTGCTGTGCCTCTTCGGGGCGGTTGCCGAGATGGAGGGCAATGCGAACTTTGCCGGTCTTTACTGGAAGCAGCTTCAGCGGTGGGCGGCTTATTTGAAGGAAAAAGGTTTTGATCCTGAGAAACAGCTTTGTACCGATGACTTCGCCGGCCACCTCGCCCACAACGTGAACCTGAGCATCAAGGCCATCTGCGGCCTCGGTTCCTTCGCCAAGTTGTGCGAACTGCGCGGTGACCAGGCCACGGCGAATGAATATTACCAGATTGCCCGCGATGCCGCGCAACGCTGGGTCAAGGAAGCCGATGATGGCGATCATTTCCGCCTCGCCTTTGACCGTCCCGGGACGTGGAGCCAAAAATACAACCTTGTTTGGGATCGCGTGCTCGGCCTGAACCTTTTCCCGGCCAGCGTCGCCCGCAAGGAAATGGATTTCTACAAGAGCCACCTGAACGAATACGGCCTGCCGTTGGATAGCCGCGAGACCTACACCAAGCTTGACTGGATCACCTGGACGGCCACGCTGACCCAGGATCGTGCTGATTTCGAGGCGCTGGTCAATCCGATCATCCATTTTCTCAACAACGCCCCGGACCGTTCGCCGATGACCGACTGGTATCAGACCAAGTCCGCCCGCAAGGTCGGCTTCACCGCGCGCCCGGTCGTGGGCGGCGTGTTCATGCAGCTGCTCTATGATAAATCCGTCTGGCAAAAATATGCCAAGCGTGACGAGGTCAAGGCCGCCAACTGGGCGCCGATCCCCAAACCGCCCACCGTGACCGTGGTGATCCCCGCCGCCGACCGGGAGACCACCAAGTGGCGTTACACGACCACCCAACCCGTTGCTGATTGGACGAAAGAAAATTTTGACGCCTCCGCCTGGCCCGAAGGCTGGAGCGGTTTTGGCATGCGCGATACACCCGGCGCCTTGCCCCACACCACTTGGAATACCAGCGACATCTGGCTGCGTCGCGACGTGGAACTGAATGCGGAGCAATTAAAAGACATCCAACTGTGGTTCCATCATGATGATGATGCCGAAGTCTACATCAACGGCGTGCTCGCTCTGAATGCCGGGGGCTTCGTGGGCCGTTACGATTACTTTCCGCTGACGGAAGAGGGCCGTGCCGCCCTCAAGCCGGGAAAAAATGCGATCGCCATCCACTGCCATCAAACCGGCGGCGGCCAATACGTGGACCTCGGCTTCGTGGATGTTAAGCCCAACTAAAACCATGCGATTCCTTTCCCCTGCCGCCGGCCTGCTGGCTTTGGCGGCCGTCATCCACTCACCCCTGAACGCTTCAGCGTGGGAACCGAAGCAGGCTCCGCTGATGACCGATTGGGCGAAGCAGGTCGACCCTGCCAACCCGCTGCCGGAATATCCCCGCCCGCAACTGGTGCGCAATGAATGGTTGAACCTGAACGGCGTCTGGCAGTTCCAAGCCGGTGCCGTCGCCGATGCCGTGCCGGTGAATCAAAAACTTTCCGGTGAAATCCTTGTTCCGTTCCCGATGGAATCCGCGCTCTCCGGCGTGAAGCAATATCATGATCGCTCGTGGTATCGCCGCACGTTCACGGTGCCGGAGAAATGGTCCGGCCAGCACATTGTGCTGCATCTGGATGCCGTGGATTGGGAATCCGAAGTGTTCATCAACGGCAAAAGCGTGGGCCTCCACACCGGCGGCTACGATCCGGCCAGCTACGACATCACCCCGTATCTGAACGGCAAAGGTTCGCAGGAATTGATCGTCCGCGTCTATGACCCGACCGATAATGCCGGCGAACCGCGCGGCAAGCAGACCCTGCATCCACACGGCATCATGTACACCTCCACCAGCGGCATCTGGCAGCCAGTCTGGCTGGAGCCGGTCCCCGTCACGGGAATCTCTGATCTGAAAATGGTGCCGGATATCGACGCCGGTGTTTTGAAATTGACTGTGTCGGTTCCCGGCGCGTCCGCCGACGTGAAAGTGAAGGCCACCGCCCGCATCGGTAAAAAAGTGGTTGGCAAAATCACGGGTGCACCCGGCGCGGAATTGTTACTGCCCGTGCCCAAGGCCAATCTGTGGTCGCCCACCAATCCTTTCCTGTACGACTTGGACGTGACCGTGACCAAGGGCAGCAAGGTCGAAGATACCGTGACGAGCTATTTTGGCATGCGCAAGATCAGCCTCGGCAAGGTGGATGGCTTCACCAAAATCTTGTTGAACAACCAGTTTGTTTTTGAGATGGGCCCGCTCGACCAAGGCTTTTGGCCGGACGGCATTTACACCGCTCCCACGGATGACGCCCTCAAGAGCGATATCCAGCGCGAGAAGGCTGTCGGTTTCAACATGGTCCGCAAACACATCAAGGTGGAACGCGCCCGCTGGTATTATTGGGCGGATAAACTGGGCATCCTCGTCTGGCAGGACATGCCGAGTTACAATTCTTATACCGATCGTCCGGCGGCGCCAGATGTGCCGGAATTTAAGTCAGAGTTGGAACGTATCGTGCAAACGCACTGGAACGCCCCGTCGATCATCATGTGGGTGATCTTCAATGAAGCGCAAGGCCAGCACGACACGGCGGCCTTGGTGCATGAAGTCAAAGACATGGATCCTTCCCGCCTCGTGAATCAAGCCAGCGGTGGCGATCATTTTGGTGTAGGTGATATCCTCGATGTTCACGCTTATCCCGATCCGAATTATCCGGTCAGCCAAACCCAGGCGGTCGTGTGCGGTGAATATGGCGGTGTCGGTCTGGCGATCACCAATCACACGTGGGCCAGCGGTTGGGGTTATGTGGGTGCCAAGGACGGTGTCGATCTCGTCTCCAAGTTTAATGGTTTTTCCGAGTTGCTGTCTGACTTCGTGCAGAACCACGGTTTGAGCGCGGCGGTCTACACCGAGATCACCGATGTGGAAACCGAATTGAATGGCCTCTACACCTACGACCGCAAAGTCCGCAAGCCCGACCTTCATGCCATTCAGGCTGCGATCGCTGCGCCACTGGGAAAATATGCGTTGAACACGGTGCTGCCCACTTCCCGCACCGACGGCCAGACATGGCGTTATACCACCATCATGCCGTCCGCCAGTTGGTACACCACCAACTATAGCGATGCCAGTTGGGCCGTGGGTCTGGGTGGTTTCGGCACCGCCGGCACGCCGGGCGCGGTCGTGCGCACCGTTTGGAACACCAGCGACATCTGGTTGCGCCGCACTTTCAATCCCGGCGCGCTCACGCCGGAACAGATCAGTCACCTGGCCTTCAGCCTGCATCACGATGAAGACGTGGAAGTGTACCTGAACGGTGTGCCAGTCTTGTCTGCCAGCGGGTTCATCGGCAATTACATGAGGGTTCCTTTCAGTGCTGCCGCGCGCAACGCCTTGCTAATCGGTCAGGACAATGTCCTCGCCGTGCATTGCCACCAGACCATCGGCGGCCAGTACGTCGATGTCGGCATCGATGAGCGGACGGTGTTGGCTGCCCCGCCGGCACCTTCGCCGGCGCAAGATGACTTTGAACTTCCGCACACGGAATAATTTCAGCCGCCAAGGAGGTGGGAAGACCAGATCAACGGCATTCTTGTCACCGTTGCCGTAGATTTGCCCGAACGCTGCGAGCGTTTCCCCCTCTCCCTCAGGGAGAGGGCAGGGGTGAGGGTGAAGCACCCTCTCTTCCCTGCGACACAATTTGAGAGCCCGTCATGAAAATCCGTTTTTTCATTTTGATGATTTTAAGTGCGGCCTTTCTGGGCCACGCCCAAGGCATCAATTGGCCTACTAACCAGCTCTTGCCCACGTTTTCCACCCCGGCGGCAGTCATTGATTGCGTTGACGTCAGCTCCTCCACCCCGGCGGAGATCGACATGTTTTCCTCGCTCGAAGGCATCGTCAACCGCACCCAGCCACGCATCGCCTGCGCGAACAGTATTGATGGCGAAGGCAAGTTCACCTGGCTCAACTTGCACAATCTCCCCTATGTGGTCGCGGCCAACGGTTACAGCCTCATCACGAAATATGAGACGAATTTGAACGGCCTGGTCGTCACCGATCCCAACCTGCCGGACACGCTGAACGTGGCCACCACCATCGCCGGCGTGAGCAACCTGTTGATTTGCGATCCCTCCTTGCTCAACACGCTCACCAACGCGCCATATAATTTGTCCATCGCCCAAGATTTGCGCGGACGTTTTGCGAACAAGTATCTGGCCTATGGTTATCTCTATACCAACTACTGGTCGCAATGCACCCATCGCATGGTGACCGGCCTATACACCAACATTCACGGTGAGTTGCGTGATTATGTGGTCGCCACTAAATCCGCGCTGGTCTGGCTGGATCCGGCGACCGCAAACACGGCGGATAGAAATACGCTTGCCCTGTTTTTTAAAGACATGACCCCGGCTAACGGCATCTACATGGGTTGGTGGCCGGATGAAGGCAACGGTCTTGGTTGGAGCGCACAATACGGCATCCCCGTGCTGGCCAGTGATTATTTTCAGAACGCCTCGCTGTACAGCGGCGTCACGCGGCCCATCAACATCCCGGACATCCCGCCGCCGCCGCCGCTGGCCAACAAGATTTACATCTCACTCATCCTGAGCGACGGCGACAACATCCAATACATGCAGCACGTCATGAAGATCGATTGGGAGAAACCCGCGCGCGGCAGCATCCCCATCGGTTGGACGGTTTCGCCGCTGGCCTCCGAGTTCGACCCCGTGATGCTCAATCATTTTTGGAACACCGCCACCACCAACGACTGCCTGATCTCCGGTCCGTCCGGGGCCGGTTACGCGCACATCGAAAGCTGGGGCGCGGCCAATCTCGCCGCCTTTGCCCGTGTCTCGGATTCTTATCTGCAACGCAGCGGTCTGCATGTCATCACCATGTGGGACTCCGTGTCGAGCGGCGTGGCGCGCGCCTTCGCATCGAATTGCCCGACATTGTTCGGTCTCACGGATCAAAGCGGCGGCAACTATACCACCACCAATTTAGGCCTGCGGACTTTGGGTCTGGCCGCGCCCTATGACTCGCTGACCAATGATATCATCACCCAGTTGAAAAATGCGTCGGCGGGTTGGACCGGCACCGCGCCGCTGTTTTTGGGAGCCCAAGCCGTTGTCTGGAGCCTCGGACCCGGCGACTTGCGCAACATCTCCACCTATTTTGACACAAACAAATTTGTGTTCGTCCGCCCCGATCACTTGTTCATGCTCTATAACCAGCAGTTCGGCAATCCCATCGCGGTGACCCGTTCCGCTGCCGGCGCCGGCGCGAATGGTTCGACGCTGCAAGGTTTCGTCATCCCCAACGCCGGAGCCGCCGGGGCCTGGTTCGAATGGGGAACCAACACGAGTTACGGCACCCGGACCGCCGTGACTAATGTGACCGGGACTTCCGCCGTCTCAATCAGCATGGCTGCCAGCGGACTTGTGCCGGGAATCATTTATCATTACCGCGCCGCCGTCAGCAATTCGCTCGGGACAGCCTACGGTGCCGATAAAATTTTCATCACCGGCGGCCGGGTCAAAGCGTGGGGCGATGGCGGTTCGGGACAGACTAACGTGCCGGCCGGGTTGACGAATGTTATCGCCGTGGCGGGCGGGGCCAATCATGCGCTTGCGTTGAAAAATGACGGCACGGTGGTCGCCTGGGGCAGCAACAGTTTGATGCAAACCAACGTTCCGCCCGGCCTGGCCAATGTGGTCGAAGTTTCCGGTGGCGTTCAACACAGCCTCGCGTTGAGTTCTTCCGGTATCGTCACGGCGTGGGGTGATAATTCTCAAAACCAAACCAACGTTCCCGCCGGTTTGAGCAACGTCGTGGAGG
Organism: Verrucomicrobiia bacterium; assembly: GCA_035943555.1. Classification (GTDB taxonomy): domain Bacteria; phylum Verrucomicrobiota; class Verrucomicrobiia; order Limisphaerales; family UBA11358; genus UBA11358. The sequence continues at coordinate 24,532 of DASZCA010000481.1, forward strand.
TCGCCGCCGGCGGTTTCCATAGCCTCGCGTTGAAAGCTGACGGCACGGTCGCGGCGTGGGGCGCCAACAATCTGGGGCAAACGAACCTGCCGCCGAGGTTGAGCAACGTGGTGGACATCGCCGCCGGAAAATATCACAGCCTTGCCTTGAAGGCTGATGGCACCGTCACCGCGTGGGGCAGCAGCGCTTTTGGCCAGACCAATGTTCCCAACGGTCTCTCTCAAGTCATTGGCATATCGGCCGGTGATTTTCACAGCGTTGCACTGAGAGCGGATGCCATAACCTCGCCCAATCTTTTTGGGCCAAATCCGATTCCAAACCTGCGGTTCACGGCGGATACTCTCGCCGGTACCAATGGCACCGCCATCACCAATTGGACAGATATGATCCGTGGAAAAATCGCCACGCAGGTTTCCGCCGGCAATTGCCCCACGCTTTATTCCAATATTTTTAACGGCCACGGTGCAGTGCGTTTCACCAATGCCAGCAGCCAATACCTGACCGTGGCCGCCGTTGACAGTCCGATTTCTGGCGCTTCAGATTTTACGCTGGCCGTTGTTTTTAAGACCACCACCCCTGGACTTGCCTCGGGTTTATTTTATCAGAACACCGGTTTGCTCGGCTGCGAACAACCGTTTGCCGTGGCCGATTGGGCGCTTGGCTTGAACGGTAGCCAGCTTGGCGGCGGTCTCGGTGCGGGCGCCAGTGATTGCAGTTCCGATATCAGCTTCTACGGCGGCAATGTTGTGGATGGTCTGTCGCACATCGCCGAATATGTCCGCAGCGGTCCGACCGTCCGCCTGTATGTGGATGGTGTCATCGTCTCCGAGCAGAATCCGCTCTGCACCACCGCGCGCGGCACCTACGATTTTCTGATTGGGGCGATGACCACGTCTACCGGTTTCTTCAGCGGCGATATCGCGGAGATTCAAACTTACAACCGCACGCTGAGCCTTCAGGAGCTGACCACGGTGAATGGAAATTTGGCCACAACTTACGGTTTGAGCGGCGTCGCCGGTGCGCCGAAGGCCCGCTGGGTGGCCGACAGTCTCACCGGCAGCGACGGAACCCTGATTGGTACGTGGAAAGACAGCTTGAGCACCCGCACGGCCACCCAGACCGCTGCCGTCAACGAACCCCGGCTTTATTCCAATGTCATCAATGGACACAAAGTGGTTCGTTTTTCCAGCGCCAATAGCCAGTGCCTGACGATCGCCGCCACCAACAGCCCGATCTCATCCATGGGCAGTTTCACCTTGATCACAGTTTTCAAGACCACCACGGCCGGTGCCGCATCATCGAATTTTTATCTCAACACCGGTTTGCTCGCCACGGAGCAGTCCGGGGTCGTGGCGGACTGGGCCCTGTGCATCAATGGCAGCCAGGTGGGCGCCGGCCTCGGCGCGGGCGGCAACGGCTGCGGCTCGGACCTGAGTCTCTACGGCGGCAATGTCACGGATGGAAATCCGCACATCGCCATGTATGTGCGCTCTGGCGATGCGATCACGTTGTACGTGGATGGTGTCATCGTCATGTCGCAAAGCTCGCTCTGTCCGGCGGCGCGCGGAGATTATCCGGTCCAGATCGGGGCGATGTCGCCCGGTCTGTATTTTTTCAACGGCGACATGGCCGAGATCCAGATGTATGACCGCGCTTTGAGTTCTTTTGAAATTGCGCGGGCGAATGAAAATCTTGCCTATACCTACGGTATCAACGGTTCGGCGAGAAATATCGTCGCGTGGGGCAGCAACACGAGCGGGCAGACCACCATCCCCGGCGAGTTGACCAACCTGAACAGTTTGGCCAGCGGCAGCGCTGACAATTATGTCCTCAAAAACAGCGGCTCGCTGATGGCGTGGGGTGACAATTCCCACGGACAGACGAATCTGCTGCCGGGATTGACCAATGTGACGGCGGTGGCGGGCGGCTTGAATTTTGCCCTCGCCATCGGCAACCAGCCGCCACAGGTCAACAACGCCATCTTCAACGGTTACGTCAATCATGACCTCGCCTTTGCGTTGCCCGGTGTTGACCCGGATGGCAATCCGCTGAGCTACCGCATCCGTTCTCTGCCGGTCAGCGGTTCGCTCTATCAATCTTCCGGCGGCACGCGAGGCGCACAGATCACCGCTCCCAACACCGTTGTTTCTGATCCTTCCGGCCAGCTTGTTTTTGCCGGCGCAACGAATGGAACCGGTACTCCCTATGCCAATTTGAGTTTCATGGCCGGTGACAGTTTTTACAATTCCGGTTCGGCGCAAGTAACCTTTAACATCGCGCTGCCGTCTGCCCCGCAGTTCGGCAACGTGTCTTTTGATTCCGGTGGTGGAAATTTTGATCTGAATTTCTCCGGCAGTTCCAACGCAACGTATAGCGTATGGGCTTCGACCAATTTGTCGGCCTGGAATTTGATCGGGTCCACGATCGAAAGCGTTCCCGGCCAGTATCAATACCTGGATGTCAACACAACCAATTATCCGCAACGATTCTATCGCATCAGCGCACCTTGAATGATGAAGCACCTGTTCCCATCCCGTTTTATTTTGGCGGCCATTACGTCGTTTGCCGCCGTTTCCGCCTTTGCCCAATATTCACCGTGGTCGACCGTTGACACCAACCAGATCCTTGAGCGCACTTGCTTTCAAACCGGCAAAGCGTGGAGCGAAAATGGTGACCTGCGCTCCGATGTGGCGATCGTCTACGGCATCGATGCCGGGCTGCCGGCGCGCATCGCCACCTGGCGCGAGCATGGTTACCGCATTCACGTCATGACCGGCGTCGCATGGGGCGAGTATCAGGATTATCTCTACGGTCGCTTTGACGGCATCAACCACGAGGATGAGGCGCAGATGGACCGCAACGGCAACAAGATCGGCCACGGCGGCGATGTTTATTACATGTGCCCCGGCACCAACTACGGAAAATTTCTCTGCGTCGGCGTTCAACGCGCCCTTGATGCCGGGGCGGAGGCAATTCATCTGGAAGAACCCGAGTTTTGGGATCGCGCCGGTTATTCCGAAGGTTTTAAGCGCGAATGGAAGAGCTATTATCACGAAGACTGGCAACCGCCGCATAGCTCCGTTGATGCCCGCTGGCGCGCTGGCAAATTAAAATATTTTCTTTACCGTCGCGCGCTGCAACAGGTGTTCGATTATGTGCAGGCTTATAATCAAAAGACGGGCCGCCATGTGCGTTGCTATGTGCCCACACATAGTCTGCTGAATTATTCACAGTGGTGCATCGTCAGCCCTGAATCCAGCCTTGCCAATTTGAAAGGGTGCGACGGATACATCGCGCAAGTTTGGACCGGGACGTCACGCGAGCCGAACCGTTTTCGCGGCGAGGTGCGTTCCCGCACTTTCGAGACGGCGTTCTTGGAATATGGCGCCATGCAAAATCTCGTCAGTGCCACGGGCCGCTCCGTCTGGTACCTGAACGATCCGATCGAAGATAATGCGAATCATGACTGGACGGATTATCGTCGCAACTGGGAATCAACGCTCGTCGCGTCATTGTTTCAGCCAGAAGTCAGCCGGTATGAAGTCGCCCCGTGGCCGGAGCGTGTGTTTGGCGGATACTATCCGCGTTCCGTCCCGGAGGATGAACGCAAAGCCATGCCGCCGGCCTACGCAACGGAATTGCAGACGGTCATCAACACGCTCAATGACATGAAGCAGTCGCAAGTGTCGTGGGATTGCGGTACGACGGGCATCGGTGTGCTGGCCAGCGATTCCATGATGTTCCAACGTGGTGAGCCGACGCCGAGCGATCCGCATCTCGGTAATTTTTACGGGCTGGCGATGCCGCTGGTGAAACACGGCATCCCGGTCGCGCCGGTGCAGTTGGAAACGGTCACGGTGCCGCATGCGCTGGACGGGATGCGCATCCTGTTCCTCAGCTATGACGGCCAGAAACCTTTATCGCCGGAAGTGCACACGCCGCTGGCGAAGTGGGTGAAAGCGGGCGGTGTGTTGGTGGTTTGCGACAAGGATGCCGATCCCTACTTGCAAGTGCGTGACTGGTGGAACAGTGACGGTAAAAAATATTCCACGCCGCGCCAGCACCTGTTCGAGAAGCTGGGCATCACGGATACTATTCCCGCCGATCAATTTAATCATGTCGGCAAAGGCGGAGTGATCTGGATCCGTGAGCGGCCGGTGAGATTTTCCACGAGCGCGGCGGATGCCGACCGCCTCGTCGCCACCGCAAAATTGGCCGCGCAGTCCGTTGGTCAGGAATGGCGTGAGAAAAATTACCTGCTGCTCCAACGCGGTCCTTACGTCATCGCCTCGGGCATGGATGAATCCATCGACGGCGCGCCACGGGAATTGTCCGGCCGTTACGTCAATCTGTTCGACGCCACGCTGGCAGTGCAAACCAATATCGTCATCACGCCCGGTTCCCGCCAATTTTGCCTCGACCTTAACAAGGCGCAGACGGGCAAGACGCATCTGCTGGCTTCGGCGTGCAAGGCTGTGACCGGGGAAAATGCTTCTTCGGAAATCGACTTCACGGTGGAAGGCGTGGCGCATACGCCGGCGATCATGTTGGTCGAAACAGCGCAGGCACCCCAATCCATCGCATTGGATGGAAGTGTGATATCGACTTATGAATACTCGGCGAAGGAACATTTGCTGTGGATTCATTTCGATAACACATCAGCCCAGCGCAAGCTGGTGGTAAAATTTTGACCGGGATGAAGCAACAGTTCGCCATTGTTTTTGCAGGCGTCGCCTTGTGGCTGGCGCCGTTGATGGCGACTGCACAGCAGACGCCGGTGATAACGTCCGCGCAGCAGGCGTTGATCGATTTCACGATGGGCACGAACGGCGATGTCGAACGCGGGCGTGAACTGTTCAAAGACGGGCGCAAGACCATTTGTGCGCGCTGCCACACGACGGACGGCAGCAGCGGCAAGGCGGGGCCGGATCTGTTTGCGATTGGTGACAAATTTTCTAAACACGAACTGATCCGCGCGGTGTTGGAACCTTCGGCGGAAATCGCCATCGGCTACGACACAACGATCATCGAGGACAATTCCGGTGAAAGCACGCAGAGCGTGATCAAAGAAGTGACCGGCGACTGGATTGAATTGATGGGTGGCGATGGCAAGCGAGTGCGGATTGCGACCAAGGACATCAAATCTCAACGTACCAGCCCGCTGTCCTTGATGCCGCAAGGACTGGAGGCCGGCCTGACGCGCGAAGAATTTGCCAATCTCATTGCGTATCTTGGCAACTTACAACAGCCGCCGGGCGGCTTGGCACGGCACGGCATGCCGGAGCAAATTCTACCGGCAACCAAGGGCGTCACGATCGAGCCGTTTTTTCGCGATAACATCCACCTGACTCATCCCACTTGGTTCGGCGAGTTGCCCGGTGAAACAAACACTTACATCGTGCTCGAACACTCCGGCAAAAGTTGGATCATTGAGAAGGGGTTGAGCGACGACACGCAAACCAATTTCGTAGATTTGAGCAGCGTGGTGCGTGTCGGTGGCGGCTGCGGTTTTTTGGGCATGGCCTTTCATCCCAAGTTTCTCGAGAACCGGAAATATTATCTTCAATATCAGATTCAGGAGAATGACCAGGTTGTGACCATATTGGCCGAACGCAAGTTTTCTGCCGATTTTGAAGGCGACAGCGGTGAGCCTTCGCGCATATTGCTGAAAATTCCCGGTTCGACCCAGGATCACCACGGCGGTTGCATTGCTTTCGGGCCGGACGGCTATCTTTACTTCGGCATGGGTGACACCGGCCCGCAGCGCGATCCGCAAGGTCATGGCCAGAACTTGAGCGCGCTCACCGGGAAAATGTTGCGGATCGATGTGGATCATCAGCAAGGCGATCTGCCATATGCCATCCCGGCGAGCAATCCGTTCATTGGCCATACCAACGCGCGCCCGGAAATCTGGGCGTATGGTTTCCGCGAGCCGTGGCGTTATAGCTTTGATTCGCTTACCCATGACTTGTGGGTGGGTGATGTCGGGCAGGACCGCATCGAGGAAGTGGACATCGTGCGTGGCGGGGAAAATTACGGTTGGAATGTGTACGAAGGCTTTGACCGGTTCTCCGACCAATATCGTCGTTCTGGCGAGCAGTACATCGCGCCGGTGTTCGCCTATCCGCATCACACCGGCGTTTCCATCACGGGCGGCTATGTCTATCGCGGCCATCGCGCACCGGCGATGCAAGGCTGGTATATTTGCGCCGATTTTGAAGTGCGTCATATCTGGGCGCTCACGCAAACCAACCGTATCTTGGAGAAAATTGTGGAGATCGGTCGCGCGCCGACGCGAGTCTCATCCATCAGTCAGGATGCCAGCGGCGAGCTTTATCTGGTCGGCTATGACGCGGGCAAGATCTATCATTTGGGATTGGAATCAGTGGATACCACTCCGCTAAAATCTCGCATCATCGCCGCGACTTCGGAAGCTGGTTCCGTTGAATGGCGTTATATTTTGACCGCACCAACCAATAGTTGGTTTCAATCCGGGTTTGACGATGGGACTTGGACGACGGCGCCGGGCGGATTTGGCACGCGCGGCACGCCGGGCGCGGTCGTGCGCACAGACTGGCATACGGATGACATCTGGTTGCGGCGCAGTTTTGATTTTCCGGCCGGCATCGCGCCTGACAAATCGAAGAAATATGTCCTCCGTCTGAATCATGATGAGGATGTGGAAGTGTATTTGAACGGCGTGGAAGCGGCACGGCTGCCGCAATGGACTGCGGGCTACGTCGAAGTCCCGCTCACGGCCCAAGCGGTGGCCGCCTTGAATTCGGCCCATAATGTGTTAGCGGTTCATTGTCACCAAAATACCGGCGGGCAATACATCGACGTCGGATTGATCGAGCTCGCAACCGCACCCGATGAACGGGATGGAAACGAAAACGTCAAATCGAATGGAACTAGAGATTAAAAATATGAAATCAACGACCATCGCCCTCGCCATGCTGGCCGGCGGAATCGCCGCCAGCCAGGCCGCGCCGTCCCCGGTGCTGCTAATCAATCCGTTGATGGGCACGGACTCCACCCGCGAATTTTCGCACGGCAACGAGTATCCGGCCATCGCACTGCCATTCCCGATGAACACGTGGGCGCCGTACACCGAGCCGCAACGCGATTCGTTTTTTTACCAATATAACAGCGACAAGATCCGGGGCATCCGTGAGACGCACCAGCCGAGCCCGTGGATCGCCGACTATGGCCAGTTCTCGCTCATGCCCGTTTCCGGCAAGCTGGCCGTGACGGATGAAGACCGCGCCTCCGGTTTCAGCCACGCCAACGAGACCGTCCAGCCGAGCTACTACGGCGTGCAACTCGATACGTGGAAGGCGAAAGCCGAGGTCACGCCGACCGAGCGCGCCGCCCGCTTTCGTTTCACCTTCAACGGCACCGGCGATTCCTATGTGATCCTGGATGCCTTCGACAAAGGCGCCTCGGTGCAGATCATCCCCAACGAAAACAAGATCATCGGCACTGTCCGTTATCATTGCGGTGATGTGCCGAACATCTATTCGAGCAATTATTTTGTGATCGTGTTCGACCGCCCGTTCACCGCGCACGGTGTCTGGACTTCCGCCAGGGACATCCAGCCCAAGGTGGAAAGCCTGTCCTCCGACAAACAACTGGGCGCCTACCTGCAATTTGATACGAGCGACAAGAAGATTGTCACCTGCAAGGTCGCATCGTCTTTCATCAGCCCCGAGCAGGCGCAACTGACACTCGACAAGGAGATCGGCGATGCCGATTTCGACACCATCCGCACCAAGGCTGAAGCGCGTTGGAATGAAATGTTGGGCCGCGCCGCAGTCGAAGGCGGTTCGGAAGACCAGCAGCGCACCTATTATAGCTGCCTCTATCGCTGCATCCTGTTCCCTCATAAATTTTATGAAAAAGACGCGCAAGGGAGCTCTGTCTATTTTAGCCCGTACGACGGCAAGGTGCATGGCGGCGTGCTCTACACCGACAGCGGTTTCTGGGATACGTTCCGCGCCGAACAGCCCTTGTACAACCTGCTGTATCCTGAAGTGAACGCAGAAATTTTGCAGGGCATCGTGAATGCCTCCGCCGAAAGCGGCTGGTTGCCGGCGTGGGCCAGCCCCGGTCATCGCGAATGCATGGTCGGCAACAACTCCTTCTCGTTGCTGGCGGATGGCTGGGTCAAGGGCGTGCAGTCTTTTAGCGGCAGCCAGGCCGTGGATGAGATGATTCATGACGCGAACAACAGCGGCCCGATCTCCACCATCGGTCGCGATGGCGCGAAATATTATCAATCCATCGGCTATCTGCCGTACTCGCCAGTGAAGGGTGAAACGAGCTTCCACGAAGCCACGGCCAAGACATTGGAATTTGCCTATGACGATTTCTGCCTCGCCAAACTGGCGAATGCCATCGGTCGTAAGGGCGATGCCCGCATCTTCGCCCGTCGCGCCAACAACTGGACGAACGTGTTCGATCCGAAAGTCGGTTTCGTGCGCGAACGTAAAGAAGATGGCTCGTGGGTGGAACCGTTTTATCCGAACCAATGGGGCGGCGGCTTCACCGAAGGTTGCTCATGGCATTGGACGTGGTGTGTGTTTCATGACATCCCCGGCTTGATGGCTTTGATGGGCGGTCAGCAGGCGTTTGCCGACAAGCTCGACGCCGTCTTCACCACATCCACGGATGTGCGCCCCGGAACCTACGGCGGCATGATCCATGAGATGACCGAGATGGTCGCAGCCGACATGGGCCAATACGCCCACGGCAATGAACCCATTCAGCACATGCTCTATCTCTACGACTACGCGGGCCAGCCGTGGAAAGCGCAATCGCGCATCCGCTGGTCCATGGGCAAACTCTATGCCGCGACGCCGGACGGTTATTGCGGCGATGAGGACAACGGCCAGACCTCCGCGTGGTATGTCTTCAGCGCGCTGGGATTTTATCCCGTGTGTCCCGGTGATGATAATTACCTCATCGGCGTGCCGCTCTTTGACCGGGCTACCATCACGACCGGGCCGGGGAAGACGTTCACGGTCACCGCGCACAACAACGGACCGTTGAAGCCCTATATCAAGAGTGCGACGTTGAATGGCGAATCATTCAACCGTACGTACATCACGCACGACGAATTGCTGCATGGGGGTGAACTTGGTTTTCATATGACCTCCGCGCCCGATTATAAATGGGCCACCGGACCAGAAGCTCATCCGCAGTCGGCGCTGGCCAAACTTAACGCGGATTTGGCCAAGTAAAATATTGACGGAATAAAAAATGGCCCACGCCGGTTGGTGTAGGCCATTTTATTTTAGCTGAACCGGCTTCAGTTCACCCAAACCGGCTGGGTGAATGCGCCGTTGGCCGCGACATCCCAGATTTCCACGCGCACCCATTTTTGATTTCGCAGGTCGGCGGTGAGATTCAAGGTGCGCGAACCGAAAGACTCCGTATCGGTCAGGTTGATTTTTTGGCGATGGATCGTGTTGCCGTCGCCGGAAATGATTTCGGCGTAAACCAGCGGAAACGTCCAGCCGAGTTGCAGTTTGATCTTGGTGCGTTCTTTTCCGGAAATAGTTTCACCGCTGGCCTTGCCGTCAGCGGTAAATTGCGGGATCAAAATTTCACCGGTGGTGGTGAAAAACTGGCCGTGCCGCAACACATCGAGCACCGGTTGCCAGCCATCTTCAAATTTTGGCAGCCGGTCGAGCTTCAGATAATTGATGTTCATGTGCCCGTACAGTTCGTAGCCCGGTTGTACTTGAAACACATCCACTTCACCGAGCACCTGTTTGTGCTGGCCCCATTGGTTCATGTCGTTGAACAGGTCGAGCGCGCGCCAACCGAGCGTCGGATGGGAGAGATTGGCCGGCAACGCTTTCCATGCGGCACCGAGAAAGTGGTCTGACTTGTAAAAAGGCTCGTTGCGGTAACCGTCTGGGAAGGGGATCGAACCCTTGATACGCGCATGAGCCGTCCACATCAGGCCGTTCTCCTGCTCCATTAACGACAGCACGTCGTCCGGATTGCCGACGTGATAGACTTTGCCGTAGTTTTGAACTTCGTCGGAAAATGGCTCGTTGGTGGCGCGGTTCAAAACCCAATAGACCGGTTTCGGAAAAAGCGCGATCCAATGTCCGCCCAGATGCACGTTTGGTTCTTCACCGGGCAACAACAAAAAATTGCCGCCGGAGAGCCGGTCGCATTCCGAGAAGAGGGTATGCAACATCTTCAAGCGGTCCGGAGTTTTTTGGGTGGGCGTCCAGCCTTGATGAAATTCCGCGAGATGCACGATATTCACGCCCGCATCTTTGAATTTCGTGACAAAGCCTGGCGTCTCAAGCCCAGCAGGAATGCCATCGGTGTTTTGTTGTTTTTGGCGGTCGAGAAAATTCAGTGTGTGCTCGATATGATAATGGCTGGTGAATGTTTTATATCCGGCGAGTTCTGAGTAACGATCTTCATGCGTGTAGCGAGCGACTTCTGCGAGGGTCTTCACGCCATTGTCGGGACTGATGAGATAGAAAACTCCCAGATGTTGTTCGGTATCAGCCGGGGTATCGAACCACGGCACCCAGCGTTTGTCACCTTCCGGGGGTTGGCGGATGCCGAAACCAAAACCGGCCGGCATTTTGCCGTACTCGTTGCCATACCAGTTGAATTTAAAATTCTCCGCAAAATCGAGCGGGTAAAAATATTGGTGCGGTGCGGGAAATACGGCGATTGAACCACCGGGGCCTTCGCCAATCATCGTGCGATATTTTGTGCCTACCGGCTGCGCTTTTGTATCTGTGGTCACCGCCTCGTTCTTAAGTTTTCCCAAGGGATCATCCCACACCATATTTGTCCACGCCGGCGTGGCGCTGCTCAGGCCGGAATCATATAAAATAGCGCGTAATTTTTCATGTGTGCTGACTACGGTCTCGGCATGGATCAACGGACTGGTGCGGAAGAAACTAAACCGCAGATCACCGTTGAAGGAACCGGCCCTCACGCCGCCGAGGCTGACCGTGAGACGGGACTCATCGCTGATGACGCGCACATTCCGGTTTGTGAACGTGACAAGACAGGTTTGATAAGGCCGTTCATAGACTTTTTCAAAAAAGACCATTTGCTCAAATCCTTCATCCGCCTTTTGTTTGTCACGTTCACCGATGGTCAAGGCGGTGACTGGATCCAAGGCAGTGGCGATGGCGTGGAATGGCTGACCGGATTCCGCCATGTCCAGCGACCGGATCAATGGCTGTCCCTCGTGCAGGTCGAAAAGGATTTTTGCCTGGGTATGTTGGTCGGTTGCCCAGGCAATGCACAGCGTGTCCGTGTCGTTCGTTGTGACGGTGAAGCCGGAGCCTTTATGATATTTGCTCAAATCAACTTGGGATTGCGCTTCCGCCACCCTGGCAAAGACCGGCAGCAACAGCAGTGACAGGCAGCAAAAAATTTTCGTTATCATAGGCAAATTGGCGACGCCGAGGGACAGGCTGTCAGCGGTTTAGGTGTCTACCAACCTTAACGACAACCTGCGGCGGTCTCAATGCCGCACTTTGTGGCCATTTCATGCCACCTTGACTCGCTGGGCGGGCCTGCGAAAATCCCCTATGAAGTGCAAGTGGATCATTCGCGGGCTGTCCTTCGTTTTTCGAGGACTGGCCGTTACCTTGGTGGTTGATCGTTCGCTGGCCACGGTGGCGGCGGCGGATGCGGCTCCGCCCGCGCGTCCGAACATCATCGTCATCCTTGCGGACGACATGGGTTATTCTGATCTTGGTTGTTATGGTTCGGAGATTTCCACGCCCAACTTGGACCAGCTCGCGAAGAATGGGCAGCGCTTCACCCAGTTTTATACGACGCCCCGTTGTTGCCCCTCGCGTGCGTCGTTGCTGACTGGATTGTATCCGCAACAGGCGGGCATTGGCCACATGATGGAAGATCATGGCGTGCCGGGATATCGCGGTGAACTCAATGACCAGTGCGTGACCATCGCGGAAGCGCTCAAGCCTGCCGGCTATCACACGTTGATGGTCGGAAAATGGCACGTCAATCACATCAGCTTTGACGGAAAGAAGCAGTTGAACTTTGAAAGTGACGAGCCGTTTTGGAAGGAGCAGCACGACTGGCCGTTGCAGCGCGGCTTTGAAGATTACTTCGGCACCATTCACGGGGTAAGCAGTTATTACGATCCGTTCTCGCTGGTAGAAGGCAATGCCCCGACCAAGCCAGCCGGTACCAATTTTTATTACACGGACGCGATTGCAGATCGCGCCGTTGCCGACATCCAGAAATATAACGGCAAGGACAACAAGCCGTTTTTCATGTACGTGGCGTTTACCGCGCCACATTGGCCGATGCAAGCGCCCGCGGCGGACGTCGCGAAATATCGTGCGAGATATGAGATCGGCTGGGATGCGTTGCGGACGAACCGTTACGAACGGATGATCGACATGGGCATCATCGATCCCAAGTGGCCGTTGACGCCACGTGATTCGCGCGTGCTCCCGTGGCCGCAGGCGCCCAACAAACCATGGCAGATCGAGCGCATCTCCACGTACGCCGCGATGGTCAGCCGTCTGGACTCTGGCGTGGGCCGGATCATGGCCAAGCTCAAGGAAGTTAAAGCAGATCAGAACACGCTCGTGGTTTTTCTCTCGGACAATGGCGCGTGCGATGAAGTCGTCCAGCCGGATTGGTACGATGTACCGTCCAAGACGCGTGATGGCCGGACGATCAAAGTCGGCAACACGCCCGGCGTGATGCCGGGGACGGATGAAGTCTGGCAAAGTTACGGTGTGCCATGGGCGAACGTCAGCGACACGCCATTCCGTCTCTACAAACATTTTGTGCACGAAGGCGGCATTGCCTCGCCCTTTATTGCGTCATGGCCGGTGGCGATCACAAACACGGGCGGCTTCACGCCGCAACTGGCGCATGTCACCGACATCATGGCGACTTGTTTGGATGCGGCGGGCGCGGCGTATCCGGCAACCAATGGCGGTCATGCAATTTTGCCGCTGGAAGGCCGGAGCTTGTTGCCGGTTTTCAAGGGGCAGTCGCGGGGCGAGCAGGCGATTTTCTGGGAACATGAAGGCAACCGCGCCGTCCGCCTCGGAAAATGGAAGCTGGTCGAACGCTATCCGGGAAACTGGGAGTTGTATGACATGGAAGCGGACCGTACGGAATTGAATGACCTGGCTGCGGCGCATCCGGAAAAGGTTGCGGAACTCGGGGCCTTGTATGACGCATGGGCGAAGCGTTGCAACGTGCTGCCATGGGACAAGGTGCCGCCCGTCAAAGGCCCCACGGCTGATTGAAAGCCGGCGTGGTGATGGCTACAATGCGGCGAGTTGCATGAGATCATTTTTTTACCGATGGCGTGGCGTGGTTGCGCTGCTTGTTTTGGCATTGGTCGCCTTGGCCAGCGTGTCGGTGGCGCGGGCGTTCACCCCGGCGGAAGCGGATACGATTTTTTCGGCGTACACCAAGGCGTTTTATTTCACCAATGAACATGGCGGTTTCTTCCATGCCACGACCGAGGGCGGCAAAACTTTTTTCTGGGACCGGGCCGAGGAGATGGAGATGTTGCTCGATACCTACGAACGTTCAAAGAATCCGGTGTGTCTAACGATGTTCAGCAATGTGTTCACCGGGTTTGTCGCCGACCATGGCGCGACGTGGGAACGAAATGAGTTCAACGATGACATCATGTGGATGGTGATCGCCTGTGCGCGGGCGCATCAGTTGACGGGCAATCCGGTTTATCGGGAAGCGGCAAAAGCAAATTTCGACCTGTGCTATGCGCGGGCGTGGTCCACGAACTTGGGCGGCGGGTTGTGGTGGAAGATCACCAGCCGTTCCAAGAACGCTTGCGTGAACGGCCCGGCTTCCATCGCGGCCTCGTTGCTCCATCAGATTTCGGGCGATACCAATTATCTCGCGAAAGCGCAGGCCATTTATGCGTGGGAACGCGAGAAGCTGTTTGATCCGAAGACCGGGGCGATCTGGGACAACATGAATGATCGCGGCGAAATCGGCTGGAAAGTATTTTCGTACAACCTTGGAACGTTCATCGGCGCGGCGAATTTTCTGGGGCAGACCAATGACGCGCGGCTGGCGGCGGATTACGCCAAAAATGTTTTGTGCCATGATGGCATCCTGCCCGGATACAACCAGAGCGGCGACACCTCCGGCTTCAACGGCATTTTTGCGCGGTGGATGGTGCGGTACATGAAGGATCGCGGATTGCAACCGGTTTACCAGCCATGGTTGCAGGCCAATGCGGATGCGGCATGGAGCGTCCGGCGTCCGGCCGACAACCTTTCGTGGCCGCGCTGGCGCCATCCCACTCCGGAGGGGCCGCTTGATTCATGGGCGTGCAGCAGTTCGGTGGTGATGATGCAGGTGGTGCCGGCCAGCGAGGCGAAATAGGAAATCTCTGCACGGTTTTATCCTTGTGCCAGCGGCGCTCAATCATTGCAAGCATGTTTGTATTGGGGATCGTTTAGCATCGCAGACTGACTGCGGTCCCGGAGATTCATCGCCTTAATGCAGGCCACGTTGAAGCGGCCTAAAGGCCGCGCTCCCATGCGGAAGGAGTGTGGCCACTTCATGCCACAGCGAACGAAAGCGGTTACCCGAAAATAGTTTTTGTTACACGAACGTGTAATCGCTATGCTGCGGCGGATCACACAATTTTAACCAAACCACTATGGCATCCATACCGACCTCGGCGACATCTTCAGGATCATCCAACAACGGTAAATCTTATCGAGGTCCTTTCGCGATCATGACCTCGCTGTTTTTCCTGTGGGGGTTCATGACGGTGTTCAACGACATCTTGATCCCCAAGTTCAAAGAGGCGTTCACCCTGACCTACTTTCAAGCGATGCTGGTGCAGCTGGCCTTCTTTGGCGCTTATTTCATCGGTTCGCTGATCTACTTTTTGATCTCGGCGGTGAGCGGCGACCCAATCGCCAAAATCGGTTACAAGAACGGCGTGGTGATCGGCCTGCTCATTTCCGCCATTGGCAGCGGCCTGTTCGTGCCGGCGGCGGCGGCGGTTTCCTACCCGTTGTTTTTGACGGGGTTGTTCATCGTGGGCATGGGTTTTGCCATGTTGCAGATTGCGGCCAACCCTTATGTCACCATCTTGGGGCCGGAAAAGACGGCGTCATCGCGGTTGAACCTGGCGCAGGCGTTCAATTCGGTGGGCACCACCACCGGCCCGCTCATCGGGGGCTTTTTGATCTTCAAATATTTTGTCCATCCGGGAGATCACGGGGTGGAATCGGTGAAAATGCCCTACTTGATCTTCTGCCTGGTGTTCATAGCGATGGCGGCGATTTTCTTTTTCATCCGCCTGCCGCATGTCGGCGAAGGAAAAACCGAAACGGGCGCGGGGGCATTAAGACATCCGCACGTGGTGCTGGGTGTGCTGGCCATCTTCATGTATGTGGGCGGTGAAGTCTCCGTGGGCAGCGCGATCGTCAATTTTCTCGGCCAGCCGACGGTCGCCGGTCTCACCGCATTGGAGGCCAGCAAATATGTCGCTATTTTCTGGGGTGGCATGTTGATCGGCCGCTTCATGGGCGCAGTGCAGTTGAGCGAGATGAAGCCGGCAAAAAAACAAATATTGCTCGTGGTCATACCCTTGCTTGGGTGGCTGTTCCTTTGGGTGGCCAAAAGCGCCCCGCTAGATGTGCTGCAAGGCGGTTCGGATCTTTCCACCTTCTTTTCCAAGTGGCACGACACCATCGCGGACAACTGGCCGGCCTTCAAGACTTACCTTCCCTTTGTCGGCTTTTGCTGGGCTTTGTTCCAGATCGGAAAAGGGTTGGCGGGGCGGACACTTTTCATTTTTTCAGCCACCATCGTGGTCCTGTTGCTGGCCGCCATTTTTAGCGGTGGCCACGGAGCGGGCGGCGGCAAACTGGCGATGTGGTGTGTGGTGGGCATCGGCCTGTTCACCTCGATCGGCTGGCCGAACATCTTCTCGCTGGCGCTGGACGGCATGGGCGTGCTGAAAAGCCAGGTATCATCGCTGCTGGTTATGGCGGTGGTGGGCGGCGCGGTATTGCCGCCGTTGCAGGGTTTGCTCGCGGATAAGACGGGAAACCTGCAGCTCTCCTTCATTGTCCCAATGATTGCGTATGCCTACGTCGCCTTTTACGGCCTCATCGGCCATAAGATCGGGCGCAAGAATTTGCCCAGCTAAAATTCGCACATCATGAATCGCCGCCAGTTCATTCAAAACACCGCCGTCATCGCTTCCACCGTGGCCTTGGCCCCGAACTTGGTCGCGGCGGAAACGGGTTATCCGGTGGTCCGCATTCCGGAGGCGAAGCGGCGATTCAAGAGCGTGGCGGTCGAGCGGACGATTGCGCAGGTACAATCGTCCATCGGCAACAAGGAACTGGCGTGGATGTTCGGCAATTGTTTTCCCAACACGCTGGATACGACGGTGGATTTCTCCATGGTGAACGGCCGGCCGGACACGTATGTCATTACCGGCGACATCGATGCGATGTGGCTGCGCGACAGCTCGGCGCAGGTCTATCCTTACCTTTCCTTGATGAAGGATGACCAACCGCTGCAGCAACTGATCGCGGGCGTCATCAACCGCCAGACGCGCAATGTGTTGCTGGATCCTTACGCGAACGCCTTTTACAAGGACGCCACGAAGGTGAGCGAATGGAAGAGTGATCTGACCGACATGAAGCCCGGCGTGCATGAACGCAAATGGGAGATCGATTCTTTGTGCTACACCATCCGGCTGGCGCATGGTTATTGGAAGGAATCGGGCGACACGGCGCCCTTTGATGACGCGTGGCACAAGGCGATCAAGCTGATCTTGCAAACGTTCCGCGAACAACAGCGGAAGGAAAATCACGGCCCGTATCATTTCATGCGGCGCACGGAGTGGGCGACGGACAGCCTGCCGGGGCGCGGTTATGGCAACCCCGCCAAGCCGGTAGGCCTGATCCGCTCGATGTTCCGGCCGAGCGACGACGCCACGGTTTTTCCCTACCTGGTGCCTTCCAATTTCTTTGCCGTGGTGAGCCTGCGGCAGGCGGCGGAGATGGTGGAACAGCTCCGGCAGGAAGCGGAACTGGCGCAACAGTGCCGGGCGCTGGCCGACGAAGTCGAAACGGCGTTGCACGAATACGCCATCGTCAATCATCCGAAGGCGGGGAAAGTGTACGCCTTTGAGGTGGACGCGTTTGGAAATTATTACTGCACGGATGACGGTAACATCCCGAATCTCCTGTCGTTGACGTATCTCAAAGCAGTGAAGCCGGAAGATAAGATTTATCATAACACGCGGAAGCTGCTGCTCTCGACGGACAACCCCTATTATTGCATCGGCACGTCGGCGAGCGGTTTGGGCGGCCCGCATGTGGGTGTGGACATGATCTGGCCGTTGGGGTTGGTAATCGAGGGCCTGACGGCCACGAGCGACGAAGAGATCAAGCGGTGCCTGACGACGCTCCAAAAGACGCATGCGGGAACCGGTTTCATGCACGAAGCGTTTAACAAAGACAATCCGGACAAGTTCACGCGCGCGTGGTTTGCGTGGGCGAACACCATTTTTGGCGAACTTGTGTTGAAGACGTTTCACGAACGCCCGCAGTTGTTGGGCTGATGCGCATGCTGATTTTCGTTCCACGCCAGCGGGTAGTCGTGGCCGCGATTGCGGTCGTGAGCTTGATTTGCAATTTTGCCAGTGCGGCGGAGACGGAGACTTTTTTCACCAATGCCGCTGATGCTTCGGCCAACACCAATCATTTTCAATTCAAAACGGATGACGGGCGGTGTGCGGTCAGCATCGATACCGTGGCGGCACCGGAGTTGAACGGCTGGGCGCGAGAAAAATTGGAGCCGGCATTGGCGGCGTGGTATCCAAAAATCACGGCGGCGCTGGCGAACGAACATTTCAACGCGCCCGGTCATTTTAAAATCATCATCGAGCCGATGGGTGGCGTGGCTTATACCTTGGGCACGGAGGTTCACGCGAGCGCCGGCTGGCTCAAAAGCGAGATCGGCCGCGAGGCGGTGGGTTCGCTGATCCATGAGGCGGTGCATGTGGTGCAACAATACGGCGGCCATTCGGAAAATCCTGGCTGGTTGGTGGAAGGATGTGCGGATTATATCCGCTGGTTTCAATATGAGCCGGAGAGCCATGGCGCGGACATGGTGTGGTTGCAAAAGCGGGGAAATTTTTTTTTTGCCGCACTACAATGACAGCTACCGCATCACGGCCAATTTTCTGGACTGGGTGACGCGGAAATATAATCGTGACATCGTCAAACAGTTGAATGCGGCGATGCGGGCAGGGAATTATAGTGACGACTTGTGGGAGAAGTACACCGGCAAGCCGGTTGGGAAATTAGCGGAAGAGTGGAAGGCGGAGATTGTGGCGGTGCGTGGCCGGCCGGTTACTTCGTGAAGGGGCGCGGAAGGCGGTTTGGAGATTCAAAAAATTCACGTCACAAAGTGCCTGCTGCGCAGGCAGAGTCTGTCGCAGCGCGACAAACTCCACCATCTCAGAAGTTTTGGAAGCGAAGGTTTAGCTGCCGAACAGTTCTTGTTTCAACGCTTTCGCCAGGGCTTCGTATTGCGGCAGCGAGTTGTAGAGCTGGGCGGAGATGCGCAACAGGCGGTGGGGCGCGGCGGGCCAGGAAATGAGAGGGACTTCGATTTTATGTTTCAAACGTAAGGCGTCTTGCAACGGATATTCATTGTTGGGGAAGCGCGGGCCGGCATTGGGCGCGGCGTCGGGCAGGGGAACCGAGGCGAGCGAGCCGATGAATTCGGCCGGGCATGGTTCGGGTATACCCAAGGCTTCACATAGAATTTTCCGTCCGGTCAGATCAAGTCCGCGATTGTGCGCCATGATTTGCGGCCAGCCGCCGTTTTGCAACGACGCCATGAAATCAATGGCGGTGGGTATGCTCAAGACGGCCGAAGGATCAGCGGTGCCTTGCCAGCCGAATTCGAGTTGAAAGCGTGAGCGGTCACGGCGTGTGGAGTTGGCGCCGTGGCTGATAGTGAGCGGGCGGATGTCGTGTTGTTTGTCCGGTCGGACGTACAGGAAGGCCGCGCTCTTGGGGCCGCAGAGCCACTTGTGGCAATTGCCGGCGTAGTACGTCGCGCCGAGGCGGTTCAGATCCAGCGGTACCATGCCGGGGGCGTGAGCGGCATCCACCAAGATGTCCACGCCGCGCCGGTTGAGTTCGGCGACCAGTTGCGCGATGGGCAGGATGATGCCGGTCTGGCTGGTGACGTGGTCGAGCAAGGCGAGTTTGGTGCGCGGAGTGATGCCGGCCAAAATGGGAGTGAGCAAATCTTCAGCGCTGCGGAACGGGAAGGGAATTTTGGCGACGACGATTTTTGCGCCGGAACGTTCGGCGACGAAGTTGAGCGCATTGCGGCTGGCGTTGTATTCTTGATCGGTGACAAGAAGTTCATCACCGGGATTGAAGGACAGCGAGCGCAACACGGCATTGAGGCCGGTCGTAGCATTGGGAATGAAAACGATATCGTCGGCAGCGGCTCCGATGAATTGGGCGAGGTGGGCGCGGGTGTGGTCGAGGTGGCCTTCGAGTTCGCGGACGAAAAATTGCAATGGCTGGCGTTCGATACGGAGGCGCCAATCATTTTGGACGTCGAGAACGTGGCGGGGACAAGCGCCGAACGAGCCGTGATTGAGAAAGATAATTTCCGGATCCAACAACCAGTGCTGCGGGTCGGCGGCGGGCTGGCTCCAATTTATTCCGGGATGATTCATCGCGGTCACGGTAGCCAACCAGCAGGAAAAATGAAGAGGATTCAGCAGGATATGCCCGAATTTGGCGACAATTATGATCTTTTGGCGGAGAAAAAAGTTGTGAACGGGGACTGCTCTTGCAACATTAAGTTTTCACTTTTACCCACACGGCCCATGAGAATCATTTTGCGCAAACAGATTTGGCGGCGTGCCCGCCTCTTGTTTGCCATCGGTTTGGGCGGGTTTATCGGCGCATTTTCATTGTTCGCACAGCCGGCGGGTGAGGTGTTGCGCACGGCGGCGGCGGTGCGCGGGCTCGCGGTGGAGGAGGCATTGGAAGCGCGGCCGGTTCATCTGCGGGGCACGGTGACGTTTTTTGACGAGAATCTTTATTCCCGTTTCATCCAGGACGATACCGCCGGCATATATATTCAAGCGTCCACAAACACTCCGCCATTGACTCCCGGGCAGGTGGTGGAAGTTGACGGTGCGAGCAGCCCCGGGGAATTTGCGCCCATCGTGGTGCCGGCGAAAGTGCGCGTGGTCGGCAC
>DASZCA010000482.1:0-9191 GCA_035943555.1 Verrucomicrobiia bacterium
CCAGACGGCCTACGAAATACTGGCAGCCTCCTCACAAAAAAAGCTCGCACAGGATGAAGGCGATTTATGGGCCGGTGAAAAAACCATGTCCGACGAGACCATCCAGATTCCTTATGCCGGAAAAACCTTAAGTTCCGCCGGACAAGTTTTTTGGAAAGTCCGGGTCTGGGATGCCGCCGGAAAGGTCTCCGCGTGGAGCAAACCCGCGACTTGGACCATGGGCGTGCTGCAACCCTCTGACTGGCACGCGCACTGGATCGGCGCGGCGGATACCAACATCCCATCACTTTTGCTGCGGCATGAATTCACTGTGAAGCCCGGTCTCCAACGCGCACTCATCAATGTCTGCGGCCTCGGCCAATATGAACTCACGCTCAACGGCAAAAAAGCCGGCGACGATTTTCTTTCGCCCGGGTGGACCAAGTTCGACCGCACCTGCCTCTATGACACCCGCGATATCACCACGCTATTGCAGCGCGGCGATAACGCCATCGGCCTTGAACTTGGCAACGGCATGTACAACGTCCCCGGTGGCGGACGTTTCACAAAATTTAAGGGCTCGTTCGGCCCGCAGAAGGCCATCGCCCAGATCCGCCTGGAATATGCCGACGGCACGGTGGAATTCATCGGCACGGACGACACCTGGCGCGTGGCCGCCGGACCGATCACGTTCAACACCATTTATGGCGGCGAAGATTATGACGCCAATCTGGTGCAACACGGCTGGAACCGCCCCAACTTCGATGATGCAAAATGGTCGCCCGCCCTCATCGTCAGCGGTCCGGGTGGTGAACTGCGCGGACTTTCCGCCGCCGCGCCGCCGATCAAAAAATTTGAAGTTCAGCCGGCCGTTTCTTCGCATGCGCTCACGAATGGAGACATCGTCTATGACCTCGGGCAAAACGCGGCGCATGTTCCGCAAATCTCCGTCACCGGTCCGGCGGGCAGCAAGGTGCGGGTGATTCCCTCGGAACTTCTCAGCGAAGACGGCGCGGCGAATCAAGGTTCCATGGGCGGCGGACATCGCGGCTCCATCTGGTGCGAATACACCAAGGCCACCGGCGGCACGGAAATCTGGTCGCCGAAATTTTTCTATGTCGGCTGCCGTTATCTGCAAGTTCACCTCACACCTGCCGTCACTAATGGCACATTGCCTAAGATCAAATCCATCGCGGGCGTCGTCATCCAGTCCGCTTCGCAGCCGGTCGGTGAATTCGCCTGCTCGAATACGCTGTTCAACCGCATCCGCTTGCTGGTCCGCTGGGCGCAGCGCGGCAACATGGTCAGCTTGCTGACCGATTGCCCGCATCGCGAGCGTCTCGGCTGGCTGGAGGAAGATCACTTGAACGGCCCGGCATTGCGCTATGAATTCGATCTCGCACAGCTTTTCACCAAGACCATCAATGACATAGCGGATTCACAACTCACCAACGGCCTCGTGCCCACCACCGCGCCGGAATATACCGTCTTCCGCGACAAATCCGATGCCAACCATCTGCGCAACGCCTTCGGCGATTCGCCGGAATGGGCCGCGACCTTCATCCTCGTGCCCTGGCAGCAATATGAATTCAGCGGCGATCTCAACTTGTTCCGGCTGCATTACACAGCCATGACCAATTACCTCGCCTTTTTCAGCAGCCGCGCGGAAAACAACATCGCCAATTACGGCCTGGGTGACTGGTACGATGTCGGCCCGAAAAAACCCGGTGTCTCGCAGCTCACACCGATCGCGCTGACGGCCACCGCGTTTTATTTTGAAGATGTGAAGATCATGGCCCGCGTGGCCGGATTGCTTGGCAAAACCAACGATGCGGAAAACTATTCGAAGCTCGCGGAAAATATCCGGAACGCCTTCAACGAGAAATTTTACGATGCCACAAACCGGTTTTACGCGACGGATTCCCAATGCGCCAACGCCATCCCGCTGGTCATGGACTTATGCGAACCGTCGAACCGCGCGGCCGTGGTGGAAGCCATCGTGCGTGACGTCCGTTCACGCGGCAACGCACTCACGGCAGGGGATGTCGGCTACCGTTACCTGCTCCGCGCCCTGGCCGATGGCGGCCGCAGCGATGTGATTTTTGACATCAACAACCAGTCGGAAAAACCCGGCTACGGCATGCAGCTCGCCAAGGGCAAAACCAGCCTGACCGAGGCCTGGGATGGCGGCTCCTCGCAAGACCATTTCATGCTCGGCCAGATTCAGGAGTGGTTTTATCACGACCTCGCGGGCATCCAGTCCGGCGGCGACGGTTTCAAAAAGATCATCATCGCCCCGCAACCCGTCGGCGATGTGACCTGGGTGAAGGCCGGTTACGATTCCATCCGCGGAAAAATTGTGAGCGATTGGAAACGCGATGGCGATGCCTTCGCTTTGAAGATCACCGTTCCCGCGAATACCACAGCAACCGTCTATGTACCGGTGAAAGCGGGGATGCACGTCACCGCGAACAGCCCGGAGGCCAAACTGGTACGAAATGACGCCGTGTTCAACAACGGCACCTGCGCCGAGTTTGAGACCGGGGCGGGCAGCTACGAATTCAATTCCAACTAAGGCGATTTATTTGGCCGCCGGACTGTTGGTATTGGGATGGGCATCCGCCCATTCCTTGAACGCCTTGACCGTGTCGTGGCCGTTGGCATTGAGGTAATCATTGATCTGGTCCTTGTACTTCTGGAAGATCGCAGATTTTTCCGGGGCGCTACCGCCATCCACCGCTTCTTCCCGGGCGGACTTCAGCAGTTCCAAAATCTTGGCCTTGTCCGCATCCGTCAACCCGGGCACGATCAAGGCGTAAGCGTCGGAAGTCGCTTTCACCTTGTTGTAGGTCATGAGGTCTTTGACCTTCTCCACTTCCTCGGGCGTCAAGTTTTCAGAAAGTTTGGCGAGAAACTGGTCATGCAGCGGCTTGTTTTGCGCGGCCAGCAACGGGGCGCGGTTTTCATAGTTCACCGGTTTGCCGTCCACTTTCAATTGGGTATCGATGGCCGCGTCGCGCACGCGCAACGCGTGATACTGGGCGACCAACGCATCGTGCACCGCGTTTGACTTGGCGGCTTCAGTCAGGTTCAACCCTTTGAGGATGTCCGACACACGGATTTCAATGGCGTTGGCATAAAACGCCTCTTTTTCCGCGTCGGATGGCGCCGGCGTGCTTTGCTCGGCCAAGGCGGCGGAAGTGCCTGACGCCAGCACGGCGGCAACGACAATAATTCTTAGGAGTTGGGGATTCATGATGATTGAGTTTTATGCCTGATTGGGGGTTTAGTCACGAAAATAAAGTCGCGCGATGGCATCAGGGGATGGGGCCAAAATAGAAACTGACCGAGCCGGAGAGTTCCGTGTCCAGCACGGTCGGCTGGCCTTGCGCACCGCTGAAACTCGCTTCCTTGAACTTGCTGCCGATGGGCGGGATGGCGTCGAGAAAAGCCAGGCCGCATTTCGGCACCGGTGCCCAGGCCTTGCCAGTCAGGTTAGGCGGCGCGAAGCCCGGCGTGAACACCTGCAAAAACTTTTCCTCGCCCTGGTTGATGACGGTGATGGGACCTTCCTGCGTGCTCAATTGCAGCCAATGCCAGTTCGCGAAGAAACCCTTGAACTCCGGATACACCCAGCCGCGGAAACCGGTGAGCGTGTCGTTGTAATCATTTTCCCAGATACCTTGGGTCACACCGCGCAAACGGTTTTTCCAGACGCGGTACGGGCCATCGCCATACCACCGCTTATGGGTCACCAAGTTCTCCGGATAGTCAAACGTCACGCCGAGAAAATCATTCGTGCCGTGCGCGAGATAAGTGTAGGTGCATTGGATCCAGCCGTTGCCGTTCACGCGCCAGAGGATGCGTTTGAGATCGCCGTCAAAATTGGCCACGATCACCGCGTCCGGACCGTCATCCGTGAAATGCATCTCACGCAACGTCGCGCTGCCCACCGCGAGGCATGGGCCGTTCGTCAGGGAAAATTTTTGCGTGCCACGCTGCACGCCCAGCAGCAAGCCGGTCTTCTCGCTAAAAGTCGCGGTCAGATCGCCCGCAGTCACCGTGACCACGTCATTGGTCTCAGACGGGATCGCGTGGTGTTCGGCCGGTTCTTCCGCCAGGCGGTGCGAAGAATCTTTCCGCAACGGCCAGACCCAGGTCCATAATTCGCGCCCAAACGGATCGCTGACACGCAACGCCAGCGCATCCGCATTCCTGACGGGTGGCGGGGAAAATTTGAAGGTGCCGGTCTGGCCGGGGGTGATTTTCGGCACGGAATCGATCGAGCCCGTGGCCAAAACCGTTTCGGTTCCTTTTTCCGTCGGCGACGAAAATCCCCGCACTTCCCACTCGAACTTGCAGTCACTGGCGTCGGTGAAACTGAAATGGTTTTCCACGGTGAACACGCCCTTTTTGTCGCGCTTGAGCTGGATGGGTGACCAGATTTCCTTGATCGCATAAAAGCTGCCTTCGCGCTGGCGATAGGGACCCACGATGCCGTCCGGCGCCTGGTTGCCCGCCACGTCGATCTCGCCGGTATCGGGCCGCTTGACGCCGTCATCCAGCAACGCCCAGATGAAGCCGCCGCCGAGATATTTTCCGGCGGTCATCATGCGCCAATAATCATCCAACCCGGCGCCGGCGCCGCCATCGTAGAGGCCGTGCATGAATTCCGTGGGCATGTAAATCGTCTTGGGCGAGTTCGTAGCGGCGAAGGTTTTGCCGTTGCTGTGATAATAGATCGGCACGCCGTCGGCGGCCTGTTGCGCCTGGTCGTATTGGAGATAATGGGCGGTGTTTACGCCATCGAACGCCGCCCAAGGATGCAGCACGCGCCGGTTTTGCGGATCGTATTCGTCGTAAAGCCGGTCAAGGTTGGTGTTGAAGCCGCCTTCGTTGCCGTTGTCCCAAAATAAAATGGAGGGATGGTTTACATCGCGCACGACCATCTCTTTCACCAGCTTCGGGCCGATCACATCATCGTAGTGATTGTGCCAGCCGGAAATCTCATCCAACACATACAGGCCCAGCTCGTCGCACAGGTCCAGAAATTGTTCATCCGGCGGGTAGTGCGACATGCGGACGGCGTTCATGTTCGCATCCTTCATGGTGTTGATATCAAGGCGATGAACGGCCTCGCTCAACGTGCGGCCGGAATCCGGCCAGAAAGAATGGCGGTCGGCGCCTTTCAAGATCACGCGCTGGCCGTTGAGATAAAGGCCGTCGCCATCGCGCACTTCGAACGTGCGGAAGCCGAAGCGTTGCGTGACCTCATGGATGACTTTACCGTCGCGTTTCAACCGGAGTTCCACGCGATAGAGATTCGGCGTCTCAGCGGTCCACAATTTTGGGGCAGATACCTGCGACTTGAGCTGTTGTGTATCAGCCGAGGTGGCGAGAGCACTGTGGAACGCATCACCGACATTGGTGCCGTCCAGCGTCTGAATCTGCGCCTCCACTTCATCGGTGTTCGTGGCGCCGTTCAGGGTGAGGTCGGCGGAAAAACTGCCATCCGCGAGCGCGTTGATGGCCACGCGTTCGATGAATTCTTGCGGCACGGCTTCGAGATATACGGGGCGGAAAATTCCGCCGAAAACCCAATAATCTGCGAGGCGTTCGGTGCGATTGACGGAATTATTGGCGGAATGTTTGGCGACATCGACCTCCAGCTTGTTGGTCGTGCCCACTTTGACCAGCGAGGTGACCTCGTACTTGAAACGATAAAAACTGCCTTGATGCAGCGGGCCGGCGGACTGGCCATTGAGCTTCGCATCCGTGTCGGTCATCGAGCCGTCGAACACGAGAAAAACACGCTTGCCCGCCCATTCGTTGGACACAACAAACTCGTGTTCATACAGGCCATGTTCATTCCACGCATTGCTTTGATCCTTGTGATAATTCAGCGTGCCAAAACCTTTTATATCCCATTGCGAGGGCACGGGCAGATTGGTCCAGATGCCGGAATTGGTGCCGGTAGTGCACATGAAATGCCACGGAACGCCGTCGTCTTTACCGTGGCCGGAGAGCATTTGGACGGCCGTGGTCTGCGCCGGAGCGGTGAACGACGTGGTGAGCAGGAAACATCCCAGCACCAAGCTCCAACATCCAGAGAAGTGCCAGGCTCCAAGCCTCAAACCGCGCATGGAAATTCGTC
Organism: Verrucomicrobiia bacterium; assembly: GCA_035943555.1. Classification (GTDB taxonomy): domain Bacteria; phylum Verrucomicrobiota; class Verrucomicrobiia; order Limisphaerales; family UBA11358; genus UBA11358. The sequence goes on from DASZCA010000482.1 coordinate 6,134, forward strand.
CAAGCATAAAAATATTTTCCTTCTACCCTTTCAAATGATGGCGGAATTCCGTCGGCGTCATGCCGGTGTGATGGCGGAAGAAATGGCTGAAATAAAATTCGCTGGAGAAGCTTAACTGGCCGGAGACGTCCTTGATCGAAAGCCGTTTGTCGGCGAGCAGCAGCCGCGCCTGGTCGAGCCGCGCGCGCTGGATGTGTTCATGGATCGTGCCCTGGCCGGATTTTTGGAAGGCGGCGCGCAGGCCGGAGTAGCTGACCTTGCCGACGGTAGCGAGTTCCTTCGCCTTCCAATCGCGCACGGGGTTGGCGGAGATGGCGTTCAACACGCGGATGACCGGCTCGGGCAGCTCGGCGTGCGGAGAATCCAGCAGATTGCGCGTCATCAGCATCTTGCCGAGCAGCTCGGTGATACGCATGTGCACCTGCCATTCCCAACCGGTCGGGCGGCGGCGTACGAGGCGGAGCAGTTCACTTTGCATCCGCGCGACGGAGCGAAAATCATCCAGCACGAACTCGGCGTTTTCCTCATCCTTGATCTCTTCGTGCCAAAATTCGAGGCCGGGGCCGCCGAAACGGAAGCCGGTGATGTTGAGATGTTTTCCCGGGGCCGGCAGGTACGTGCGCGGCTTGCTCATGTCGACGAGCCAGACGCTCTTGCCGCGCTTCAGCTCAAAGCGGCTGGATTTGTATTCGAGTTCGCCCGCGCCGGATTGGACCCAGAAAAGGTGCGCGCCGGGTTTTTCAAAGCGTTCATGACGGTCCGCCTGCACGACGCGGCGGGAGCCGATGGAGAACAAATGCCAGAGCAGCCGCCGGGCAACCGGCGACGGATCAACAAATTGCAGCTTGTCAGCAGAGGCGTTCATGTCCGGCGTCACCAGATGTTTATCAGAAATTTCCATGGTGTCTACCTCATCGGCCAGGTGTAAGTTCCGGGTTTGATGGTGAGCAGGAAGCGTTCATCGCCCTCGACCGCGAGCGTGGCCACGCCGGGGGCGAGTTCGCGGACGACGGAAAGCCGCGCCCAGCCCATGCGGCGCACGAGTTCTGCCGCCGTCGCTCCGCCTTCGGCGAACACCTGTTCCACCGGAATTTGCCGCAATACGCGCTCCGCCACCCGCACCACATGCTCGGACAGCCGGCGCGCGACTTCCACGTCACGCACCTGCGGCAAACCCACGTTCAGGATCACACGGCGATTTTCGGTGAAGGCCGCGATCACGCGTTGGGTCACGGCTATGACGGCTGCCGGGGTGAATTCGGCGCCCCAGGACAGTTCCTGCGGCAACGAAAACACCGGCGTCTTCTGCCGCCGGTTCGCGACGACAAATTTTCGTGACGACTGTGTGGAGGTGCCGACCACGAAAAATTCTTTTCCGCCCGCATCGGACTTGAAAGCGGCGTGCCCGTTGCCGTTCACCGGATTTTCGGCTGCCAGCAACGCATTAAAAAATTCCGCGCCGCCGGCGGGCAGCATCTGTGCATCGAAACTGGTGGTCCAACCGGCGACGTCCGCCACCGTTTCCGCGTCACCGATGACGATCGCGCCGTCGGACAGCAAACGGTCACCGTTAGCCGTGCGCAGCATGAATTTCTCCGGGACCTTCATCAGTTGCAGCACCTGCGAGGAGCGGCGGGGGAAATGCGGGTCATTGGCGAATTCAGTTTTATGCAACGGACGGCCGCGCAGAAAATATTGACCATCCTTGATGGTGCGCCCAAGCGAGGGATTGGCCGGCAGCAGCAACGCGCGTTCGAGCTTGAGCTGTTTCATCACGGCCTCGACTTCGGCCGTCACCTGCCCGCGCAGGACGGAGTCGACTTTTTTATAAATCCACCGCGCTCCGGCGGCGCGCAGGAGTTTGGCGGCGGCGGCGGCGCGCTTGGCGGCTTCCGCCGGTTCGCACGAACGCGAATCGGTGTCGACGCAAACGAGGTCGGCGGCGCCGCCGGGCTTGCCGCTGCGGACGATCTCCGCGCGCAAACCATGGCGCAAGCCCACCGCGCCGATCTCAGCAGCGCCCGTCAGGTCATCGGCGATCACTCCGATCATAAATTATTTTTCCGCCTTCCCACCGCCAGGCCGGCGGCGACTTCAATGGCGGAAAACAAACTGGTGGCATCCGCCTTGCCCTGCCAGGCGATGTCGAACGCGGTGCCATGGTCCACGGACGTCCGGACGATCGGCAGGCCGAGCGTGATGTTCACGCCGGTATCGAACGCGAGCATCTTGAAGGGGATGTGCCCCTGATCATGATAAAGCGTTACGATGGCGTCGTATTTCTTGCGCTGGCCGGTGGTGAACACGGCGTCCGGCACCAGCGGGCCGGTGACATGGAGCTTCTTTTTACGGGCAAGTTTTATGGCAGGCTCGACAAACTTTTCTTCTTCGCGCCGGCCGAACAGACCATGTTCACCCGCGTGGGGATTCAAACCGCAGACACCGATGTGCGGTTCGCGGCCCAGCATCCAACGCATGGTGCCGGCGGTGAGCTCGATAACGTTCAACACGCGTTCGACGGAAAGTTTTTTAGGGACTTCGTGATAACCGATGTGCGTCGTGGCCATGCTCACGGTAAGCTTGTCCGAATACAGCATCATGCAACTGCGTTTGGCGTTGGTGAGCGCGGTGAAAATTTCGGTGTGACCGGGAAATTTCACACCGGCGAGCTGCAACGCTTCTTTATGAATGGGCGCGGTGACCACGCCTTCGATTTTTCCGGCGAGGGCGGCATTGATGGCATGCTCGATGTAGAGATAACCGGCGCGACCGCAGGCGGCCGAGACTTTGCCGGGCTTGATTTTGCGCGCATCCATTGTGGCGCAATCGATGATCAACGGGGCGGTCACCGTTTTGGTTTTTTGCCAATCAGCGAGGGAAATGACGGGGATGCCGGCGATGGGAAATTTTCCTTTGGCCACACGTTTCAACACTCCGGCATCACCAAACAGGACGGGCGTGCAGAGTTTTCGCACGACCGGTGCGGTCATCGCGCGCAGGCAGATTTCGGGGCCGATACCGGCCGGGTCGCCGAGGGTCAGGCCGAGGGCTGGTTGGG
>DASZCA010000483.1:0-4104 GCA_035943555.1 Verrucomicrobiia bacterium
GATGTTCTCGATGCCGTACGAAGATTTTGAGATTAAGCCGGAAGTGGTCAAGGCGCTTGATTTGATTTTCCTGTTGCACGCGGATCACGAACAAAACTGTTCGACCTCGACCGTCCGCATGGTGGCGTCCTCGCAGGCGAACCTGTTCGCGAGTTGCGCGGCGGGCGTGTGCGCGTTGTGGGGTCCGTTGCATGGTGGTGCGAACCAGGCGGTGCTGGAGATGCTGGCGCAGATCCACAAAGAAGGCGATGACGGCTCAAAATTTATCGCGGCGGCGAAAGACAAGAACAGCGGCAAAAAGCTGATGGGCTTCGGTCACCGGGTCTACAAAAATCACGATCCACGCGCGACCATCATCAAGAAGGCGTGCGACGACGTGCTGTCGAAACTGCACATCAATGATCCGTTGTTGGACATCGCGAAAAAGCTCGAGGAAGCGGCGTTGAAAGATTCTTATTTTGTGGAGCGCAAGCTGTATCCGAACGTCGATTTTTACAGCGGCATCATCATGCGCGCCATCGGCATCCCGGTAGAAATGTTCACGGTGATCTTTGCCATCGGCCGCATGCCGGGCTGGATCGCGAACTACAAAGAGATCATGGAAGAGCCGAAGAGCCGCATCTACCGGCCGCGCCAGATTTACACCGGAGCGACGCAGAACCATTACGTCCCCCTGGACCAGCGGAAGTAAGCCGGACGTTTGTCCATTTGCTTTTTCGCGGAAGCCGGGAATACTTACAAGCGTCAAAGGACTGGCAATTGTAGCCTTTGGCGTTTTTTTATTTTTTAGATGAGCAAAATTTTGGTCATTGATGACGAAGCCTGGCTGCGCGAGATGATCCGTCTGGCGCTGGCGCAACACGGCTTTGACGTGGTCGAAGCCGGCGACAGCCAGGAGGGCATCAGCATGGCGCGCGAGCACCTGCCCGATCTGGTGCTGTGCGACGTGAACATGGACAAGGCCGGCGCCGGGTATACCACGCTGGCGAAGCTGCGCGAAGACCCCACGACGGCGGCAATCCCTTTCATCCTGATGACCGGCCTGGCGGATGCCGCCGGCATGCGTCACGGCATGGCGCTGGGCGCGGATGACTATCTGCCCAAGCCGTTCAAGATCGACGAACTTTACGCCGCCGTGGATGCGCGGCTCAAAAAAGTTCGCACGGTGCGCGAGGAGGCGGAGCGGAAGCTGTCGCAACTCCGCAACCAGATATCCTTCATGCTGCCGCACGAGATGCGGACACCGCTCAACGGCATCATTTCAAACGCGGAACTGCTGGCCACCAACGAGGAAATGCCGCTGCCCGCCTCGGAGATCGCGGTGATGGGCCGGGAAATTTCCCAGTCCGGCCAACGGCTGGAACGGCTGATCGAAAACTTTCTGGCTTACGCGCAGATCGAGCTGATCGCGGTAGATCCGCAGGGCGTGAGCGCCCTGCGCGAAGCACGGATTGCGAATCCAGGTGTCATCGCGCGTGACACCGCGCGGTTTTTGGCGGATCGCGCCGGTCGTGTGAGCGACCTGGTGGTGGAGGTGGCAGATGTGCCGCTGGGCATTGCCGAGGAATATTTCAAAAAGATCATCACGGAGCTGGTGCAGAACGCATTGAAATACTCCGAGGCCGGCGCGCAGGTGCGGGTGCGCCTGGCTTTGTTGCCGGGCGAGGTGGAATGTTCTGTGCGTGATGCCGGCCGCGGTTTCTCTACCGTGCAGATGAAACGCATCGGCGCGTATGTGCAATTTGAGCGCAAGATGCAGGATGTCGAGGGCCTGGGCCTCGGCCTTACCATCGCGCGGAAGCTGGTGGAACTTCACGGCGGCGCGTTGACCATCGAAAGCAGTGAAGGCAGCGGTTCAACCGTGACCTTCAAGCTGCCGCTGGCGAAAGGCGTCTGACGTTTAGAAGGGCAGCTTGCTATACAGCCGCCCCAGCGCGTAACCGGCCCCTTCGGCAGTCAGGAAGATGATCACCAATCCCAGGACCGGTGCGAAATCCACCTTGCCGATGCGCAGCGGAATTTTTTCCAAGGGTGACAACAGCGACCGGGACGTGTCGTGGATATATTTCCAAAACGGGTGCTTGCCGAAATAGACGTAGCTGTTCAAGAGATGCAGGATCAGGATGGCGCCCAAGGGAAATTTCCACACGAGATAACTGCCCAGGCCGATGATCAATGATTGCTCAAAACGTTCGGCGGGTGAGATCGCCCGGGGCGTGATCTGCAACCAGCCGAACAGCCAACTCGCCAGCCACCAGAATGCCGCCGCCGCAAAGAAGGGCAGGAGGACGCGCGCCCAGCGCGGCCAATCATCAATACGTCCCAAGGGAACCTTGACCAGGCTGTGAAACGGTTCCGGACCGGCGAGCAGGGACAACGGCAGCAGGCACAGGTAAAAAATTCCCAGGGTCAGGCCGAAGCTGAAAAATGAAAATACGAGGATCCGCAAAAACCAGTCACCCCGGCAGGGAATCGTCACCACCACGGAACCGAAATCAAGCCGACCCATCCAGCCCGAGGCGGAACTGAGCCAGTAATAGATCACCGCACGCAACAGGATCAAGGCGGCGATGAAAACCAGCAGATGCCAGCGCCGGAGCTTTTTCGGCGCGGCCGGGCGCAAAGTGCCCATGAGCGTTGCCGGCCGGCGTTTGGCCAGCGGATCGAACCGCAAAGAACGCCAGTTCAACCACAACAGCAAGCCGGCCAGGTTCAGGATGAAATCGACTATGCCCATGTAAAATGACGAATGACAAACTTATGATGGCACATTTTTCGCCACCCGTCATTTGCCAACTCTTACATCATCTTCAACAAGGTATCGGCCATCTCGCTCGGCGTGACGGCGATGCCGATGCCGGCGTCTTTGAACGCAGCAATCTTCGCGGCCGCAGTGCCCTTGCCACCGCTGACGATGGCGCCGGCATGGCCCATGCGGCGTCCCGGAGGCGCGGTGGCGCCGGCGATGAACCCGGCGACGGGCTTCTTGCAGTTGGCCTTGATCCATTCCGCGGCTTCTTCTTCCGCGCTGCCGCCGATTTCGCCGATCATGATGATGCCCGTGGTTTCGGGGTCGGCATTGAAAAGTTTGATGACATCGAGGTGCGAGGTGCCGTTGACGGGATCGCCGCCGATGCCGACGCAGGTGCTCTGGCCGACGCCGCGCGAGGTCAATTGCCAGACGGCTTCGTAGGTCAACGTGCCGCTGCGGGAGACGACGCCGATGTTACCTTTTTTGTGGATGTAACCGGGGGCGATGCCGATGCGGCAGCCGCCATGGGAATCTTTGCCTTCACCGGGCGTGACGAGGCCGGGGCAATTCGGGCCGATGAGGCGGGTCTTGAGATTGCCTTGCATGGCACGTTTGACGCGGACCATGTCGCGGACGGGAATGCCTTCAGTGATGGCGACGACGAGTTCGAGCCCGGCATCGGCGCCTTCAAGGATGGCATCGGCGGCGAAGGGCGGGGGAACGAACACGGCGCTGGCGGTCGCACCGGATTGTTTCACGGCCTCGGCGACGGTGTCGAAGATGGGCACTTTCTTGCCGCCATGTTCAAAGAACTGGCCGCCCTTGCCGGGCGTGACACCGGCGACGACCTGCGTGCCGTAATCGATCGAGAGCTGCGCGTGTTTCGCGCCGAAGCTGCCGGTGATGCCTTGGATGAGAACTTTGGTGTTGGGTTTAACGAGAATTGACATGATGTGAATGAATAAAATTGTAACCGCGAATAATTTTTTCCATGAATGCTTCCAGCTTCAATACACGATTAAGCATTCGGTCGTTTTCAAGCATCCGCTCCCACGGGGTCAATCGGAGGGAATCTTCGATTGAAGAAACGGTTTTTACCAAGGTGAGCTTGAATTTTTGGTTCATACCTTACTTTGTTTTCCGTTTGTGAATGCAAATGGTGTTGCCATCCGGATCATAGACCATGGTCATGGAACAAACCGGGGTGGCCATCGGTTCGATGCGGAATTTGACGTTGTGCTGTTTCAACTGGGCCACGGCGGCGTCAAAGTTTTCCACTTCCAGCGCCACGGAGCAGCCGTCGGGGCTGGGCTTGAACATCGGGGATGAACCGATGGCCAGCGCGTGTGGGC
>DASZCA010000484.1:0-14274 GCA_035943555.1 Verrucomicrobiia bacterium
GGCTGAAGATGATGAACTTCATATGAACGTTGGAAATGACGAAGGGGCGGTGTGAAGGTCAAACCGGAGGCGGAGGTGCCGGTTGCAAGCCAGGTGCTGCGGCTGATCCCGCTCCGAGCGGGACACAGCCGCGCTCCGGGGAATGTGGTTGGCAGGCGGGTGGTTGCCGGTGGTTGGCGAACTTTGGTGGCCGGCGAAAGCGGTGTCGCGTCCCGCAGGGCGGGACTTGCCACCGCAGTCCAAGTCGTGGTGTCGGCCGGGCGGCTGGGTGGAGATGGACATCACTGGCGTGGTCATGTCGCAGAGTGTCGGGCTTGCCGGGCTGTGGATTGTAACATTGAGGATGAGGATGATGAAGACGGGGGCTGTTTTGTGGCGGGCGGTTCGCTATACTTGACGGCCTGATTTGATTTTATGAAGGACGCGCGCGTTGATGAGATCCGCCAGCTCCTGCCGCAAGCGATGTTGCCCGACTGGGTGCATCTCGGCGGCCGGATGGTGCGGCTTTTGCGCGATCAACATCATCCGCAGACGCATGGGGCGATCTTGGACCGGTTGCTGGCGCAGGTGCGCGCTTCGGTGGCGCTGCGGACACAACGCAAACTCGAAATTCCTAAAATCAATTATCCACCGGAGCTGCCGATCACGGCGCGGAAGGATGATATCGTGGCGGCAATCCGCGCGAACCAGGTGGTGGTGATCGCCGGGGAAACGGGGTCGGGCAAGACGACGCAAATCCCCAAGATGTGCCTCGAGGCCGGTTTGGGGATCGAGGCGAAGATCGGTTGCACGCAGCCGCGTCGCGTGGCGGCGCTGTCCATTTCACAACGTATCGCGGAAGAGTTGAGGGTGACTTGGGGGCGCGAGGTGGGTTGTACGATCCGTTTTGATGATCGCAGCAGCGCGCAGACGTATATCAAGCTGATGACGGACGGCATTTTGCTGGCGGAGACGCAGGGTGATCCGCTGCTGTCGGAATATAACTGCATCATCATCGATGAAGCGCATGAACGCAGCTTGAACATTGATTTTCTGCTGGGTTATTTGAAGGGTTTGCTGGCCAAGCGCAGTGATCTGAAGCTCATCATCACTTCGGCGACGATCGATACGCAGACTTTTTCCAAGGCGTTCAATGATGCGCCGATCATCGAAGTTTCCGGAAGGCTTTATCCGGTGGAGGTGATTTATGCTCCGTTTGATGCGGAGTCCGAGGAGCGCGGGGACATCACTTATGTGGATGCGGCGGTGCGCGCGGCGGAAACGGCGCTGTGCGAGCCGGGCAACGGCGACATCCTGATCTTCATGCCGGGCGAACGGGACATCCGCGAGACGTGTGATTTGTTGGAAGGGCGGTTTGGCCGGGAGGCGGAGATCATTCCGCTGTTTGGTTTGTTGAGCGCGGCGGACCAGCAACGCGTGTTTGCGACGAGCGCGCACCGGAAAATTATCGTGGCGACGAACATCGCGGAGACATCGCTGACGATTCCGGGGATACGTTACGTCATCGATTCGGGTTTGGCGCGCATCAGCCGGTATAACCCGCGCACGCGGACGAAGCGGCTGCCGGTCGAGCCGGTTTCGCAAAGCAGCGCGAACCAGCGGAAGGGGCGCAGCGGTCGTGTGCAGGATGGCGTATGCATCCGGCTGTATTCCGAGGAAGATTTCAACGAGCGTCCGCAATATACGCAGCCGGAAATCCAGCGGGCGAACCTGGCCGAGGTCATCCTGCGGATGAAGGCGTACCGGCTGGGCGATATCGAGGCGTTTCCGTTCGTGAACCCGCCGCCGCCTTCGGCGATCCAGGGGGGCTATCTGCTGTTGCAGGAACTCGGAGCGCTGGATGAAAAGCGCGAGTTGACGCAGCTGGGTCACGATCTTTCGCGGTTGCCGATCGATCCGACGCTGGGGCGGATGCTGTTGCAATCGCAGCATGAACACGCGGGCCGAGAACTGCTGATCATCGCGGCCGGCTTGAGCATTCAAGATCCGCGGGAACGGCCGCTGGACCGCAAGGAGGCGGCGGCGGCGGCGTACAAACGTTTTTTGGATCCGCAATCGGATTTTCTCGCGCTGTTGAAAATATGGGATGCGGTGCATGACCAGTGGGAGCGGTTGCGTTCGCAGGGCGCGCGCCGGAAATTTTGCAAAGCGAACTTTCTGTCTTATCTGCGCATGCGCGAATGGCAGGACTTGCACGCGCAATTGCATGGGGCGTTGGAGGATCTGGGGCGGTTCAAGCTGAACGAGAGCAATGCGGATTACGCGGCGATTCACCGGTCCATTCTCAGCGGTTTGCTGGGGCATGTGGCGCAACGCAAGGAGCGGAACGTTTATCAGGGCACGGGCAACCGGCAGTTGGCGATGTTTCCGGGATCGGCGTTGTTTGATCGCAACGAAAGGCAGCCGAAACAGAATCCGGTGCATAAAGGCGGTGTGCCAGCCAAGCCGGCATCGGTGCAGCAACCGCCGTGGATTGTGGCGGGAGAAATCGTGGAGACCTCGCAACTGTTTGCGCGGACGGCGGCGGGAATCGATCCGTTGTGGATCATCCAACTGGCGCCGCATCTCTGCAAGACGACGCATCAGAATCCGCACTGGAGCGTCACGGCGGGCAATGTGCTGGTGGAGGAACGCACGACGCTGTATGGGATGGAACTGCGCAAGGTCAAGGTGTCGCACGGGAACATCAATCCGCAGGAGGCGACGGGAATTTTTATCCATGCGGCGCTGGTTGAAGATGATTTGTTGCCGACGCGGCGGAAAAGCGACGAAGAGGAAGAGGATGACGATGATACGCGAGTGTTGCAGCCGGTGAATAAGAAACCGACGTTGCCGCCGCAATATGCGTTTCTTGAGCACAACCACAAGGTGCGCCAGAAAATCGAGACGTGGCAGACGCGAGTGCGGCGGCATGATCTCGCCAATCTCGACCAGACGCTGTTTGATTTTTATGCGGCGCGCTTGCCGAACGTTTCGTCGGTGCATGAATTGAATCGTGTCATCCGTGACTGTGGCGGGCCAAGTTTTTTGTGTGCGACGGAAGCGGATCTGGCCGGGGGGCAGGCATTGAACTTTGATGCCGAAGCGTTTCCGGATGCGGTGCCGCTCGGCGGGCAACCGGTCGCATTGACTTACGCTTACACGCCCGGCGAAGAGCAGGATGGGGTGACGGTGAAGCTCGGTTTCAGTCTCGCGCAAACAGTTTCGCAGGCGAGTGTCGAATGGTCCATTCCGGGTCTGCGTGAAGGGCTGGTGAACGAATTGCTCCGCGCATTGCCCAAGAGCATCCGTCGTGAACTGATGCCGTTTCCGCCGAAGGTGGAGGAGATTCTGCGAGATTTTCAACCGGGCGGTGATTCGTTGGCGCTGGATCTGGCGGTGTTCATCCAGCGGCGTTATGGCATCGCGATTCCACCGGGCACCTGGGGCATCGACGCGGTGCCGGCGCATCTGCGGCCGCGGATCGAGGTGATCGGCAACGACAAAAAATCGCTGGGCACGAGCCGTGATCTTGGGCAACTCCGGCAGAAATTGGAGCAGACCGCCGCGAAACCGGCGCCGGATGATTCGGCGTGGAGCCGCGTGGCGCAGCAATGGGAGCGGCCCGGGCTGACGGCGTGGACGTTCGGCGAATTGCCGGAACGCATTCTGGTGAGCGACAAAGGACCGGTGCCGACGTATGCGTGGCCGGGGTTGCAGGATGATGCGGGCAAGAATGTGAGCATCCGGCTATTTCGCAGCGTTGATCTGGCCAAGCAGGCCACGCTGGGCGGCATCCGCCGGTTGGTGGAGCTGGCGCTGGCAAAAGATTTTGCATGGATGCAACGCGACTTGCGGGCCATGACGCAGTTCGATCCGCTGATCGCCAATCTTTGCAGCCATGAAGAGTTACAGGCGACGGCGTATGAAAATCTGAAGCGACACATCCTGCCAGTGGAAGTTTTTCCGGTGTTGAATGAGGCGAATTTTAATGCGGCGGTGCAGCAAACACGGTTGCAGGTTCCGGGGGCGGCCGCGCAACTGACCGACCAGGTTGGTATCATTTTGAAATTGCGGCAGGAAATCCAGAAGCGGTCGGGACCGTCGCCGGTGTTGCCAACGACGAAGCCGAAAACGATTTTGAGCCTGAGCCAGTTGAACATCGCGACGAAGGATGCGGTGAAGCCGGCGAATATTTGGGCGGAGGAATTGGAGGCGTTGTTGCCAAAGAATTTTTTGGAGGCGATTCCATTCGCGCAGCTTGCGCAGGTGCCGCGCTATCTGAAGGCATTGTCCACGCGCATGGAACGGGCGAAATTGAATCCGGCCAAGGACAAGGAGCGCGCGCAGCAGATCGCGCCCTATGTGGAGGCGTTGAAAAAAATCCAGGCGAGCCCGGCGAAGCCGGCGGACGTGAAAAAATTGCAGGAGGAATACCGGTGGATGGTGGAGGAGTTCAAGGTGTCATTGTTTGCGCAGGAGCTGGGCACGGCGTTTCCAGTATCGCCGCAACGGCTGGAACAGCAATTGCAACGTGTGCGCGTATGAAACGGCGGCTGGCATCGCAGAAATGCGGCGGACGCGTCACGGCGGCGTTACAATATGGTGACGACAGCGTTTTTGCGTTGCCAGCATTGGGGTTTCGGGTGAATGATGCAGACGTCAGAGGATTATTTATGGTCGCGCATCCCGAACAATTCCCCGCCGCCGCCGAGAGAAAACAATATCGCTCGGTCTGGATCTCCGACATCCACCTCGGCACCAAGCACGCGCAGGTGGATGCGCTGCTGGATTTTTTGCGGGACGTGGACTGCAAATATCTTTATCTCGTCGGTGATTTTTTTGACGGGTGGCAGTTGCAATCGAAATGGCACTGGGAGGACAGCTATAATGTGCTGATCCAAAAATTGCTGCGCAAAAGCCGCAAGGAGACGGAAATCATTTATATCACGGGCAACCACGATGAATTTCTCGAGCAGTTCGTGGGCATGAATTTCGGCAGCGTGACGATCGCGCGCGAAGTGATCCATACGACGGCAAACGGGAAAAAATATCTGGTGCTCCACGGGCATCAATTTGACGGGTTGACGCAGTTCAACCGGGTGCTGGAAAAGATCGGGACGCGGCTGTACGACTGGATTTTAGATTTCAACCTGTACTTCAACCGGGTGCGGCGGCGGCTGGGTTTTGGTTATTGGTCGGTGGCGGCGTATCTGAAATCGAAAGCAAAGTCGGCCGTGAAATACGTCACGGAATACGAAGAGACCATCGTGCAGATGGCGCGCAAACACAATGCTTGCGGGGTCATCTGCGGGCATATCCACCGCGCGGAGACGAAGACGATCGGCAGCGTGGAATATCTGAACTGCGGAGATTGGGTTGAAAGTTGCACGGCGTTAGTGGAGGATTTTGCGGGCAACATCCAGTTGCTGAAATTTCATGAAATTGATGTTTTGCGTGTTGGGCGAAGGACGGGGCCACATGACGCAGGCGATGGCGGTGAAGGAGATGGCCGAGTCGGCGGGCCACGAAATCGTCGCGGTCACGCTGGGCGTGAGCGCACACCGGCAGGTGCCGGAATACTTCGAGTCGGCCATGAAGACGCCTGTGCGCCGGCTGCCGACACTGGAGTTTAAATACAAGGACAGCCGTGCGGTGAGCAGCACGGCCACGCTTCTCGGCGTCCTGGGCAACATCCCCAAATACCGCCGCATCATCCGGCAACTCGAGGAAGTTGTTCGCGAAACGAAGCCGGATGTCATCATCAATTTCTTTGAACCCATTGCGGCCTTCTATGCGCTGACGCGGCGTGACCGTCCGCCGGTCGTGGCCATCGGCCATCAGTTCATGTTTCAACATCCGGGCTACGTGAAGACGCCGGAGTTGTGGAAGCAGCTCTTCAGCATGAAGATTTACACGCTGTTGTTGGGCGCGCGGGCGACGAAGCTGGCGCTCTCGCTGTATGAAGCGCCTGACCTGCCGGATAAACATATCATCGTCGGACCGCCGATTTTGCGGAAGCAGCTGTTCACGCTGACCTCGAATCCGGACGGTGAATTCACGCTCGTCTATCTGTTGAATCACGGTTACGCCGAGCAGATCATCAGTTGGAGCGCGGCGAATCCGAAGACGCGGCTGCATTGCTTCTACGACAAGCCCGAGGCACCGGCGGAATTTCAACATTCGCCCTCGCTCACCTTTCACAAACTGGACGGCGAGAAGTTTTTGAAGATGATGGCCGAATGTCGCAACGTGGTTTGCACGGCCGGATTTGAATCCGTGAGCGAAGCGGCGTGGCTGGGCAAGCCGCTGTTCTTGGTGCCGGTGGAGAACCATGTAGAGCAGCAGGTCAACGCGATCGATGCGCAGCAGTTCGGCATCGCGGTGGCTGAAAAGAGTTTCAACCTCGACCGTCTCACGGAACTGCCCGCCCGCCTGCCCACGGAGAAGTTTCGTGCGTGGATGGACTGCGCGCCGCAAAAGCTTTTCCAAGCCATCGAACAAGCTGCAAAATCTTCCCGATGAGCCGCGAAGCCGCATTGCAGTTTCCCGACAAGTTTCTCTGGGGCACGGCCACCGCGCCCACGCAGGTGGAAGGTCACATCGACAACGAGTGGACGAACTTCACCGCCCAGGACGGCAACAACTGCCGGATCGCCTGCGACAATTACCATCGCTATCCCGAAGACATTGAGTGGATGGCGAAGTTGGGCACCAACGCCCACCGCTTCGGCATCGAATGGTCACGCTTGCAAGCTGCGCCGTTTGCGCCGCTGAATCAGAACGAACTTGCGCGTTACGTTGACCAGCTTGACCGGATGAAAGCGGCGGGCATCACGCCGATGGTAGTGCTGCATCATTTCTCCAATCCGCCGTGGATCAATGCCATCGGCGGCTGGACCAACGCGGCGACGATTCCCGCGTTTGTGGATTACGTCCGCCAGCTCGTGGCGGTCCTGAAAGACCGTGTTTATCTGTGGAACACGTTTAACGAGCCGGACACCTACGCGTGCGTGGCGTATCTGCTCGGCGGTTTTCCGCCGCAACGCAAATGGCAGCTTGGCCAGTTCCGCAAGGTGATCGGTCACATGGCCCGTGCCCACGCGCAGGCCAGCCGCATTATTCGCCGCGAAGGTCATGTCGGTCGCAAACCCGAGGTCGGCATCGCGAAGAACTGGACGTTTTTCCACGCCTACCAACGGTTTTCGCCATGGGATCGGGCGACCGCATTCGGCTGCCACTACACCTTCAACAAATTCGTGCTCGACGCATTTCTTGGCGGCTGGCGGCGGCGCGCCTCCACTTTTATCGGGCTAAATTATTACGGGCGCGTCCGGTTTCATCATTTCAATGCCATGATTCCCGCCAGCGGTGCGCCGGTGAAACGCCTTCAGGATTTTGGTTTCGTCTGCGATGACATGGTTGAGCGCTATCCGGAAGGTTTGGAAAAAATCCTGACCTATCTGCAACGCAAACTGCGCCTGCCCATTTACATCACCGAACACGGTGCGGCGTCGAATGACGAGGCGTTCCGCGAACGCGACCTCCGCGAAAATCTAACCTCGCTGCATCGCGCCATCACCACCGGCGTGGATGTGCGCGGCTTTTTCTACTGGTCGCTGCTGGACAACTTCGAGTGGCAGTTCGGTTACACCAAGAAATTCGGACTGCTCGCCGTGGATTTTGCGAATGAGAAACTGACACGCAGCCGCAAACCGCTTGCCGATGTTTACGAAAAGATCTGCCGAGAAAATGCGCTGCATCCGGCCGCGCTCAAACTGTGAGCCGGATGTGTTTAGGCCTCACTTCATCAGGGCCATCTGCTTCGGCGTTAGCAGCCAGCGAAACGTCGCACAACGCGCATAGCGCAAGTCCTCCACTTCCAACCGCGCCAATCCGCCCTTGCGTAATTCGATCGATGCCATCGTGTTGCCCGTCGTCAGCAACGCGATGAACCGGCTCAGGTAAGGCTCGTGGCCGGCGAGCAAAACGTTCTTCACCGGCGCAGGTAATCCATTCACTTGCTCGATGAGCGCCTTCGGGCTGCCCTCCGGCGCAAGGTGATCGCAGAGCACGATCTTGTGCTTCGATCCCAAAGCCTCGTTGACGATCTGCGCCGTTTGGCGCGCGCGCAACAGCGGGCTCGACAAGATCGCATCGAACTTCAGTTCCATCTTCCGCATCGCCCACGTCACATCGCCGAGCCGTTGTTTGCCCTTGGTGGACAATGGCCGCTCCGCATCCGGAAGCTTTTTCGGCAACCCGTCCTCACCGGGGTCGCTCGCGATGCCATGCCGCAGGATGAACAGGTTCATGCTCTTTTCTTTTTCGGGAACGGCGAATCCACCACCTCCACGCGCGGAATCTTTTCCTTCACCTTCTCCGGCGCTTTCGGCGCGGCGAGTGCGATGAACTCTGTCTGGCTGCGATGCGCCTTCTCGCCGTGGGCGATTTTGGCGCGCGTATAGGTTCCGTCCGATCCGAGAAACCGCGCCTTCACGTTGTCCTTCAGCGCCACGCCCAGGATTTCGCGGATCACGCGATCGCACAAAATGCCGTCCTCGATCGGGAACACCACCTCGATACGGCGGAAAAGATTGCGTGGCATCCAATCGGCGCTCCCCACGTACATCTCCGCCTGGCATGCGTTCTCAAAATAATAGATCCGGCTGTGTTCCAGATAGCGATCAATGATGCTGCGCACCGTGATATTTTCGCTCAAACCCGGCACGCCCGGCCGCAGACAACAAATGCCGCGGATGATCAAGTCCACTTTCACGCCCGCTTGCGATGCCGTGTAGAGTGCCTCGATCAACTCCGTTTCCACCAGCGAATTGAACTTCGCAATGATCCGCGCCGGCAAACCGCGTTTCGCATTCGCCGTTTCGCGCGCGACGAGCTGCAACATTTTCGTGTGCAGATCGAACGGCGCCACCACCAGCTTGCTCATGCCTTGGAACTGGCAGATGCCGGTCAGCAAGTTGAACAGATTCGTCGCGTCCTCGCCGAATTCCGCCCGGCAGGTCAGCAGGCTCAGATCCGTATACAGCTTGGCTGTTGTCGGATTGTAATTGCCTGTCGCCAGATGCACGTAGCGGAGAATGTTGTTGCCCTCGCGCCGCACCACCAGCGCGCACTTCGCGTGGATCTTGAATCCCACCAGCCCGTACACCACGTGCACGCCGTTCTCCTCCAGCTTGCGCGCCCACTCGATGTTGTTTGCCTCGTCGAACCGCGCACGTAGCTCCACCACCGCCGTCACTTGCTTGCCGTTGTTCACCGCGTTCATCAACGCCCCGACGATGCGCGGATCGCCGCCCGTGCGGTACAGTGTCATCTTGATCGCCAGCGTGTCATGATCCACCGCCGCCGCTTCCAGGAAATCCACCACGCTCGTGTAGCTTTCGAACGGATGGTGCAGCAACACATCGCGTTCGCGGATCGCCGCGAACAAATTCTTCTTGTTCTGCAACGTCGGTGCGATTGGTGCCACGAACGGCGGATCGCGCAACTCCGGTGAGTGGCTGCCCGAATACAGCATCATCAAACGCGAAGGATTCAATGGGCCATCCACCAGATACAAATCCTGCTCCGTGAGATGCAGCGTCTTCAACAACGCCTCGCGGATTTCTACCGGGCAATCCGAGGCAATTTCCAGCCGCACCGCGTGTCCGCGCCGGCGCTTGTGCAATTCCTCTTCGACCGCCTTCAGCAAATTCGGCGTGTCACCTTCGTCCACGTATAGTTCGCTGTTCCGCGTCAGGCGGAACTGCCAGCAGCCCAGAATCTGCGTGCCCGGAAACAGGTCCGCCAGGAAATGCGCGATCAACTGGCCGAGAAAAACATAATCCCGCCGGTCATCCTCGCGCGGGAGCTGGATCAAACGCGGCAAAATCGAGGGGCATTGCACCACCGCCAGATGCTTCAACGGCGCACCGTTTTTGTCCATCTCCAGCCGGATCATCAAGTTCAACGACTTGTTCAGCAATTGGGGGAACGGATGCGCCGGGTCGATCGCCAGCGGCGTCAGCACCGGCCGCACCTGGCTGTGATAAAATTGGTCCAACCACTTCATATCATCCGCCTTCACCTGGTTGAGTTCCAAGATGCGGATTTTTTTCTCGGCCAGCGCCGGTTGCAGTTGTTCGTGCCAGCACGCGTATTTGTCCTTCACCATCTTGCGCACCCGTTGCGTGATCGCCTGGAAAACCTCCGGCGGCGTCATCCCGTCCGCGCTGCGGGTCTCGATGCCGCTCTCGATCTGCTGCTTCAATCCGGCCACGCGCACTTCAAAAAACTCATCCAGGTTCGAGCTCACGATCGTGAAGAATTTCAACCGCTCCAACAACGGATTGGTGGGATCCAGCGCCTCGTCGAGCACCCGCTGGTTGAATTCCAGCCAGCTCAGTTCCCGGTTGAAAAATTTTGCCGCGCCTGCTGCCTTGTCTTTCATGATGTTAATGGTGTGGATTTGGCCTGACGGGAAGTGATGCTAGCCGCTCTCGCGCCGAAACCAAAGTGACAATTTCGGACATAAACCTCTATTCTTATCCCAAGGTGCGGAGCAAATCGCACCTGACCTGAAATCATATTTGACTTTGCTGCCGTCTGAACAATCATGCTTTGGCATCGGATTGCCCGATGACAAAGAGGAAAGGAAACCAAACTATGAGCACCATCACCACCAAGGACGGCACACAAATTTTTTATAAAGATTGGGGCACCGGGCAGCCGCTCGTTTTTCATCACGGTTGGCCGCTCTCCGCCGACGATTGGGATGCCCAGATGATGTTCTTCCTCGCGCACGGTTACCGGGTCATTGCCCATGACCGCCGCGGGCACGGTCGCTCCACCCAGACCGTGAATGGCAATGACATGGATACCTACGCTGCCGACGTCGCTGAACTCGTCAAAGCGTTGGACCTGAAAAATACCGTTCACATCGGCCATTCCACGGGCGGCGGCGAGGTCATCCGCTATGTGGCCAAGCACGGTGCCGGTCGGGTGGCCAAAGCGGTCATCATCAGCGCCATTCCTCCCGTCATGGTCAAGTCGTCGCAGAATCCGGACGGCGTCCCCATGGAAGTTTTCGATGGTATCCGCGAAGGCACTGCCAATCATCGCTCCCAGTTCTATCAAGATATCACCCTGTCTTTCTATGGCTATAACCGTCCCGGGGCCAAAATCTCGCAGGGCGTCCGGGACAACTGGTGGCGCCAGGGCATGATGGGCGGCATCAAGGCCCAGTACGATTGCATCAAGGTCTTTTCTGAAACTGAATTTCACGCCGATCTCCAGAGCATCACCGTGCCGGTTCTGGTGATGCATGGCGAAGACGATCAGATCGTCCCATTCGCCAACTCCGCACCCAAATCCATGAAGCTGCTGAAGCATGGCACGCTCAAAGCCTATCCCGGCCTTCCGCACGGCATGCCGACGACCCACGCCGAACAGATCAATAAAGATCTGCTCTCATTTATCAAATCCTAAGCACCATGGCGCTGGCGGCGGTTACAAACCGTCGCCAGCAGCCGCCTCTAATCACGCTCGGATACAATAGTCCTCTGGGCAAAAGATCAAAACAGGCGTGCACTTTCCCATATCAGTTCACAACCGCTCGACGCAAATCCCTTCCTCCCTTGGGGATCGGGTTGGGATGAGGGGGCTTGAACAATCTGCGGCGCTTCATTTAATGGATGTGACAGAGCAACCGATGGCCCAAGCCATTCTCCAACTTCAATCATCCATTCTCGTCGTCTTTTTCTGCTTGCTTCACCACCCCCGCAACGTTCTGCTTTGACCATAACATTATGCCCAAGCGCGTCTGCCAACACTGCGGTCATCCGTTCTCGATCTTAGATTCGCAGATCGGCGAAAATGTCGCCTGTCCCAAATGCGGCAAAAGCATCCTGCAACCCCGCTCGCCGCGTGCGCCCGTCGAGAAAATCCGGCTCTCGGTCACACCACCGCCCATCGACATCTATCCTGCCGCCAAGCTCGCCGAAATCTCACAGTCTATCATCGACAACGTTCAGCGCGTCATCGTCGGCAAATCGGAACAGGTCACCCTCGCTGTCGCCACCTTGTTTGCCGAAGGACATCTGTTGCTCGAAGATGTCCCCGGTGTCGCCAAGACCATGCTTTCCCGCGCCATCGCTCAGAGCGTTGGTTGTACTTTTAAACGCATCCAGTGCACCCCTGACTTGTCGCCCGAGCATGTCATCGGCGATTTCACCACCGATCCTGCCACCGGCAAAAAAGATTTTCGCTTCGGCGCCATCTTTTCGCACATGCTACTGGTCGATGAGATTAACCGCGCCAGCCCGCGCACGCAATCTGCGCTGCTCGAAGCCATGGGAGAGGGCGCCGTATCCATCGATCGCGTCACTTACCGTCTGGAGAAACCCTTCATGGTCATGGCCACGCAAAACCCCATCGACCAGGAAGGCACTTTCCGCCTGCCCGAAGCGCAAATGGACCGCTTCCTCATCCGCCTCAGCTTGGGCTATCCGGACGAAGCCCAGGAACGTGAAATGTGCCGTCGCATCCAGCAACAGCACCCCATCGACGATCTTCAGCCAGTGACCACCGGTGATATCATCGAAAAATGCCAGCGTGGCGTCCGCGAGATTGCCGTCAGCCAGGAAGTGTGTGATTACCTGATCGGGCTTACCCGCGCCACCCGTGTTCATCCCGCCCTGCGCCTCGGCGCCAGTCCACGTGGATCGATCGGTCTCTATCACGCCGCCCAAGCCCTCGCCGCCATGCGTGGCGAATCCGCCGTCACTATCGACCACATCAGAACCTTTGCCGTCCCCGTCCTCGCCCATCGTCTCCTTGTCCGCCCCGAAGCGCTGAATGAGTACCCGGACACCGCCGCCGTCATCCGTGAAATCGTGGAACGGAAATAATAAGCATTGCGGTGTACAGTTTCCACGGTGACGGGTGCCTGCAAAGTCAATGGGCGGCGAATGTCCCGCTTGGAGCGAAACCAGCCGCCGCGCTTGGTCTGCAACGAACTCTTCGGGTTCTACAATGCCGCCTGATGGCTTAGTTCATGCCTTTCATTGGGTGCTGAATTTTCGGCGTTGGATGTTTTTTAAAGAAAGTCACAGTTTGAATTGAACCGTTCTGGATTTCTTTGTGGATGAGCCCCTCCGGAAAAACACTTCCCGCCTTTCGGCGAAAAATGGTGGTAGGTAATGGATTCGAACCATTGAAGGCGTTAGCCGACAGATTTACAGTCTGCACCCTTTAGCCACTTGGATAACCTACCAACCGTTATTGCAACGGTCTTACAGTTAGCCACGCCGCATGCTTCAATTCAAGTTCAAATTTTCATCAAAAGGGTTCGTTTTGGCAGATCAGTCCAACTGCACGTTCCGCGACCGGACTGCCGACCCAAACCGCGCGAAGCGTTTGGAGTGCGCTCGCTTCAGCGCCGCTTTCGGACGGGCGACAGACCATCTTTGACCCTCAACTGTTCATTCTCGTTTCCGAATCCGGGTTGATCCGTGTCCATCCGTGGTTAAAAATAGAAATCCGGAAATTCCCAAATTGTGCCCCCGCCTGTTTTGATTTAAACTGTCCAGATGTTCGACTCGTTAAGCACCAAGCTCCAGAACGCCTTCAAGAACCTGCGCGGTCTCGGCAAAATCTCCGAGAGCAACGTTAGCGACGCGCTGCGCGAAGTCCGCATGGCGCTCCTTGAGGCTGACGTCAATTTCAAGGTCGCCCGCGATTTTATCGAACGCGTCAAAACCAAGTCCCTGGGCGCCGAAGTCATCTCCACCGTCCAGCCCGGCCAGCAGATCATCAAGATTGTTTCCGACGAACTCACCGAACTACTCGGTTCCCAAAACGCCGCCCTCAAGCTCGATGGCAATCCCAGTTGCCTCATGATGGTCGGCCTTCATGGTGCGGGCAAAACCACCTCCAGCGGCAAGCTCGCCAAGCTCCTTAAAAAACAAGGTCGCTCCGTATTACTTGTCGCCGCCGACGTTTATCGCCCTGCCGCGATGGACCAGCTCGAAACCCTCGCCAAGCAAGTCGAAGTCCCCATCTTCATCAAACGCGGCGAGACCGACGTTCAGAAGATCGCCAACGAAGCGCTGGCCTACGGCCGCGCCCAAGGCAGCAACGTCATCATTTTCGACACCGCTGGCCGTTTACAGATCGATGAACCGCTCGTGCAGGAACTTGTCCGCTTGCGCGACCTCATCAAGCCGCAAGAAATCCTCCTCGTGCTCGACGCCGCCACCGGCCAGGAAGCGGTCAACGTCGCCACCCATTTCG
>DASZCA010000485.1:0-3580 GCA_035943555.1 Verrucomicrobiia bacterium
AAAAACCCGGAACTTCAGCAGATCATCCAAGCGGCCCAGACCCCCGCACAACCCGCTGCCAAATAATTATATGATCCCCGAAAACAGCAACGAAGAGATCGCCGCGCTTAAGAACCAGGTTTTCACCCTGCTCATCGCCCTGATCGTCATCAGCGGCACACTGACGGTGTTCCTGTACCGTCAGGCCAGTGTGGCCGGCAAGGACCGGGCCCAAGCCCAGCAGCTCGGCGCTGTCTTGAACCAAAACGAAACCGCCATGGCCAGCTTTGTTAACAAGCTGGTGGCTTACGGTGAAAAGCATCCGGAGTTCCGCCCGGTGCTCGCAAAATACGGCATCGCGCCCGTACCCGGCATTCCGGCCGGTGCACCTGCCGGTGCCGTTCCGAAGCAATAACCGCTTCAGCCCACCTTCACGCCGCAGTTCGGACAATAGTTCGACTGCGGCGGAATTTTTTTACCGCAGCCCGCGCAGATGGTGTGGGCCGCCTTGTGTCGGCGGTGGATCACTAAACTGCGGATGTACGGGATCCAAGTGAACGCATAGGCGAAAATGACCACCGAGTCATGCAGGTAAAACAGCCCGTAGGCCAGCAAGATCAGCGAGCCGGCCAAACTCAGCCACCAGAACGCCTGGGGCACCACCACCTGTTTCTTTTTTTCCGTGGCATACCATTGCACGAAGAAGCGTGAGAAAAAAACCGCGTTGCCGATGAACCCGATGATCTTCCAAGCGTTCCAAGTGATGCCCAGAAACTTGTCGTGGTGCCAAAGCAGGTTGGTGACAAAATCCATTTGCTAGATTAAGCCTCAGCAGCAGGGCGCTGACAATTCATTTTCCCGTCTCCGGCTTTGTTTCTTGTTTGAGGTAAACCGTCTGCGTCGGGAATGCGAACTCGATCTGCTCTGCTTCAAACCGCGCCTTGATCTGCAGGTTCATCTCCTGCATTTCCGCAAAATGCATTTTCCCGTCCGTCCCGTTCCAGACATGGACGACCAGGATGTTGAGCGCTGAATCCCCGAATTTGTTGAAGGTGATGATAAGATCCGCGGTCTTCGGGTTGGCCCGGAAAATTTCCTCCAAGATCACGGTCGCGCGTTTCACTTTTTCCACCGAGGTATCATAAGTCAGGCCCAGATTCATCTCGGTTTTGATGTTCGGGCGGCGCGTGATGTTGGTGATGATGGCGTTGCCCATCAATTTATTGGGGATGGCTACATGGTGGCCGTCAAGGTTCCGCACACGCGTGCTGCGCAGCCCGATAGACTCCACCATGCCATCCACGGTCTCAACTCGAATGCGGTCGCCGATGCGGAAAGGGCGGTCGAGAAAGATGGCCACCGCGCCGAACAGATTCGCCAGCGTATCTTGCGCTGCCAGGCCAACGGCTAAACCGCCGATGGACAGCGAGGCGATGGCGGCCGTGATATCCACGCCGACGTTCGCCAGCGTGACCAATGTCGCCACCACCACCACAAACGCTTTCAACGCTTTGCGCATGATGGGGAAGATGTGTTCGCGGAATTCCCGGTCGCTATCCGTGCTGGCGCGCGTATGCCAGTAGCTCATGAGCAGATCCACCAGCTTGAGCACCGCATAGGTGATCGTGACGGCCACCAAGATGGCAAATCCCTTGGTCAGGACATTTTGCACCAATGGTGGCCAGTCGAACACATCCAGTCCGATCCGTAGGAAAATCACGAACGAAACCACTTTCACCGGCCCGTTCAACAGTTCCAGTAGAAGGTCATCCAGCTTGGTCTCCGTTTTGTCCGTCCAGCGCTTCAGCCAGACGCGCGTCAGGTAATCCAGCAGTTTGGAAATATAAAAGGCCAGGAAGATGTAGATCAATGAGAACAGATATTTCCAGAGTTCGTTCCCACAAAACTCATACCGTAGGAAAGGATGATCCTTGGCCAGATTGACGATCCATTCGGGCG
This sequence comes from Verrucomicrobiia bacterium, assembly GCA_035943555.1. Lineage (GTDB taxonomy): Bacteria > Verrucomicrobiota > Verrucomicrobiia > Limisphaerales > UBA11358 > UBA11358. The sequence goes on from DASZCA010000485.1 coordinate 1,939, forward strand.
TTTTCGGTTTCTTTTCGGGATCTTCGCCCGTCTGCGGCACCGCATTGGTACCATGGTTGGCGGATACGCTGTTGGTGCCTGCCGTCGCAAGGACATAGGCGGCTGAAGACTGGTTGGTCTGCGCCCCCGCCCACACCGCCCAGAACGCGATGAGAAACAGGGTCAGCAGGCTGGCGCGATAAATCATCTCAAACCGAAATTTCATGGGCAGATTTTTACGAAGTTAAAGACCGGCGGCAAGTATTCACCCGAACAAATTCTCCCGCAACCGGTGGCCGGAAAATGACCGGGGCCGGAGCGATGTCCAGCCTACTCGTTAAGACCCCAATGGTCAACATCACGGCGGGGTTCCGTGTCGGGACGCCCCAGCAACATCTCCCAATGCTCGGGCGATTGCGGCTGCCAGGCGGTCTGTTCGGTGGCGGGCAGCAACGGCAGAAAATCCATCGCCAGATGCAGCGCCACATTTTCCAGGCGCAACAGCAACTTGTCCACTTCCGGCTGTGCCGCCGGTTTGTTCAGGACCAGCGCAAGCAACCCAACCGGGCGAAGCCGCGCCAGATGCAACACATCCAGCCATTCGTTCAAGGCCGCCGGCAGGCTGGCGCTTTGCGAGGAGAGCATGATGATATCGGCGGCGGCGGCGCATTTGGTGGCCGCGAGCGCGCATTCCGGATCGGTCAGTTCGGAAAAATTCCAACAACGAAAATCGAAGTCCGTGTGTTGCGCCATCTGGTCCATGATCCGCCGGCACGCTTGCAAGGCGCGGCTGTAAGCCGTGAAATCCTCGCTTAGGATCAACACCTGACAACCCTGCGGAAGGCCGCTCAAACAGGCAGCGGCTTTTCCAAATAGGGCGGTATCACTCATAATCAATAGGTTGTGCCAGGACCGGGCTGGGTCAAAACGGCGCGTGAATCATTAAGTCTTGTGCTGAATAGGTTCAAATGTCAAAAAAAAGTTGTTCACTGACCGCATTTTTCCGCCCGCTTAAACGTTGAAAACATAGTTTGTTGCCCCGCAAAAATCAAATGCTTCATCCGCCGGCCACGATTTTGACGATCTCCAGCCGGTCGCCTGCTTTCAACATGCGCCGGGCAAATTCCGAGGGTGCCACCGCTTCGCCGTTATGTTCCACCACCACGCTGCGCGGCAACAGCGCCTGCGCCACGAGAAATTCCTCGATCGTGCACGGCACGTTGGCCGAGATCGGTTTGCCATTGGCGATCACTTCATTCATGGGATCATCACTTCCTTGCCCCGGGCCAGCGTCGCCGGCACGAGAGAACTGTTTACCACCACCACCACGCTGTCATCGGCAATTGTCTGGCAGCGGACTGCCACCGATTTGTCCCGCAGCTTGATCTTCTTTTCTTCACCGGTCACGAAAGCCACGCCATTGATGACCGCCTCCCGCACTTTGCCCATGGTCATGATCCCGTTGAATTTCAATCCCGCCGGCAGAACCGGCGGCAGGTATGGCATTGGCATCGCCTTCGTCACTGCGGGCAGGGGAGCCAAGGCGCCGTCTTCGTCAAAAGTCTCCGCCCGGCTGTTTTTGACCCAGTTCAAAACATAGTCCGCGCCGCCATCGCGTTCCACCGCCACCAGCGTCTTGATCTTTCCGTTGGTATAAGGATTT
>DASZCA010000486.1:0-22763 GCA_035943555.1 Verrucomicrobiia bacterium
CGCTACATCGGTGTGCAGTTCTCCGTGGCTGGACGCGATCTCGCCGGGGCGGTGGAAGATGCCATGAAGCAGATCGGCGGCAAGGTTACCCTGCCGGAAGGGTATCGTTTGGATTGGGGCGGAGAATATACGGAATACACGGCGTCGCGCCACCAATTGGGCATCATCCTGCCGGTCACGATCTGCCTGATCTTTTTCCTGTTGTTCGCGCTGTATAGCAATCTGAAATTTCCGTTCATCACGGTGGTCGGCGTGGTGCTGTCGGCGCCCGTGGGTGGGTTGCTGGCGCTGTGGATCACGGGAACGCCATTTTCAGTTTCATCCGGTATCGGCTTTCTGGCCTTGTTCGGCGTATCAGTGCAAACGGCGGTGGTCTATATCTCCTACGTCAACGAACTGCGCCTCAACGGCAGCAGCCTGACCGAAGCCATTCGCGAAGGCGCGATTCTGCGGCTGCGTCCCATCATGATGACGGCGCTGGTGGCGGCTTTAGGATTGTTACCAGCGGCATTGGCGACAGGCGTCGGAACAGACACCCAGCGGCCATTCGCGCTGGTCATCGTCAGCGGCCTGTTCACACGTTTGTTCATCAGCGTCTTCCTGATGCCCGCGTTGTATACCCTTGTGGCACGCCCGGGTGATCGGTTAGAAGTGTGAGCCGTGCGCCCCTGGAAGTTGAATGTCGAATGTCGGCCGTTGAATGTTTCCGTTTTTTGCGGACACGGTTTTGGGAAACGCTTTAGTGAGCCGCTCGCCCAAGAATCGTCAGAATAATGCCCGCAAGAATACCAAGCACAGCCGGAAGTTTTTTCCAGCCATTCAATTCATGGAAGAAATAGAGCCCGCCAGCAAAAGCCACCAGCGTACTGGCGCGACGCAAACTCATGACGATCGAGACGAGCGCATCGGGATTCCGCAACGCCCAAAAGTAAGCATAGTCGGCCACGAGCAACGAGAGGGCGATGAAGGGAATGCTCCAGCGCCAGGCGAATTCATTGCGCGGCCACAGGCGCAGCTTCCAGCCCAGCGAGAACGGCGCAAAGATGGCGACCAGATAAATGGAGAACCAGCATTGGACCGTGGGCACGGAAAAATGAAGCGTGTTCAGCAGGTAACGGTCGTAGAGCGAACTGATTGCGCCAAAAATATTTCCCACGATCAGGAACCAGAACCATTTGTTGCGGGTGAAATGGACGCCTTCGCTCCGGCCGGCAATCGACAGGCCCACGAACGAGGCGAGCGTGGTGAAGATGCCCAACGTCTCCAGCCAGCTCGGGCGTTCACCCAAAAAGATGAAGGCACCGCAAAGCGTGAGCAGGGGACTCGTCGCACGGATGGGTGCGCCCAGCGAGAGCGGCAGATGTTTCAGCGCATAATAAGTGCCGACCCAGGACGCGGCGACCACGGCGGATTTTAGAAACAATTGAAAGTGCTGTTTGCCCGTGAGCGCATCCGTGACAAGCGTGGCCGGCAAAGCACCGGGATGCGCCGCCTGAACTGCCAGGAGAACCGCCCACACCAGCGCGCCGGTCAGCGTGCTGAAAAAGAAAACCGGCGTGACCGCATTGCCACGGACCGAGTGCTTGGTGCACAGGTCGTACAATCCGAGAAAAAACGCGGAAAGCAGGGTGGCGAGGATCCAATTCATCAAAATAAAAACGGGCGAACCTTTTGGGCTCGCCCGCAGGCTGACAGCTTCAAATCTGGGGGTATATAGTGGCGGTTTGGCATTATTTTACCAGCAAACTCATGAGGCAGTGGTGTTTCCGGCTGATTTGAAACGGTTTTGAAAACATCACTAAAAGCAAGCAATTCTCTTTGTTTTGAGGGCTAATCTGATAGACTGGCCGACCATGTTATCCGAGTTAGAAATGACCAGCACCGCTGCAGGGCGGCCGCCTTTGGACATCGCCGCGCTCATGAAGGAACACGCCGGTGAAAATTACGAACTGCACGCCGAGCATATCAACCCGGCGAATGTGCGGACGCTGAAGACCATCGGTTTCGACCGCTGCTATACGCGCGCCGAGGGCCCCTATCTCTGGGACGTGAACGGTGACCGGTATCTGGACATGTTGAGCGGCTATGGCGTGTTCGGCGTGGGCCGCAACCATCCGGAAGTCCGCCGCATCCTCAAAGAATTTCTCGACTCTGATTATCCGAGCCTCGTGAAGATGGAAGCGCCGCTGCTCTCCGGCCTGCTGGCGGCCGAATTGAAGAAGCGGATGCCGAACGAGCTCGACATGGTGTTCTTCACCAACTCCGGCGCGGAAGGCGTGGAGACGGCGATCAAATACGCCAAGTGCGCCACTGGCAAAGCGGCGATCATCCACTGCAAAAAATCGTTCCACGGTCTCAGTTCCGGCGCGCTCTCGGTCAATGGCGATGACAGTTTTCGTGACGGCTTTGCGCCGTTCCTGCCCGAATGCCGGGGGATTCCGTTCAATGACCTCTCCGCGCTCGAAGCGGAATTGAAAAAAGGCGACGTGGCGGGATTCATCGTGGAACCGATCCAGGGCAAGGGCGTGAACCTGCCCGCTCCCGGCTATCTGCTCGCCGCGCAGCAACTTTGCCGTAAGCACGGCGCGCTGTTCATCGATGACGAGGTGCAGTCCGGCATGGGCCGCACGGGCAAATTTCTGGCCATCGAGCACGAGGGACCGGTGGACCCGGATATCGTGGTGCTCTCCAAGTCACTTTCCGCCGGCTTCGTACCGGTGGGCGCGGTGCTGTGCAAGAAATGGGTCCATGAGAAAGTTTTTTCCTCCATGCAACGGTCCGTGGTGCATAGCTCGACCTTCAGCCAGGGCAGCATGGCGATGGTGGCCGGGCTGGCGGCGCTGGACGTCATTGATCGCGAAGGGCTGATCGCCAACGCGGCAAAGATGGGCGATTTCATCGGCAACGGTTTGAAGGCGATGATTCCGCGTTTTGAATTCATGAAGGAAGTCCGCTGGCGCGGTTTGATGACGGGCATCGAATTCGGTTCGCCGAAATCGCTGACGTTGAAGATCGCGTGGACGACGTGCCACACGCTCGACAAGAGCCTGTTCCCGCAAGCGGCGGTGATCCCGTTGCTGGACAAGCACCGCATCATCACGCAGGTTGCCGGTCACAACGTGGACGTGGTGAAACTGCTCCCGCCGCTCATCCTGACCCAGGAAGACGCCCAATATTTCCTCGATGCGTTTGAGGACGTCATGGTGCAGATGCACAAATTCCCCGGACCGGCCTGGGATGTGTTGACCGGCATCGGCAAGATGGCCATCACGCAGCGGGCGCGGTAATCAAATCTTAAAAGCAAAACGGCGGTGGTCATCATGACCGCCGCCGTTTGTGTTTTCAGAAATGATTACATGTGGGCGATGATGTTGTCGCCGAAAGCAGAACATTTGATCTCGGTCGCGCCGTCCATCTGGCGGGCGAAGTCGTAGGTGACTTTCTTGGAGCCGATGGCGCCGTTGAGGCCCTTCAGGATCAGGTCCGCCGCTTCGTTCCAGCCCAGGTAGCGGAACATCATTTCGCCGGAAAGGATCACGGAGCCCGGGTTCACGACGTCTTTGCCCGCATATTTGGGCGCGGTGCCGTGCGTGGCTTCGAAGATGGCGTGGCCCGAGACGTTGTTGATGTTGCCGCCGGGGGCGATGCCGATGCCGCCGACCTGCGCGGCGAGGGCGTCGGAGAGGTAATCGCCATTCAGGTTGAGCGTGGCGATGACTTCAAATTCGCTCGGGCGCGTGAGCACCTGCTGGAGTGTGATGTCGGCGATGCTGTCCTTGAAAACGATGCCCGCACCACGCTTGCCTTCGGGAATCTTGCACCACGGGCCGGCGTCGATGAGTTCCGCGCCGTATTCTTCGCGGGCGAGCTGGTAGCCCCATTGCATGAACGCGCCCTCCGTATATTTCATGATGTTGCCCTTGTGGACGAACGTCACAGATTTCTTCTTCTGCTCGATGGCGTATTCGATGGCCGAGCGCACGAGTCGCTGCGTGCCGGTCTTGGAGACCGGCTTGATGCCGATGCCGACGACATCCGGCGTTTCACCGAAGCGGATCTTCTTAAATTCCTTGGGGAAATTCGTCTTGAGGAATTCAATGGTCTTGAGCGCCATTTCTTTGCCGGCTTCGAAATCGATGCCCGCATAGATGTCCTCGGTGTTTTCGCGGAAGATGACCATGTTGACCTTCTCCGGATGTTTCACGGGCGAGGGGACGCCGCTGAACCATTGCACCGGACGCAGGCAGACATACAGGTCCAGCATCTGGCGCAGGGCGACATTCAGCGAACGGATACCGCCGCCGGTGGGCGTGGTGAGCGGGCCCTTGATGCCGACGAGAAATTCCTTGAAGGCGTTTACGGTGTCATCCGGCAGCCAGTTGTTGAATTTTTTGAAAGATTCTTCCCCGGCGAACACTTCCATCCAGGCGATCTTGCGCTTGCCGTGATAGGCCTTGGCCACGGCCGCATCCAGGACGCGGACGCTGGAAGCCCAGATGTCAGGGCCCGTGCCGTCGCCGCGAATGAAGGGGACGATGGGATTTTCGGGCACGCTGAGCTTGCCGTTGTTGATGGAGATTTTCCCGCCGGCGGGAACGGTACAGGTGGTGTAAGCCATATGCTTGGATTCAGTTATATAGTAAATGAAACCGCTGGACGCGTGGAAAATCAAGGAAAGAAAAGGGTTAGCCATGAACTGTTTGAGATGGATTTGCGCGGTCAAACGGCAGGGTTGGCTCAAAACAGCTTTGACTTGCAATTAAATTGTTCGTGGAGCATTTTGAATACATGAGCAAAGTCGCTCAAATTGAGGCCCAACTGGAAACGCTTTCGCAAACCGAATTGCGTGAGATTCGCGGCTGGCTTGATGACTTGATCGAGGACGAGCTTGAATTCACCCCGGAATTCGAGGCTGCCATCCAGCAATCTGAACGGGAAATGGCGGCGGGTGGCCGACCACGCATACGCAAGCCCTGATGCCTATGGGCGCAGCGCAGCAGATTTATTACACGACTTTTGACGCCGCGTTTTTAAAGCTTCAGCCTGCTGTTCATGCGCGTATTGAGTCCAAGATTGATGAGATGGGCTTGCGACTTAAAGCTTTTCCCCACTATCGGATGAAAGGGCACGATCGTTATCGGCTGCGGGTCGGTGACTACCGGATCATCTATACTTTTGACGCGGAAAAAAACATTATTCATCTGCTGGCTTTAGGGCACCGGCGAGAGATTTATCGGGGTTACTAAAGGTAAAGATATTTATATCCAAAATTGACAAGGGTTCAGTCGGCTTCTACGCCGACTGAACCCTTGATTGTTTAAACTTACGACAGTTTTAGGCGATGGCCAACTGCTTCTTCGTCAACGCCGGCTCCGCAAAATGCGCTTTCACGCGGGCGACGGTGTTTTCCACCGACAGGCCGTATTTCGTGCGGAGTTCGTCCTGGGTGGTGGCGTGTTCGATGAACTGGTCGGGCCAACCGATGCGGATGACCGGCGTGGCGACATGTTTCTCGCTGAACACTTCGAGCACCGCGGAGCCGTAGCCGCCCATGAGGACGTGGTCTTCGAGCGTCACAACGAGGTCGGCTTCGTGGCCGTAAGTTTCGTGCGCGAGGGCATCGATCGGCTTGGTGAAGCGCGGATTGATGACGGCGCAATCGAAACCTTCGCTGGCGAGCTGCGCGGCGGCTTTGATGGCGATGGTGTTCATCGGTCCGAGGCCGAACAGCGCGACTTTGGGCTTCTTGTTATTCGTAAAGGTCTGGACGATTTTTGCTTTGCCAACTTCGATGAGCTGCGGTTCGGGCTTCATCGGCACGCCTTCCGCCGTGCCGCGCGGGTAGCGGATGAAGGTCGGATGATTGATGGTCGTGCAGGTGTAGAGCATGTCTGCGAGTTCGTCCTCGTTGGCCGGGGCCATGGCGATGACGTTCGGGAAGCAACGCAAATAAGAGATGTCGAACAGGCCGTGATGCGTCGGGCCGTCGTTGGCGGAGAGGCCAGCGCGGTCCATGACGAAAATCACGGGCAAATCTTGCAAGCAAACGTCGTGATGGATGCAATCGTACGCACGTTGCAGGAAGGTGGAGTAAATCGCCACAACCGGGCGATAACCCATCGTCGCCATGCCGGCGGCGAAAATGACACCGTGTTCTTCGGCGATGCCGACGTCGAAATAACGTTCGGGCATGGCCTTTTCCAGATGCTTCATGCCCGTGCCGGTGGGCATGGCGGCGGTGAGGCCGACGATGTTTTCATCCCGCTTGCACAGCTTGACCATCGTCTGGCCCATGACGTCCTGATAGGCGGGCGGCGTGCCGGGTTTGGAAGCGGGCGTTTCGCCGGTCTGGGCGTTGTAGGAGCCGAGGCCGTGGAATTTTTCCGGGAACTTCAACGCGGCCTCGAAGCCTTTGCCTTTTTGGGTCAAGACGTGGATGACGATCGGGTGATCACACTGCTTGGCGAATTCGAGCGTGCTGATGAGCAGCGGGAGGTCATGGCCGTCGATTGGGCCGAGATAGCGCATGCCCATTTCTTCGAAGAAGACCGGGCTGCCGTGACCGCCGCGGCCATCGGTATCGATCGCCTGGGTGGACTGTTGCAAACCGACGCTGTTGATCGCGCCCTTGAAACCGCCTTCGGCGCGATGGGCGAGCTGCATGGCGACGTCGCCTTTCGGCAGGCGGCGCACGAAGCCTTCAAACTCTTTTGCGAGCTTGTTGTAAGACGGGTTCGTGATGAGCTTGTTGAGATAGCCGGAGATGGCGCCGACGTTTTTGGCGATGCTCCATTCGTTATCGTTGAGGATGCCGATGAATTTCTTCGTCGTGTGCGCGACGTTGTTCATGGCCTCGAAAGAGATGCCGTTGGTCAGGGCGGCGTCACCGAAGATACAGACGACGTTTTCATCCGTGCCGCGCTTGTCGCGGGCGGCGGCCATGCCGAGCGCGGCGGAGAGGGCGGTGCCGGCGTGACCGGCGCCGAAGCAATCATGCTCGCTCTCGGTGCGGAGCGCGAAACCGTTCAGGCCGTCCGTCTGGCGGATGGTGCGGAAGCGGTTTTTGCGACCGGTCAAAATCTTGTGGACATAGACCTGGTGGCTGACGTCCCAGACAAATTTATCCTTGGGGGTGCTGAACACCTTGTGCAGGGCGATGGTGAGTTCCACCACGCCGAGGTTGGGTCCCAGGTGGCCGCCGCCCTTGGCGAGGCCTTCGATCAACTCGGTGCGGATATCGCCCGCGAGTTCCTGGAGTTGCGGGATGGTCAGTTTTTTGACGTGCTCGGGCGCGTCAACCATGTCTAGGTAGCGACTCATATATAAAAAATTATTCTTCGCAAATCACTCTTCAGTGAGAGCAAGCGGCTTTAATTTCATTTCACCGGCGGCGGTTTTCTCCAATTGTTGGATCTTCAATTCCGCCTCGGCCAGTTTTTCCTGGCAAATCTTGACCAATTTTGCGCCTTCCTCATAACGGGCCAGCAACGTTTCGAGCGGCAAATCATCAGCCTCCATCGCTTCGACGACGGCCTCCAATTTTTGCAACGCTTCCTCAAACGGCGGGTTCTTGGCGGAACTGGCCGGTCCCGCGCCTTTTGTCTGGTTAGGCACGGCGTAATCATAGGTAATTTCACCGCACTAGTCCAGTTCACATTCATGCGTAAAAGCCCGCTTGCGTTTGCCGGGCGGCTGGGCGAAAATAACAACATAATGAGGAATGTCCCTTTGTTTTCCACCGGCATGAAGTGTCTTTTGCTTTTAGGCGGGCTGTTTTTGCTGACACCCGCGTTTGCCCAGACGAACGTGAACCTCCGCATCATGGCCGCCAACCTGAACGGCGATACCCAGAGCTACCAGCCGTTCGCGATCCGCATCTTGCAGGGGACCAAGGCGGATGTGGTGGCGATCCAGGAGTTTAATTACACCAGCACGAACGGACTGGGTGTCAATACGCCGGCCGCCATGCGCGAGATGATCGATACGGCGTTTGGCACCAACTATTCCTACTATCGTGAACCGTTCACCGGGAATGGTGATATCCCGAACGGCATCATCAGCCGGTACCCGATCATCGCCGCGGGTTCCTGGACAGATACCGAGCAGACGCAGCCCAACCGCGGATTTGCCTGGGCCCAGATCGATGTGCCCGGCACGAACGATCTCTACGTGGTCAGCGTGCATTTGCTGACCAGCACCGCCACGCATCGCGCGAACGAGTCGGCGGCCTTGAAAGCGCTGATGCAGGCCAATTTTCCGGCGAACGCCTGGGCGGTGGTCGCGGGTGATTTCAATGCCGGCAGCCGGACCGAGGCGTGCGTCACCACTTATAATGGCTATCTGACCGATTTTCCTATCCCGGTGGACAACAACGGGAATTCATTGACCAGCGGCGGGCGTAGCGCTCCACATGATTATGTGCTGCCCAGCCTCACGCTCACGAATTTCGAGACGGCCACGGTGTTTCCTTCGCACTCATTTCCCACCGGCCTGGTGTTTGATTCCAACGTCTACACCCCGTTGAGCGATGCCGCGCCGGTGCAAGCCGCTGATTCCGGCCAGGCCCAGCACATGGCGGTGATGAAAGACTTTTTGATCCCAGCCGGCGGCACGGTTTCGACGAATGTGATCCCGCCGGCCATCACCACGCAACCGCAGGGGCAGACCAATGCCGTGGGTGCGAACATCACCTTTGGTGTCACCGCCACCGGCACCAGCCCGCTGGCCTATCAATGGCGGTTTGGTACCACGAACATTTCGGGCGCCACCACCAATCCTTTCGTCATTGCCAACGCACAACTCACGAATAACGGGAATTATTTCGTCGTGATCACGAACAGCGCCGGCAGCGTGACGAGTTCCGCCGCCGTTTTGCTCACGACCAACGCGCCGCCGGCCATCACTTCGCAACCGCAGAGCCAGACGGCAAACCTGGGCGCATCCGCCAGTTTTGGCGTGACCGCCAGCGGTACGTCACCCTTGAACTATCAATGGTTATTTGGCGGCACGAACATTGTCGGGGCGACGACCAATCCGTTTGTGGTGGCCAATGTCCAGTTGACCAACGCGGGAAACTATTCCGTCGTCGTCAGCAATTTTGTGGGAAGTGCGACCAGCAGCGTGGCGGCGTTATCGGTCTATTCGACGCAATCCGTGGTCATCGCCCAGTGGAATTTCAACAGCGCGCCCGCCGACGGCAGCCTCTCCACCGGTTCAACCCTGCCTTCTACTGGCAGCGGAACCGCATCATTGATCGGTGGCGCCACGGCGACATTCGCCACCGGTGACACGACCTTCGATCCGGCTGGCAGCACGGATAACACCGGATGGAACACGGCGACCTATCCGGCGCAAGGCACCGCCAACAAGACGCGCGGCCCGCAGTTCGCCGTCAGCACGGTGGGCAGGCAGAACATCGTTGTCACTTGGAGTTCCGAGGCGACCAGCACGGGCAGCCGTTATTCCCGCATGCAATATTCCACCAATGGAACGGATTTTACGGACTACTCCGTGGCTGCCACCAATGCCACAACCTTCACGGTCAAAACGAACGGTCTTGCCTTCGTTTCGGGTGCAAACAATAACGCCAATTTTGCCGTCCGGTTCATGGCGGAATTTGAAAGCACGGCGGCCGGCACCGCCAACGCAAATTATGTTTCGGGGGATACGACTAAAACCTATTCCACCGGCGGAACCGTACGTTACGACATGGTCACGATCTCCGGAACACCGCTAACAGCACCGGCGGCGGCGGTTTTGAGCGTGCCGGTTTTTGCAGGTAGCCAGCCCGGTTTCAGTGTCACCGGCAGCGCCGGTGCGAGCTACATCGTGCTGGTATCGACCAATCTCAGTTCACCAAGCTGGGTTCCGGTCTTGACCAATGTCGCGCCATTTAATTTCAGTGACACCGGACCGGCGGTGACGCAGAAATTTTACCGGGCGGTTTCGCAATAAGCAGGCGGGCGGAAATCAATCTGCGGATTCTGCCGTGCTCAATGCTTCACCTTTGGCGAGACGAGTCTTCAATTTTTGGCCGGGCTTGACCTTTTGGGCGTCGCGCAAAACTTTGCCGGTGGCGGCGTCGGTGGTGATGGAGTAGCCGCGTGCCAAAACTTGTGCGGGGCCGAGTGCGTTCAATCGTCGTTCGAGCTGGCGCAACGCTTCGCGCCGCGATTTCAGGGCCTGCGAAGGCTTGGCGCGCAAAAATCTTCCGGCCAGAGTTTCGAGGACGAGGCCGCGCGAACGGGCGGCGGATTTCAGGCCGCGCAGCAGGCCGGATTGCAAATCATCCAACCGCTGCAACGATTCATCGAGCCGGCGGCGCGGATGCAGGCGCGACAGGCGGGCGCTGGTTTGGGCAAAGTCTTCAGTGGCCGATTCCATGCGACGTTGCGCGAGACGTTGCAGGAGGTTGGGCGCTTCCGCCACAAATTCGCGGCTGGCGAAGACGCCTTCGGTGATGATTTCCGCCGCCGCGCTCGGGGTGGCGGCGCGGAAGTCCGCCACGAAATCAGCGATGGTGAAATCGATCTCATGGCCCACGGCGGAGACGACGGGCAGGGCGGATTCAAAGATGGCGCGCGCGACGGGCTCCTCATTGAAGGCCCACAAATCTTCCAGCGAACCCCCGCCACGGGTGATGAGAATCAAGTCGAGATTGGTTGAATCGTTGAAGGGTTGAATTGTTGAATCGTCGGCTGATTTTGAGTGGTAATGGTTCAGCAGTTTAATGGCCTCAGCTATTTCTTGGGCGGCGCCGGCGCCTTGGACGCGGGCAGGGACGAGGATGATCTGAAGCGCGGAATGACGGCGCTGGATGACGTGCAGGACATCGCGGATGGCCGCGCCGGTGGGCGAGGTGACGAGACCGATGCGTTGCGGGAAACGGGGCAGGGCGCGCTTGCGCTCCGGCGCGAACAGGCCTTCGGAGGCGAGGCGTTGCTTTAATTTTTCAAACGCCACCTGTAACGCGCCGATACCTTGCAGTTCCACATCACGGACGATGAGCTGATATTGGCCGCGGGCTTCATAGACGGTGATTTCGCCTTGCAGAAGAACCTTTTTGCCATCGGCCAAGAGTTCACGCTGGGACACTTTTTCACGGCTAAAGAGGACGCAGCTGAGCTGCGCGCCGGCATCCTTGAGTGTGAAATAGATATGGCCGGAACCGCAAGCCTTCAAGTTCGTGATCTCGCCGCTGACCCAAACCAGCCCGATGGATTTTTCCAGCAGCGTGCGCACCTTGCCCGTCAGTTCCGAGACAGACAAGACCTTGCGCGTCTCCTCCGGTGAAAATAATTCGCCGAAATCCCACTGCGATTTGGCCGGTGTACTCATGCGCGAAGATTAAACTACTGCAGTCGTGCTGAACAAGCTATGAAGTCACGCTCTCGTTCGAAATCAAATTGGCAAGCTGGGAGCCGGCCATCAAAGTCCAAATAATTCACGCACATCTGGGCGTGTTAATACACGATACTGCCATGCCGAGAATAAAAAATAGATGATGGAACATGCAAAGAACGTGATGGGGCTCATATCCATCCTTTTGTGGGTGTCGTGTGAGAAAAAATACCAGATAGCACCCCCGACAGTTGAAAGCATCGCCCACCAAGTCAACATCAAGGCACACGTTCGCCAGCCGCGTGAACCGCGCCGCAAACCTCTGGAAAGAAAAAATGAACCGATGCAAAGCCAGATATAGACCAGATTAGACCAGGTGTCGCTTTTATCATGTATTGGTCCCAAATGATAAATGACCACATAAAGGCAAAAACCTACAGCCGGAATTAGCATGGTTTTAGGGAAGGCCAGCAGAAGCAACATTAACACGACTGTAAGAAATATGTCCCCACAGAGGGACAACATGAAAATTGTATTCGAGGTTGTCGAAAAAATCTGAAAAAAAGCAGCAAAAACATCGTCGGTAGAGCGGCGCTAAGCGCTAAAAAAGCGGCCCCGGGTAAAAAATACAGATACGATACGATCGACAAAGAAAGCGGAATCTTTTGCTCCGAAATGATGCCCAATTCTCCGAATCTCTGGAAAAATTTCTGACTTGGCTTGCCTGCAGAGGTAGCAATTACATTCGTCGTTGCATTGCCATCCAACGGCGTGTGGTCGATAGCGCACCGTTGTGTGTCATCCGGATATTCCTTGCCACAATAAGGACAACGTTTCATGCCAAAGGTTGTTGATTTATTCCCGTCTAAATCGAGCTTATCCGTGCACTTCAATCGCTGCTATTATAAAAATCTTCAATTTTTCAAATTGTCCAATCCGGCTCTCACCGCCCCCACCAACGCATCCACCCGTATGGGTAAAGGAAAATCCGAGGGCGCTTCAAGTGTGTAGCCTAGCCTGGCCTTATGGCTGATGAGATACAACGCCTCCGGCCAGTCGGGCCGTTCGTGAGGGTTTAAAATCGGTCGGATGATGCCCCCTTGGGCCGGCCGATCTTCAATCACTTCATTCGGGTCGATCGGGCACACGGCTTGCACCGCCTCGATCATCTTTTCCGCGAGCGACGGCTTCCCGTCGGGATTTTGTTCGTAGAGATAAAAGCCGTGGGATTCCCAGTCTTCGTGCAGACAGAGATAGAGGTCAAACTTGGGCTGCTTCTCCAGCCAGGCGATATGGGCATGGGTCTCGGCCGCCTTGGAGTTACGATAATCGCGGTTGAGGTCAAGGCCGCCTAGAGTGTTTTCACGTTTATTGAGCGTGTAGCCGACGGGATTCAGGCATGGCAGGAAAAATAATTCCGCGTTTTCGGGCCAGCGATTTTCTTGCAGCAGCCGGAGGGCGGCGAGCGGGGCGGCGGGTTCATCGCCGTGGATGCCGGCGGAGATGTAGATGCGGGATAATGGCGGCTGGATACGCGATGCGCGATGGAGAGCCAACCACTTGAAACCAGAGGCTTCGTGGAAGGTTTCAGAGGTCCAACTGTGCCGTTGCGCGGCGATCTCGACTTCTTTCAGCGTGGCGCGGATGTCGATTGTCTCGCCAAAGTAGCCGCCAAGATTTTTACCGAGGCGTTTCAAGGCAGTTTAGAAAAACGGGTTATGCTTTTTCTCTTCTGCCACGGTGGTCAGCGGGCCGTGGCCGGCGCACAGCAACGTTTCGGCGGGCAGGGTGAGGATCTGTTCGCGGATTTTTTGCAGGGCGAGTTCCCACTGGCCGTTGCCGCCGCAAATGGAGCCGGCGAGGATGGTATCGCCGACGATGGCGACGTGCGGGGCGTCTTCCTGCCAGTTGCCGACAAGATAGGTCACGCCATCCTCGGCGTGGCCGGGAGTTTCACGGTGCGTGATGCGCAGTCCGCCGAGATGGATGATCTCGGCATTTTTATTGCGCTGGTCAACGGGGGCAGCCTTGGACCCGCTGTGAACGCGGGCTTTGGGAAAGGCTTCGCGGATCTTGGGCAATTCTTGGACGTGATCGTAGTGCGAATGGGTGATGAAAATATGGCGCAGCACCAAATTTTCCTGGGCGATGAGGTCGAGGACGGGCTTGGCGTCGAGGCCGGTATCGAAAAGCGCGGCATCGCGCTGAACTTCGTCCCAGATGAGATAGCAATTCACGAGCATGCCGTCCTCGGGGTCTTTGGTGGTGATGACCCGGATTTCGCGCCAGACGGACTGGTCGATTTTAGGGGGCAGCCAGCCGTTGGCGATGCCTTCGAGTTTTTGCGGGTCGAGGCTCAGTAGTTTGCCCAGTGCGGGGTAATTGGGCTTTTTGGCAACCTTGCCGGAAGTTTCCAGCGCGGCGAGTTCGCTTTCAGAAAGGCCGGCGGCGGTGGCGGCGGTGGCGGCGGAGACATTGTTCATCGTCCGCGCTTTACGGATGATGTCACCCAGATGGTCTTCAAGTTGCACGCGGAAAACTTAGCTTAATTTTGGCTGACGGCAAGTGTGGCGGGAGAGTTTAGCAAATCACTCATTGGTTGAATTACTAAATGCGGATTGGGGAACACGGCTTGAGTCGATGGCCGGATTGTGGTATGAAGCTGTGTGTTTCTCAGAAAGAAAGACCGTCCGCGCGAGCGGTTTTACCTGTTGCCCGGCCAGGGCGGGAAGAATTATCACCGCAAACAGCGGTATATCCTGCGCTGGACCATCGCGGTGGCGCTGGTTTTTGGGGCGGTTTTGTCGGTGGTGATGTATTTCATGTCCAAACCCAAGCCCTGAGCAAAGTTTGAGTGGCGCTTGACCGCGCGGCGGCGGTTGTTACCATGATGAAAATTCGATGAAATTTTTCCGCTTCATTCCTATGCTGGCCGTGGCGGTCTGCGTGCCGGTTTTTTCCCGGGCCGAAGTCGCCGACGGCATCAAAGCCGTCGTGGCCGACCGTGTGATCACCTATGCCGAGGTGGAAGACATCACGCGCCCCGCCGCCGATTCACTGCGCCGCCAATATGCCGGACAGCCGGACATTTTTGACCAGAAGCTGAACCAGGCTTTGACCGACAGCACAAAATTGCTGGTCGAACGCGCCCTGATCTTGCACAGCTTCGAGGCGGACGGTTATCACCTGCCGGAAACCGTGATCGAGCAGGCGGTGCAGGAGCGCATCCGCGACCGTTTCGGCGACCGGGTGACGTTGATGAAATCACTGCAACAGCAGGGGATGACTTTCGAGCAGTTCCGTAAACAGGTGCGGGATCAATACGTCGAGTCCGCCATGCGCAACCAGAACGTTTCGCGGGAACTGGTGGTCTCGCCTTACAAGATCCAGACCTACTATTCCGCGCATCCCGATGATTACAAGATCGAGGACCAGGTGAAGCTCCGCATGATCGTCTTGACCAAGACGTCCGAGAACGACACCAACACCATGGCGCTGGCCAAGGAAATTCAATCGAAGCTCAAAGAGGGTGCGACATTCAGCGACATGGCCGCCGTTTATTCGCAAGGCTCGCAGCAGCATCAGGGTGGCGATTGGGGCTGGGTAGAACGCTCCGTCCTTCGCAAGGAACTGGCGGATGTCGCCTTCGGCCTGACCCCGGGACAGGTCGCTGACCCGATTGATGAGCCGGATGCCGTGTATGTGATGCTGGTCGAGGACAAGAATCCCGCCCACGCCAAGCCGCTGGCGGATGTCCGGGTGGACATCGAGAAGACCTTGCGCGCTCAGCAGCAGGCGGATCTGCAAAAAAATTGGATCGACGGATTGGCGAAAAAGACGTTCGTTCGCTATCTGAATTGATGCCGGTCGTGATGGCTGGCCGCAAAATCCTCGCGCATCGCCCATCACCATTTTCATGAAAGGCTGGATTGGAATCTCCCTCGGTGATGCCACGGGCATCGGCCCCGAAGTCGCACTCAAGGCGGTTGCGGCCGAGGCGGCGGCGGACTCCGGCAAATATTTATTCATCGGTGATGAAGGGCTTTTGCGGCGGCTGAATTCTTCTTTGGGCATCAATCTGCCGCTGGAACCGTTTGTAGGGCAGGGTGGAAGCGGGCGTTTCTTCTTTGTAAATCCGGCGGCCAAACCTTTGCCGGAACATTTACCTGCGGGATCGTCGTTGGCGGCGGACTTGGCCGTGGCGGCGTTGCGTGAGGGTGGTCAACGTTGCTTGCGCGGTGAACTGGATGCGCTGGTGACGGCGCCGGTGAACAAGGAATCCATCATTCGCGCGGGCCATAAATTTATCGGCCAGACGGAATTTTTATCGGAACTGGCGAATACCAACCGCACGGCGATGATGTTGCTGGGCACGGATGAGCGCGGACGCTGGCTGCGCGTGGCGCTGGCCACGGTGCATATCGCCATCAAGGCGGTGCCGGAAAAATTGACGGCGGAGAAGATCACGCTGGCCATCGAACTGGCGGCGCAGTCGTGTCGCGATCTGGGTTTGGCGCGGGCGAAGGTCGCCGTGGCGGGATTAAATCCGCATGCGGGCGAGGGCGGTGAATTTGGCGATGAAGAGATCACGACGATCAGCCCGGTGATCAAGGCGATGCAGCAGCGCGGCTTTAATGTGGTCGGGCCGATGAGCGGTGATACAGTTTTTCATTACGCGCTGAAGGGGGAATTTGACGCGGTGGTGGCGATGTATCATGACCAAGGGCTCGCGCCGTTGAAAGCGGTGGCATTTGACAGCGGCATCAACTGGACGCTCGGGCTGCCGTTCATCCGGACTTCACCGGATCATGGGACGGCTTATGATATTGCGGGGAAGGGAGTCGCGAATCCGGGGAGCATGATCGCGGCGATACGGCTGGCGAAGCAGTTGGCGAGAAACGGAAAATGAAATCAAAGGTATGAAGAAATCCGATATAGATTGGAAGGATGGAAGAGTTACTTGGTGGGGTGTGATTGCTGAATTTGATCTGGATAAAAGCCTCGATTCACAGATTGATCTATTGACGAAAGATTTGACGCAGGTCGAATATGCCAAAAACATTGTTTTGGATTTGGGATGGACTCCGTCCTTCAAGCGTGATGGCGGTTTCAATCTTTTAGTAGTGGAAAATCAGGATTGGGAAAATCCAATCTTTAAGATGCGATTCCGTGACTTTGCGAGTCTTGTGCCGAATCTTAATAAAGCAATTGGATTTGCCGTAGACCGTCAAAGCCAAAAATGATGGTTTGGCTATCCAAGCAACTCGTGAGCTTTGTCGCCAATGGGATGAACGGGGGGATGCTCGCTGGAGGTTCAGGTTTGTTTGAAATTTGTGAACAGAAGGTGCGCGAGAGCCTTCGTTTTAGTTAGGGCTGCGGGGCACCGCCGCGGCTGGCAAAGCAACTGGCGAAAAATAAAAAATGATGTCGCGCGAAGGACGCGAAGTCGGCGAAGGGCAATGAAGCCGGAGGTTAAAATTTTTTCGTAACCTTCGCGTCCTTCGCGCGATAATTCTTAATCACCCCAGCAACTCCCGCACTTTCGCGGCGATATTGCCTTGCTTCACCAAAGATTCACCCACAAGGATGGCGGCGGAGCCGCATTTTTTTACGCGCTCAACATCGGCGCGGGTGTGGATGCCGCTTTCGGCGACGAGCAAGGCGCGAGGTGTGATGCGTGAGGAGAGGCGCTCGGTGGTGGCCAGGTCTACTTTAAAAGTTTTCAGATCGCGGTTGTTCACGCCGATGAGGGCGGGGGAAAATTTTAACGCACGGTCGAGTTCGGCTTCATCGTGGACTTCCACGAGGACGGCGAGGCCGGCTTCGATGGCGAGGGCATGAAATTTTTTGAGTTGTTCATCGGTCAGTATGGCGACGATGAGAAGGATGGCGTCGGCGCCCCATTCGATGGCTTCAAGGATCTGGCGCTCGTCGATGATGAAATCTTTGCGGAGCAGGGGAATCTTCACCGCCGCGCGGATCTGGCGCAGGTAATCGAGCGAGCCTTGGAAAGATTGTTCGTCAGTCAGTACGGAAAGGCAACTCGCGCCGGCGGCTTCATACTCCTTGGCGATACGAACTGGATCGAAATCGTGACAGATAACGCCCATGGATGGAGATGCCTTCTTGACCTCGGCTATCAGTCCGATGTTGCCGATGCGCGGGCTTTTCAGCGCGGCGATGAAGTCGCGACGTTCGCCGTGTTCGAGCATGGCATCGCGCAAGTCGCCGGCGGCGATAATGCGCGCGGGAAGCTGCGCGACTTCGCGTTTCTTTTGTTCGACGATGGTATCTAAAATGTTAGCCACAGAGGCACAGAGGCACAGAGTTATAAAACAAAACGTTTCACGCCATCTTTCAACAGGCGCGAATTAAAGTTTATCAGCAAACCGCGTTTTTTTCCAGTAACACGTAAATAGGTCAATACTTGTGCTTCGAATATCGGGTCAAAACGTTCAACGCTCTTTAACTCGATGATCACGGCGTTTTCTATGAGAAAATCAAGGCGATGTTCCCCGATAGGCTGGCCCTTGTAACTGACGGGAACGATGAGCTGCCGTTGAAAATTCAGTTTCGCCAATTGAAACTCAATTGCGAGCGCAGCTTCATAATTGGCTTCCAACAAACCGGGGCCGAGTTCACGATGCACTTCGATGGCGCATCCAATAATGCGCTCCGTCAACGAATCTCTTTGTTCAGGGAATTCTAACATGTTTTCTCTGTGCCTCTGTGTCTCTGTGGCAAAACTTATTCCTCCTCATCCTTCACGCCCTGCATGCGTTTGAGGGGGCAGCCGGCGCGGAGCCAGGCGTTGATGAACTGGTCCAGGGCGCCGTCCATGACGGCCTGGACATCGCTCGACTGCGCGCCGGTGCGGAGGTCTTTCACCATGCGGTACGGTTGGAAGACGTAGCTGCGGATTTGGTTGCCCCAAGAAATGCTGCCTTTGTCGCCGTAGAAACGTTCCATTTCGCTCTTGGCCTCGTCGAGCTTGAGGGCGTAAAGCTTGGAGATGAGCATCTGCATGGCGGTGGCCTCATTCTGCACCTGGCTGCGCTGGGCTTGCGAGGCGGCGACGAGGCCGGTGGGGATGTGCGTTAGGCGCACGGCGGTTTCCACCTTGTTCACGTTCTGGCCGCCTTTGCCGCCGGAACGGTAGGTATCGCGCCGGATCTCGACCTTGGGAATGACGATGTCAGTCTCCAGGAGATCGGTGAGTTCGGCGACAATGTCCACGCTGGAAAAGCTGGTGTGCCGGCGCTTGTTGGAATCGAACGGCGAGATGCGGACAAGGCGGTGCACGCCGCGTTCCGCTTTGCAAAAGCCGTAGGCATTTTCACCTTCGACGCGATAGGTGACGCTTTTCAAACCGGCGGTATCGCCTTGAAGCGCATCGGTGACCTCCCATTTCCAACCGCGCGAATCGAACCAGCGGCCATACATGCGGGACATCATTTCGGCCCAGTCCTGGGCCTCGGTGCCGCCCGCGCCGGCATTGACGGTGAAGATGCAGTTGCACTTGTCGTGCGGGCCGTTGAGGAAAGTTTTCAGCTCAAAAGTGTCGAGATCGGCCGCCAATTTTTGCGTGTCGCGCAACATCTCGGCCTCGTGCTGGGCGTGCGTGGGCTCGGGCTCGGCGGCGGCGAGTTCGAGCATGGTCTGAAGATCCTCGACTTGTTTGATGAAACGGGCGAGGGGTTCGAGTTTGCCGCGGATATCGTTGGTCTCGGTGATGACTTTTTGGGCGGCTTCCTGGTTGTTCCAGAAAGTTTCGCCGGTCATCAGGGATTCGAGCTCGGCAAGCCGTTGGTTCAATTTGGGGACGTCAAAGAAACCTCCGCAAGTGATTGGTCTTGTCGGCGGCGGTCGCGATCTGCGGTTTGACGATGTCGAACATGGTTGCAGAAGATACCGTAGCCTGAATTTGGAATCCAGCAGGGATTGTCGGCGCCGAGACGGCTAAAATTCCAACATCCAAGCTCCCGAGAAATTTCAATAATCAAACTAAGACAGCGAACTCGGTGGCAAGCCGCGTCCTTTGTGGGTTTATTCCAATACCCGACGGCGCGCGCGGAGCGACGCGCCCTACCATCCAACTTGGCATCTGGATATTCTCTGGAGCTTGGAGGTTGGACGCTTGGAGCTTTTCACTCCTATCGTTTCCGCCTCGTCTGGCGGAGGAAGCGCCGAAGCAACAGGGCCGCGATGACGGCAATGATCAACAATGAGAGCAACCAGGCCCAACTGGAGGAAGTGGGGTGTGGTTTTTCAGGCGGTGGTGGCGGGCTGTTGGTGACCGGCACGGTGGCGGGAGGGATGGGGGCTTCCAAGGTGGGCGACTCGGGCCGGGTGATTCGTTTTGAGGCGTCGTACCGATACGATTGAACCGGATTCGTGGCGACGGTTACCGCCGGTGTCGGCGTCAATTCCAGCGGCATTGGTGGCGGCGGGCCGCCGGGTTGGTTGGTCTGGCCCGATGGCGGATTTTTTTGAGGAGGAACTGTCTGGCCGGCGCCAACGGGTGAATTGTTTATCACCAACGGACGGGTTGCCGGCGTGGAGGGCGCGTATCCGGCAGGTGAGGCGGCCCGAGCAGGTCGGGCTGCGGGCAACGGTTGCGAACTGGCGATGGGGGTGGAGCCGCCGGCGGGACTGGACGAGGGATTGACGGTGGGGATGACGAAATTTTCCGCATTGGCCAAGGCGGTGCTGGGACTAGAATTACCCCATTCTTCGACATGGCCATCGGCGAAGAGGACGTTGCCTTTGTATTGATGTTGGCGACCGTTCCAGGCGAGGTTTTCGCCGGTGGCGTTGCGGAGCAGGGTGTGGGTCGTGGCGAGATTGCCATCGCCAGCGAGGATGGATTCCGGCTTGGAATATTCCGAATCCACGCCGACGAAGTAGCTGATGTTGGCGTTTTGCAGGTCGGCGAAATTGGTCGCGGCCACGCGGGTATCGACCGGGCAGATCAGCACCTTGGTGGAATCAAGGTAGTTGGCGAGGGGTTGAAAATGGCGGTAGCCGAAATAAAAATTGCCGTTCACGAGCAGGCCGTTTTGTGCGAACTCGAGCGAGCCGCCATCGCTGACGGACACGGCCATGGGAAATTTACCGTTGTGATCGTGGGCGAAACTTTGGAAGGCGAGGCCGGTCTGTTTGAGGTTGCTGACGCACCAGATGCGTTGGGCGCGTTTCTGGCCGCCGCTCAACGCAGGCAGCAACAACGCCGCGAGCAAGGCAATGATGCCGATGACCACCAGCAGTTCCACCAGGGTGAACGCTGCCGCCCGGCGATGGAGTGAAGGAGATTCCATGCGGGTTTTATTTAGCAGCGGGCATGCCATGCGGGATTATTGGAGAAATAAAGGAAAATGCGTGTGGAGAGCAGTGATGATGCGTGAGGCTCACGCGAAAGCGCGTGGGATTCACGCAAGGGAAACATCCAAATACCAACATCCAAGCTCCGGAGAAATCTCAATATTCAAATTAAAAAGCGAACTTAATGGCAGGCTGCGCCCTTTGTGGGTATTTCAGATTTTATTCCAAAACCTGACGGCGCGCGCGGAGCGACGCGCCCTACCATCCAAATTGGCATTTGAATATTCTCTGGAGCTTGGAGGTTGGACGCTTGGTGCTTTTTCAGAGTTCGTCTTCCCGTTCGGTGAAGAAGAGCTGGTGGGCGCGATCGTAGTCGGCTTCGGGGACGAGGACTTTGGCGAGGCGGTTGAGGTCGCCGTCGTCGGGCAGGGCGGGGTCTTCAAATTCTTGCGTGGCGGCGATGCCGTGTTTTTCGAGCATCACGACAAGGAGCTCGGTTTTGACGACGGGGCCGGTGAAGAACAGTTTCATTTCTTCAGATTTAACCACGGATAGGCCGGGTGAACACGGATAAAACAGAGGCGGACCAGGTGAAACATTTAACATTAATTTAACCTAAACGCTCAATGGACGGGGATTTCTCCGCTGCTGGCTGAATACAGGCCATGGTTTTGATCGCGGTGTTTGCCGTGGGATTTTATTTCTGTAACCTTGCAGCTTGATCAAGGCTCAAGCTAGCACGGTTGAATTTGTGAAAATTTTCACTTTTAATAAAAACGTTGTTGTCCTGCTGCTGGCAGGTGTGTTCGCCCTGCCCGGCATCGGCCGCGCCAATGACACCATTGAAACATCGACTGTCAGGCAGGCTGATCTTCAAACTTTGCGGCAGATCAAGACCGTCTTTGTGATCGCCTTGGAAAACCATGACTTGGAGCAGGCCGTTCCGGAAGGGCATCCGCAACAACTGCTGGGCAACCCGGCCTGTCCGTATTTCAACAGCCTGATCACGCCGGGCAATTCCAACGCCGTGCAGACGGCCTACGCCACGCACTACTACAATGTTTGCCGGGGCGGGCATCCTTCGGAGGTCAATTATATCTGGTCGGAGGCCGGGACAGATTTCGGGATTCACACGGACAGCGATCCCAAGGTGTCGGCGCACAATGTGTTCGCAAACGTCATGCACCTTTCGGGCCAGTTGACGGCGGCGGGCATCCCGTGGAAGACCTATCAGGAAGACTTGGAATACAGTTCCTCGGAACTGATCAGCGCCACCGGTTCGGGCGATACGGTGAATCCCTTCAACGGCACCACCGAGTACAGCTATGCCGTGAAACATAACCCGATGGCATTCTTCCCCGACACGCAGAATAAAAACTGTTACCCGCTGACCAATCTCTGGGCCGATCTGGACCACGGCAATGTCGGCCGTTACAACTGGATCAGTCCGGATCAGTTCAATGAAATGCACAGCGCGTTGCCGGGCGGGTACACGTATCATGGTGTCACTTACCGGGGCAACCAGTCGGCCATCGCCGAGGGTGACAATGCGCTCTCGATCATGATTCCCAAGCTCATGGCCTCGCGAGCCTATCAGGATCATGGGGTGATCATCCTCTGGACGGATGAGACGGAAAGCACGGATGACACGAACACGACGCTGCCGTTCGTGGTCATCTCGCCACTGGCAAAGGGCAATGCCTACGCGAGCACGCTGCCATACAGCCATTCCTCGGATCTGAAGACGATGGATGAAGTCTTTGGCCTGGCCTTCCAGACGAACGCCATCCCGGCGAATGAGCGGGATGCGCAAGGCACGGGCCATAACGATGTGGATGGGCGGAGTGCCACGGTCAATGATTTGAGTGATTTTTTCCGGGTGGCGCCGTGACATCTGTTGGGTGCACTTCAGATTTTTAACCACGGATGACGGATGATTGTGGAGCAAAACGATGGCGCTGAGGGCGGCCGTATTGCTGGCGACCGTGATGGTGGTGGTGAACCAAAACGTGCGCAGCAAACCGTTTTTGGCGATGGGCTGGTTTTGGTTTTTGGGCACGCTGGTGCCGACAATCGGGCTGGTGCAGGTGGGCGCGCAGGCG
>DASZCA010000487.1:0-22230 GCA_035943555.1 Verrucomicrobiia bacterium
GGTCATCCGCTACATGCGCTTCCGCCGCGGTGCCACAAACCTGTTTGATCGGGATGACTGCCTCGGCGGTCAGCCGATCGGCAACATCATCGTGGATCACTGCTCGTGCAGTTGGGGCTTGGACGAAAATCTTTCGATGTACCGGCACGTTTACAAGCCGAAGGGCGCCACGGAATTTTTGAAATACCCGACGCTCAACATCACGCTGCAATGGAATATCTCCAGCGAAGCGTTGAATACCTACGGCCACGCTTTCGGCGGTACGTGGGGCGGGAATAATACGAGTTTTCACCACAACCTGTTCGCATGTAACACAGGCCGCAACCCGAGCATCGGCATGAGCTACGATTTCAATTTCGTGGACAACGTGCTGTTCAACTGGCGGCATCGCACGCTTGATGGCGGCGACCAGGGGAGCCGCGTGAATTGCATCAACAATTATTATGAGCCCGGGCCGGTCACGGAGAAATCCGTGGACCACCGCGTCGGCCTGCCGCAACCGTCCACCTTCAAGCCCGACCTTACGGAGCGTTATGGCAGATGGTACGCCGCCGGGAACGTGGTCGTGGGTAACGCCGCCGTGACGAAGGACAATTGGAATGGCGGCATCCAGTTCAAAGGCGGCGGCACGCAGGAAGATCCGACATATGAGGCCGGCGATGCCACGCAGAAACTCATGACCCACGTCCGCACGGACGAACCGTTTCCGATGGCACCGATTGAAATCCAATCCGCCAAGAAAGCGCGGGAGCTAGTTCTGGCCAACGCCGGAGCCATGTTGCCCAAACGTGATTCCGTCGATGAACGCGCCGTACGCGAAACCCGTACCGGCAAAGTGGATTATACCGCTGGCAAGGGCATCATCACAGACATCTCGCAGGTCGGTGGTTATCCAGATTACCAAGGCGAGCCGATCAAAGACTTGGGCGCCGATGGAATTCCTGCCTCATGGAAAACGAAATTCGGCTTGGACATAAATGACACGACGCTTGCGCAAAAGGATTTGCGAGAAGACGGTTACACGGTCATGGACAAATATCTGGCCGGACTAGATCCGACCAAGAAGATCGACTGGAGCAATCCCCGGAGCAACGTGAACACTTTGCAGTGAACAGGGGCGCGCAAAAATATTCCTATTACGCATGGGCAGTCGTGGCGTTGCTCTGGCCGGTGGCGATGCTGAATTACCTCGACCGGCAGATGGTTTCCACGATCCGCGCTTCGATCCGTACAGACATCCCGAGCATCGCGAACGACCAGGATTTCGGCACGCTCATCGCGGTGTTCATGTGGGTCTATGCTTTTCTAAGCCCTGTCGGCGGCTACATTGCGGATCGTTTCAACCGTCGCTGGACGATCATCGCGAGTCTGTTCGTGTGGTCGGCCGTGACGTGGCTGACGGGGCATGCGCAAACCTATTCGCAAATGCTGACGTGCCGCGCGCTTATGGGCATCAGCGAGGCGTTTTATATTCCGGCGGCGCTGGCATTGATCACAGATTTTCACGCAGGGGGTACGCGGGCGAAAGCCATTGGCATCCATCAGACGGGCATTTACGCGGGGTTGGCGCTGGGCGGCATCGGCGGCTACATCGCACAGACAAGTTCATGGCGGAATTGTTTTACCTGGTTCGGCGCAGCGGGGGTGATCTATGCGGTGGTGCTGATGTTGACGTTGAAAGATGCGCCCATAGAAAATTTAAATGGTGGCGAAAAGAAAAAGAATGGCGCGATTGGTGAAACAATCGTGGCGCTGTGGACGCAGCCGGCGTTTTGGATTTTAGTGGTCTATTTCACCTTGCCGGCCATCGCGGGATGGGTCACGAAAAACTGGCTGCCGACTTTTTTGGCGGACACGTTCAACCTCAAGCAAGGTCCGGCAGGATTGGCGGCGACGGGATATATCCAGCTCGCCTCCCTTGGCGGAGTTTTTCTCGGTGGCGTGGTGGCGGACTGGTGGATGCGCCGGACGAATCGCGGCCGTATCTTCACGAGTGCGCTGGGCGTGCTGTTGTTGGTGCCGGCATTGCTTGCGTTGGGGTATGCATGCAGTCCTGGCATGGCGATTGTGGCCATGGTTTTATTCGGATTGGGCTGGGGTTTTTTTGACTGCAACAACATGCCGATCCTGTGCCAGATTGCGCGCCCGGAACACCGTGCAACGGGTTATGGTTTCATGAATCTCGTGAGCATCAGCGTGGGTGCGGGTGCCACGGTGGCGCTGGGTTGGATGCGCGATCACGGCATCAAGTTTTCCGTCGCTTTCGCGGTGTCGGCGGCGGTAGCCTTGCTCAGTGCCGGCTTGATCTTATTATTGAAACCGAACACCGCGAATTTGGAAAGAAGTTGAAATGAAATTGCCTCTTACTGGAATCGTTCCGCCGATGGTCACACCGCTGCGCTCGCGCGATGAACTGGATGTCGCGGGGTTGGAGCGGCTCATCGAACACATCCTTGTCGGCGGCGTGAGCGGCTTATTCATCCTCGGCACGACCGGCGAGGGGCCGAGCCTGAGCTATCGGCTGCGCCGCGAACTGATCGAGCGCGTCTGCAAGCAGGTGAACCACCGGGTGCCGGTTTTGGTGGGCATCACGGACACGGCCTTCGTAGAGTCGGTGGACATCGGCCGGCGCGCGGCCAATTGTGGCGCGGATGCATTGGTGCTGGCGCCGCCGTATTATCTGCCGGAAGCGCAGCCGGAATTGCAGGAGTATCTGGATCATCTGGTGCCGGAACTGCCGCTGCCGCTGTTCATTTACAATATGCCGGCGTTGACGAAGGTCCATTTCGAACTGGATACCGTGAAGCGCGCCTTGGATAACAGGCGCATCATCGGTTTCAAGGACAGTTCGGGCGACCTGAAATATTTCAAGCAGGCGGTGGAACTCGTCAAGCAGCGTCCTGACTGGCCGGTGCTGATCGGGCCGGAAGAAAAACTGTTTGATGCGCTGCAACTCGGCGGCCACGGCGGCGTGAGCGGCGGGGCGAACCTGTTCCCCAAGCTCTACGTCAAATTGTGCGAGGCGCATCGGGCCGGGGACATCGCCCGGGCGCAGGTGTTGCAAGACCACATTCAACTCGTAAGCGATTCCTTTTATCGCATCGGAAAATATTCATCATCCATCATCAAGGGCATCAAATGTGCGCTGAGTTGCATGGGTGTGTGCGATGATTTCATGGCTGAGCCGTTTCATCGCTTTCGCAACGAGGAACGTGAATTGGTGAAAGCACGTTTGCAGAAAGTGACGGCGGAGCTGTCCAAGTTGAATCTCTGAAATGAACCGGCCATCCATCCAATGGGAGAATATCATTGTTTGCTGCATTGCGTTTGCATGCGCCGTACTCAACGGGCACGCGGCGGAAACGGAAACTTTGAAGCCGGCGGCTTTCGCGCATTACGTCGAACATTTTAATTCAATGGAGGATGAGAATGTCACCAACACCATCTCGAATGCGGGAGCGTGGGACTGGATGCAGAAAGAAATCCCGCTGTTTGAATGCCCGGACAAGGAAGTGGAGGAGATGTATTATTTCCGCTGGTGGTCCTATCGTAAGCATCTGGTGCAGACGACGAATGGCTGGGTGATCACGGAATTTTTGACGCCGGTACGGCATGCGGGGATTTATGACACGGTGAGTTGCGCGGCAGGTTTTCATATCGCGGAAGGGCGCTGGTTGCATAACGGGTTTTTCTTAGATGATTATGCTGCGTTCTGGCTACGGGGAGATGGTGGCAAGCCACAACCGCACTTTCATAAATACAGCAGTTGGTTTGCGGCGGCGGTGTATGACCGTTATTTGGTGACGGGTGATATCCGATCCACTACCAACCTGCTGGCCGATTTGGTAGCCGATTATCAGGCGTGGGAACAGGAACATCAGACGAACGGGCTTTTCTGGCAATTTGATGTCCGCGACGGTATGGAGGAATCCATCAGCGGATCGCGCACGGCGAAAAACCTGCGACCTACGATCAATGCCTACATGTTCGCGAATGCCCAAGCCATCGCGGCCATCGCGCGGCTGGCGGGGGATAAGACGACGGCCAGGCAATTTGATGGCAAAGCGAAACAGTTGAAAAAACTGGTGCTAGATAAATTGTGGGATGCGAAGGCGGATTTTTTTGAAGTGCGGCATGGGGACGGGACGTTTTCCGGCGCACGCGAGGAACTGGGGTACATCCCGTGGATGTTCAATCTGGCGGACGCGGGTAAAAAATATGACGCCGCGTGGCGGCAATTGGAGGATCCGAAAGGCTTTGCGGCACCGGCGGGTCTCACGACGGCGGAACGGCGGCACCCGCAATTCCGTTCGCATGGCGTTGGAACGTGCGAGTGGGACGGGGCAGTGTGGCCGTTCGGCACCTGTCAGACATTATACGGATTGGCGAATGTTTTACGGGATGGCAAATCCGACATCGTCAGCACGCAGGATTATTTCGACAACTTCATGACCTATGTCCACAGCCAGCATGCGGACGGGAAGCCGTACATCGGCGAATATCATGATGAAGTGACAGGCGAGTGGATCAACGGCAAGGGTGGGCGCAGCCGGTATTATAATCATTCAACGTTTGCGGATCTGCTCATCACCGGCGTCATCGGCTTGCAGCCGCGCGCGGATGCGACGGTGGAAATCCAACCGCTGTTGCCGCCGGGGACGTGGGACTGGTTTTGCGTAGAGGGGGTGCCGTATCATGGGCACATGCTGGCGATCTATTGGGACAAGGACGGTTCGCGTTATGGTCGCGGTGCGGGTTTGACCGTCTTGGCGGATGGAAAGGAAATTGCGCATAGCGAAAAACTTGCGAAGCTGGCAGGAAAGCTCCCGTGAAAACATTTTTGACCTTCATCTTGTGCGGATTGGCCCTGGCGGCAGATGCGGCGCCGAAAAGGTTGTCGCCAATTGTTGCCGCCGGGACGGACGGTCGATTGATCTATGACTTGGATGAGCACAGCAATCGGGTGCCGGATTTTTCAAGCTGCGGCTATGCGGGCGGTGACCGGGAAATTCCCCTTGCGCCCGTTCGGATGACGGTTCCACCCATCACCGGTGACGAGACGGCGCGCATCCAGCGGGCGCTTGATTATGTGGGCGGATTGCCGGTGGACACGAATGGAGTTCGCGGTGCGGTGTTGCTCTTGAAAGGGCGGCATGAGGTTTTGGGCGGTTTGTTGCTCGCCAACTCCGGCGTGGTGTTGCGTGGGCAGGGGACGGATGGAACTGTTTTGATGGCAACGGGAACTGACCGGCGCACGTTGATCCGCATCGCGGGGAAGAACGATCTTTCAACCCAATCCAATGCCAATTGGCAGATTGCGGATGCGTATGTTCCGGTCAATGCGACGAGCTTTCATCTGAAGGATGCGGGAGGTTTAAAAGTTGGCGATGCCATCCAAATCACCCGGCCCAGCCCGAAGGAATGGATTGACCGGTTGGGTATGATGGATTTCGGCGGCGGGCTTAATGACTGGCGGCTGGTGTGGCACCCGGGCAACTATGATGTGGTCTGGAATCGCGTGATCCAAAAGGTTGATGGAAATCTGGTAACAGTGGACGCGCCCATCACAACCGCGTTGGAAGAAAGCATGGGCGGTGGGCGAGTGTCGGCTTATTCGTGGCCGGGCAAGATCAAGAATGTCGGCGTGGAAAATCTGCGGCTGGAATCGACGTTTGATGTGGCCAATTCTAAGGATGAAAATCATGCGTGGTTTGCGATTACCATGGAAAATGCGGCGGACGCCTGGGTGCGGCAGGTTGCATTCAGTCATTTTGCGGGTTCAGCCGTGGCGCTCTATGAAACTTGCCAGCGCGTGACGGTGGCGGATTGTTCATCGCTCGCGCCGGTGTCGGAAGACGCGGGCTGGCGGCGGAACACTTTCTTCACGATGGGGCAACAGACTCTGTTTCTGCGCTGCCTGGCAGAGCATGGCCGCCATGATTTTTCTGCGGGCCATTGCGCCGCCGGTCTGGACGCGTTTGTGGATTGCGATGCGAGCCTGCCGACGGCGGATAGCGGCGCGATCGAAAGCTGGGCGGGCGGATTGTTGTATGACAATGTGCGGATTGATGGCAACGCGCTGAGCCTGATCAATCGCGGCAGCGCGGGGGAAGGTGCCGGCTGGTCGGCGGCGAATTCGGTTCTGTGGAATTGCGTCTCCGCCAAAACTTCCTGTGAAAATCCGCCCGGCGCACAGAACTGGGCATTTGGTTCCTGGGGCGAATTCGAAGGCAATGGCATCTGGCGCAATTCAAACCAGTCCGCGAGCCCCGGAAGCTTGTTCGCCGCGCAACTGGAAGATCGCGTGGGCAGCGCCGCGGCAGACCGGCTATTGACGGTCGCAAACATTCCGGCGGAGGCGCCGGACGCAAAATCGGTTGATGAATTCCCCATCCGTCCGGCTAAAAACGAGACACCGAAGCATGTAGTTTCGATAACGAACGGCTGGCTGGTTTGCGATGGGAAATTGTTGGTCGGCGGTGTGCATTCCATCAACTGGTGGCGCGGCAACGTAATTCCAAACGATGTTAAAAATTATGGTGTCAATTTAACGCGCTTCACACCCGGGCGTACAGGCGCAGGTTTAACCGATGATCTGGATGAAATAGCGGACAGCATGGAGGGTTCGGGCTTGGTGGCGCTCGATCATCATTACGGGCTTTGGTATGACCGTCGACGTGAGGACCATGAACGCGTGCGCCGCATGGACGGTGATGTTTGGCCGCCATTTTATGAGCAGCCGTTCGCGCGCAGCGGCACGGGCGTGGCGTGGGATGGTTTGAGCAAGTACGACCTGACGAAATTTAACCTGTGGTATTGGTCGCGTCTAAAAAATTTCGCGGAACTCTGCGACGAGCGCGGGCTGGTGCTGTTCAACCAAAACTATTTCCAGCACAACATTCTGGAAGATGGTGCGCACTGGGTCGATGGCCCGTGGCGTTCGTCGAACAATATCAACAATACCGGCTTTCATGAGCCGCCGTTCGAGATTGAGAAACGGACGGTGATGGCGGACCAGTTTTATGACGTGACGAACCCCATACGTCGCAAGCTGCATGCCGGCTTGATCCGGCAGAACCTGAACAACTTCACGAACGAGGCGAACGTGATCCAGTTTACGAGCGCGGAATTCACCGGACCGGCGGCGTTTGAGCAATTCTGGCTGGATACCATCGATGACTGGGAAAAAGAAACCGGCCACAGACCGATCGTGGCGCTCGCGGCCACGAAGGACGTGCAGGACGCGATGCTTGCGGATGAAAAGCGTTGTGCCGTAGTGGATGTGATCTGTTTCCGTTACTGGTGGCAGGTCGGCGACAAGCTGTTCGCGCCGAAAGGTGGGCAAAACCAAACGCCGCGCCAATTTGAACGCCAATGGAAGGGCGGACCGCCGCACGATGAAGACCTGGCCGCGATGGCCGCGGAATATCGCCAGAAATATGTCGGCAAGGTGGTGATCGCTTCGGGTGAAGAAGCGAGTTTGAAAGGTGGCTGGGCTTTCTTATGCGCAGGCGGTTCCATGCCGGATCTGCCGCGTACGACGGATGCCGCGTTGCTGGCGGCGATTCCGCAAATGCAACCTTGGGCGGCGGCGAACAAGGATGGAAATTTTGTTTTGCGCGAGGCGGGCAAGCAGATGTTGGTCTACGGCGGCGCTGGAGCGTTGGACCTGACCGGGGAGGCCGGAACCTTTCGCGCGAATTTGGTGAACGCGCGCACCGGCGAAGTGACGCGGGGTGATACGGTGGAAGGCGGCAGACCGGTAAAGTTACCTGAGGTGGCGATAGTGTGGCTGGTGAAGGAATGATCCGGTGGAATAGAGCGCGTTGGTTGGCAATCGCGGCACGCGCGGAGGTCCGAGCCGGACTGGCCACGCGCCCTACCTGTCCGGTGCCAATATTGAGCTTAATGTTTATATGATCCGAAAGATAATTTTGACATGGTGCATTGCCGGTATCGCGGCTTTGGTGGCATCTGCGACGGACACTGTTGAACAGTGGGGGATGTATGAAGTCGCGTTGCCGGGACCGACAAACGGGAATCCGTTTTTGGATGTGAAATTCGCGGCGCAGTTCAAGCAAGGAGATGTGACTATCACGGCGGATGGATTTTATGACGGAGATGGAACCTATCGTGTGCGGTTCATGCCGGAGAAGAGGGGCGAGTGGCATTATGAAACGATGAGCGGCGCGCGCGCATTGAATGGCAAGAAGGGTAGATTCACCGTGGTGAAACCGGCGGCTGACAATCATGGGCCGGTGCAGGTGACGAACACATTTCATTTCGCGTACGCGGACGGGTCGCCTTACAAGGAACTGGGCACGACGTGCTATGTCTGGCATCTGCAGGACGAGGCGTTGCAGGAGGAGACATTAAGGACGCTGGCGGCCTCGCCGTTCAACAAGATCCGTTTCTGCGTTTTTCCAAAACGCTATACATGGAACACCAACGAGCCGATTCTCTATCCTTTCGCAGGAAATCCGGCGACGACAAACTGGGGTTTTTCGCAGTTCAACGTGAAATATTTTCAGCATCTTGAACAGCGGGTCGCCGACCTGCAAAAGCTGGGCATCGAGGCGGACATCATCCTGTTTCACCCGTATGATGAAGGACATTGGGGTTTTGACCGGATGCCGGCGGCGGTGGATGACCGGTATCTGCATTATGTGGTCGCGCGGCTGGCGGCCTATCACAACGTCTGGTGGTCGCTGGCGAACGAGTACGATTTCATGAAAGAGAAAAAGGAGTCAGATTTCGTGCGCTTCGGCGAAATCGTTTCGCATGATGATCCGTATCATCATCTGCTTTCGATCCATAACGGGCAGAAAATTTTCAACCAGACGCTGCCGTGGATCACGCATGCCAGCATCCAGAATGGTGCGGCAGTGGAAGAACCTGGCCGCGCGGAGATGTATCGCGATGTGTATCGCAAGCCGATCGTTTATGACGAGGTGAAGTATGAGGGGAATATCGAGAACCGCTGGGGGCAGTTGTCGGCGGAGGAACTGGTATTTCGGTTTTGGAACGGTACGGTGGCGGGAACGTATGTGGGACATGGTGAAACGTACAAGAGCGATGACCAAGTTTTATGGTGGTCCAAGGGCGGTGTGCTGAAAGGCCGGAGCCCGGCGCGACTGGCGTTCTTGAAAAAGGTCTTGGATGACGCGCCGCCGGAGGGCATCGAGCCGATCGATAAGTGGCAGAATCCCGAGTACGGCGGGAAAGCCCCGGAATATTATCTGGTGTATCTCGGCAAACAGACGCCGACCAACTGGGAATTTAAATTGCCCAAGCCGCCGCAAGGCAAAGGGCAGCCGCCGGCGGAAGGGATGAAATTTACGGTGGAAGTTTTGGACACGTGGAACATGACGGTGACGCCGGTGGGCGGGGTTTTTACACTGCATAAGAAGGACGGGTATTTTTACGGGGACAAGGATCGCAAGGCGATTGAACTGCCGGGCAGGCCGTACATGGCGATTCGCATCAAGCGCGTGAAGGATTAGCGCAAAAGCCGGTTTGCCGGAGATTTTATATTTTTCCCCCTTGACGGATTTTATTTCAGGCTTAGTATTTAACCATTAAGTTAATTAACCGTTACGTTTAATATGATCTCAAACTTGGACCAGACTTTCTCGGCCCTGGCTGATCCGACGAGGCGGGCGATGATCGCCCGGCTTTCGCGCGGGGAGGCGGATGTTTCGGACATCGCCCGGCCGTTCCTGAGGTCGATGAGCCTGCCGGCGGTGACCAAGCATCTGAAGGTGCTGGAGCGGGCGGGGTTGATCACGAAGACGCGGGTGGCGCAACGGCGGCCCTGCAAACTGAACGCCGCGCCGCTGAAAGAAGTCGAGGACTGGACGCAGCAGTATCGCGCTTTTTGGGAAGAAAGTTTTGACCGGCTGGAAGTTTTTTTGAAAACCGTCACCACCAACACCACCAAGAAAGGAAAGAAAAATGTCCGCAACAAATAAAGCCAACGAGATCAAGATCACCCGCATCTACGACGCGCCGGTTGCGGCGGTCTGGTACGCCTGGACGGATGAAAAACAGGTGGCGCAGTGGTGGGGGCCGCGCGGATTCACGATCACGACGCACAGCAAGGATTTACGACCGGGCGGCATCTGGGATTACACGATGCACGGGCCGGACGGCACGGATTGGCCCAACAAGACCCGGTATCATGTGGTGGAGAAGCATGCGAAACTGGTGTACGACCATGGCGGGAATGATGACCAGCCGCCGTTGTTCAAGGTGACCGTGCTGTTCAGCGAAACGAACGGCAAAACCAAGATGGACATGACGATGGGTTTGGCGACGCCGGAAGCCGCCGAACAGACGCGGAAAGTCATCAAAAAGCACGGCGGCAATTCGACGTGGGACCGGCTGGCGGAATATGTGGAGAAGCAGATCTCCGGCAAAGACATGTTCTTCATCAACCGCACGTTTGACGCGCCGATGGAGACGGTATTCGAGATGTGGACGAACCCGGAACATTTCTCAAAATGGCTGCCGCCGACGGGGTTCACGATGAAATTCTTGAAAGCGGACATCCGGAAGGGAGGCAGCACGTCTTACGCGATGAGCAATGACGCAGGCATGACGATGTATGGCCGGGCTGACTATCTGGATATCAAGCGGCCGGCACGGCTGGTGTACACGCAGCAGTTTTGCGATGAGCAGGGGAATATCTCGCGGCATCCCAAGGCGCCGACCTGGCCGGAGACGATGCTGACGACCGTGACGCTGGCCGATGAAGGCGACGGCCAGACACGCGTGACGGTGAAGTGGGAGGTTTATGGCAGGGCGACGCCGGAGGAGATCGCGATGTTCAGCGCGGCGCGCGGCGGCATGACGCAGGGATGGACGGGATCGTTCGACAAGCTGGAAGATTTGCTGGCGGCGAAGTGAAGATGAACAAGCGGTAACATACTTATCCTATGACAACAATTAATCCTTGGATCAACTTCAATGGCAACGCAAAGGAGGCGCTGACATTTTATAAATCAGTGTTTGGTGGTGAGTTCACAAAAATTATCCACTTCAAGGATATTGCGGGGCCGGAATTTACCGTAGCGGACGAGGACGCGGAAAAGCTGATGCTCATTGCCCTGCCGATCGGCAGGAACAATGTCCTTATGGCAAATGACGTGCCCTCATTCATGGGCAAGACGAATGAAAACGAGAATCGCAGCAAAATTGCAGTCAGCACCGACACCAAGGAGGAAGCTGACAGAATATTTAGAGGCCTGTCGGCGGGAGGAACCGTGGAAGTTCCAATGGGCCAAAGTCCATGGGGTACTCATTTCGCCATGTTCCGGGACAAATACGGCATTGAATGGACGGTGGAGTTTTCACCTTCAAAATAATTTCCAGTCCACGCTGTTTACTAAAATTTATATGGCTGACTGGAATCGCTTTCTCATGAACACAGATAATTCAGCACAGCCGTAATCGGCCCTGCAATTACTTTGGCCACTGGCCGTGACTAATTGGTTGAAGGGAAAAATTTGAGGGGTCGAGGACGACGTGTTTGATGCGTCGTCGTTCCCAAGTGTAGGTGATATGGACGAGGCCGTCGCGGGTTTGGATGACGGCGGGATAGGCGAAGCCGCTGGGAGCGTCGGCATCATCTTCGAGGACTAGGGCGGCGGACCAGTGGATGCCATCGGAAGACAGGGCGACGTTCAGGGGACTGCGGCCTTTATTGTTTGAGCCGAGGCGGGTGTTGTGGTTGTACACGAGCAACTGGCGGCCATCGCGGAGAGTTACGGCGTCGGTGCCGGAATCGGGGTTGGGCAGGTCGGTAAGGCTCATGGCATCCCACGTTTTTCCGTCATCACGAGATTCGATCTGAAACAACTTTTCGTTGTGGGTGCGGCCAATCGCTTTCAGCGAGCCGTCTCTCAGGAATAAAATACTGGGCTGGATGGCGCCGATGGTTTTTCCATCGTTCACCGGTGCGGTGGCGATCCAGGTCTTTCCAAAATCAGAGGTGCGTTCGAAGTGAACGCGCCAGCCGCCATTGCCTTCGGTACTGCTGCCGCAAAGGATGTCGCCATTCGGTAGTTGTACGGGTTTATTTTTGATGGGGCCGAGGATGCCATCGGGCAGGCGCACGGGCTTGGACCAAGTCTTGCCATCATCGTCGGAAGTCGTGAGCATGCCCCACCATTCGGCGGGTTTGGGGCCGACTTTGTAGAACAACAAGAGCGGGC
Organism: Verrucomicrobiia bacterium; assembly: GCA_035943555.1. Lineage (GTDB taxonomy): Bacteria > Verrucomicrobiota > Verrucomicrobiia > Limisphaerales > UBA11358 > UBA11358. The sequence continues at coordinate 12,216 of DASZCA010000487.1, forward strand.
CATTTTTAGGCTGGAACAAAACGGGGTTCCAGGTAGGCAGGCGGTTGGTGGCGAAGCCGACGCCATCGGCGACGGCCACGGGCGTGGTCCAGGCGCCGTTTTCCTGGCGGGCGACGTAAATGCAGACATCGGGGTTGCGCTCGGCAGTGCCGCCGAACCAGGCGGCGACGAGGCCGGATTTGGTTTCGGCCATGGTGGAGGCGTGGCAGGAAGGGAAAGGAGCAGTCTCGTAGATGAATTCGGATTTTACCACGGGGTTATGGTGAGGGACGGTGGCACAGCCAGTGAGAAGGAAGGCAAAAACTATAGTCGATGCCACAAGATTCTTCCGTCCCATAAATTTAAAAAAACATTCAACATTCAACTTCCAACATTCAACGCCCAAGGCACTGTGCCACGCATATTTGGACGTTGGGGGTTGAATGTTGAGCGTTGAGTGTTGTTTAAGGTTCATTTTATTTCGCTGTTGAAATGATATTTGCCGCTGCCGAACTCCTTAGATGTGGATTCACCGGGGAGGGTAATCGTGGCGGTGGTGTTGGCTGGGATTTCGATGCGCCAATCAAACTTGGTTCCCGTGCGGTGCCATTCGCTGGAGATGAGGCCGTAGGGGGAGTTGTGCGTGGCTTTCACAAATGTCAGGTCGCCGACGGGACGTGGATGCATAAGGATGTGCTTGAAGCCGGGCGTTGCGTCATCGGGGGCGATGCCGGCGAGATATTCGTTGAACCAGACAACGAGGTCGCCGATGAGCATGACGTGGTTGCCGGAATTCATGGTGGGATCGGCGGTGTTGCCGTTCCAGAGTTCCCAGATGGTGGTGGCACCCTGTTCTACCATGTAGCCCCAGCTCGGATAATCCTTTTGCGCGGCGATGGTGTAGCAAAGGTCGGGACGGCCGTTGTCAGAGAGGACGCGGTTCAGATACTGGCCACCGATGAGGCCGGTGCCGATGTGGTCGTGGGTGTCGTTTTCAATCTTGTCGACAAGGTGACCAAAGATTTTTGCCTTCATGTCGTCGGGCACCAGGCCGAAGGCGAGGGGCAGGACGCAGGAGGTTTGCGTGCCGTTAGAATATTGGCCTTTGTCGCGATCCAGAAATTTTTCGTTAAAAGCGGTTTTAAAATCGCCGGCGAGTTTTTCCCAGCGGGTGGCGTCATCGGCCTTGCCGAGTTGCTTGGCGTACTTCGTCATCAGGCAGAGGTCGTAACAAAAATACGAGGTGGCGAGTAGCATCTTGTCGGTCTGCCGTGCGGGGTCTTTGGAATGAATCAGCGTGGCTTCCTCGGGCGGCACGCACCAATCGCCGTAACTGTCGCGCGAGAGCAGGTTGTTCTCCGCGAGAGTCAGCATGTGTTCGATCCACGATTTGCTGCTGGCATAGGTTTTTTTGATGCTGCCATTGTCGCCGAACTGGCGTTGCAGGGCGGAGGGGATGATGATGGCGCTGCTGGGCCAGGTGACATTATCGGAATAGATGGGCCAGTAGGCGGGCGCGATGTCGGGAAGGACGCCGTTGGGACGCTGGGCATCGGCCATGTCCTGCCGCCACTTGGTGTAAAGCGCCGAGATGTCGAAGAGATAGGCCTCGCCTTTGCATTCTTCGGAACGGTCACCGAGCCAACCTTGGCGTTCATCGCGCTGGGGGCAGTCGGTGGGGAGGCTGCGGTAATTGCCACGCGTGCCCCAGATGATGTTGGTGTAGATGCGGTTGATGAGGTCGTTGGAGCACAGGAAACTGCCGGCAGTCGGCAGATCATCATTTACGATGCGGCCCTCAAGAGAATTCAAATCCGGTTTGCCAGGGAAGCCGGTGACTTCGACGTAACGAAAACCGTGCGAGACGAAACGCGGTTCCCACGTCTCCGGTCCACCGCCCTTGAGCGTATAGATATCGGTGACTTCCGCGCCGCGAAGGTTCGCCATGTAGAGCGAACCATCAGCTTTGAGTGTTTCTGCGTGGCGCAAGGTGACTTGGGTGCCGGCGGAACCAGTGACGTGGAGACGGCACCAGCCGACCATGTTTTGGCCGAGATCGTAGATGAAGATGCCGGGTTTGATCTCGGTCACCGAGACTGGTTTGATCGTGCCGGTGACGCGGATGGGTTCCTGCATCTGCGCGGAGAGAGTTCCGCCGGGCGCGGAGACGATTTCGACGCCGGACCAGTTAGCGGTATCAAAGCCAGGCTGGCTCCAGTCGTTGAATTCTTTGCGCGCATCATATTCTTCACCGTCGAAGTCGTTGTTGGCAATGATGGGGCCGTCGGTAGTGAATTTCCAAGAGGCATCACTGACGATTTCGGCGGAAGTGCCATCCGTATAATCGATATGAAGATTCAAGATCAGTTTCGGCCAGCCGAAACTCACAGTGCCGGCGTAAGTTTTACTGCGGTCGGCGTAAAAGCGACCGTTACCAAGAATCACGCCGAGGGCGTTCGCGCCCGAGCGAAGGTTTTTGGTGACATCGTAAGTGACGTAAAAATCGCGTTGATTGTATTGGGCAAAGGCGGGGGAGAGGACGGCGTCGCCAACCTTGCTGCCATTAAGATAGAGTTCGGAAAGACCGAGGCCGGAAAAAGCAACGGTGGCGTAGGCGATCTTTTTCTCCACGGTAAATTCTTTGCGCAGGTAACGGGCAGGTTGACGGCGGCTTTCGGCGGTGTGCGGGCTGCCCCAGGGTTGCATCCCCACCGGGCCGAGGATCACGGCGGCGTCCCATCTGGAATCGTCAAAGCCGGCGGAGTTCCAGCCGGGCGCGGGATTTTTTGAGGCCTTCCATTTTTCATCGGTTTGGATGATGAGCGGTTCGCCGGTGGTGAATTCAATGGTGAGCTTGGCGACGATGCCGGCAACTTTGGGGTCCGGGCCGGAGTTGATGCCGGTCAGGCCGAAGACGTAGGTCTGGCCGGGTTCGAGGCGGGTGGTGATGTCGTTCCATTTTACGTTCCGGTAATTGTTGCGCGCGCCGAGATCGAACTGGCCGATCCAGCCACGGCATTCGTTATCGCCGGTGTATTCAAAGATGGCGCGCTTGATCTTACGATCGGCGGGCAGGGTGACGACGCGGCGGAAAAAATTGGTGCCGAGCGGCGCGGCGACAAGCGGTTCGCCTTCGGGATACCAGATCCAGGAAGTACCGGACAAAACATTGGTCACGTCGGGAGCGTCCTGGCCGATCCATTGGGCGTTCCAATCGGACGAATCAAGGATGCCCTCAGTCCAAGAAGCGGGTTCGCTCCATGCGGAAGCTTTGCCACGGGCATCCCAAACGCGGACTTTCCAAAAGCAACGGGCGCGCGTGGCGAGCGGATGACCGGCGTAGGGAACGAGGACGGAGTCATCGGCAGCGACTTTGCCGCTGTCCCACAAATCGCCGGTGTTGGCTTTCAAACCGGCTACAGTGGAAGCGACAAGGATTTGATAGGCGGACTGTTTGACATCGCGGTCGCCAGAGGACAACTGCCAGCTCAAGCGCGGGCGGATGGCATCGATACCCTGCGGATTTTCCAGATGTTCGCAACGGAGGTGGCCGATGGTGACGGCGGCGAAAAGCCGGGCGGTGGAAAGAAGCGCGAGCAGCAGGACGGCGGATTTTTTAAAGCGGTTCATGGCAGCGGTGAATGTGCCATGAGCTTACGCCGGAGGGGGCAGGTTGACGAGTTGTGACTATGGAAAAAGTGCTAATTTTTTTGCGGGAAGTGTGCGTCGGCAAAATCGAGGAAGAGGTCCCAATCCGAGGGCAGCACGTCGTGTTTGCCGGTGTGGCAATTAAACCAGATGGTGTGTTTGAGAGGCTGGTCGTTTGTTGGAAAATTGGTTTCGGTCAGGCCGGTTTCGCCGAGCAACGCATAGACGGGCGAGGCGGCGCGGGCGGCGAGGAACTGGCCGGTGGGATCGCTCCAGCGATCGTCGCTGCCGGTGTTGATGAAGAGCGGGCGCGGGGCGATGAGGGACAGCAGGCTATGGGCATCAATCGGAAGTTTGCTCCACTGATTGGAATATTCGAGGAAGGTGCCGCTCATCCAATAAGGGAAATGTTTGGCGATGTCATCGACGGTTTCGCCGTAATCGCGGCGGGAAAGTGAGGCGCCCATTTCGCCCGAGCAATTGGCGATGACGGCGGCGAAGCGCGCGTCTTGCGCCCCGGCCCACAAGACGGTTTTGCCGAGGCGCGAATGGCCGAAGAGCAAAACGCGCTGGTGATCGACATCAGGATCGGTCAGCAAACAATCGAGTGCACGGCTGATGCCCCAGGACCACGCGCCGATGGCGCCCCATTCATCGATGCCGGGGGTGGAGAAATTTTTACGCACGCCATATTTGAGACCGGCGCCGCCGGCCAAATCAGGTTCGATTTCGCGATAGTCGATGACGGCAATGCCATAGCCACGAGCGAGGGTTTCATTGATTTTCCAATTACGGGCAGAGGAGCCGCGGACGGGATTTTTGGGCATGGCGGGCGCGCCGGTTTTGCCATCCCAGGCGGGAAAGATGGCGACAGCGGGGTCATCGATCACGGTGTAATTGCCATTGAATTGCAGGCAGAGAAACGTGGGCGCGGCGGGTTTGCCGACGGGCGTGTAGAGAAGGAGATGTGCGAACGGGCCGTTGGGTGTGCCGGAGAAATTGATCTCGATCTGTTTGCGCGTGGCGGTGCCACCGAGGGCATTGGTGGCGGTCTCCCAGACGTTGAAGGTTGTGTTGGTGCCGGCGGCTGGGGCGCGGCCGAAGATGTCTTCGCGATAGAGATCTAAGATTTCAGGACGGCGTTTGGAAAACCAAAGTTTGGCGTTGGTGACGCGGGTGCCGTCGCTGCAAGTCAGGGGATCGGGCAGGGAGTAATCACCGACTTTGGCTTCGTCGTAGTTGGTGGCGAAGGTGGTGAGGGCGGTGAGCAACGCCAGGGCAAAGAACGGAACATATTTCATGCCGGTATCTTTCATTTATTTCGGTGTCAGGTGCACGAGGGCAGCGCTGGCGGCGGGCAGTTCTACGCGGATGGGAAACTGGAATTTTTCAGGCGGCACGGCGACTGGTTGCCATTGACCGTCCCAGGCAGCGGTGTCGGTGATTTCAGCGCCGCCGAGAGTGATGCCGGTTTTAGCGGAGACATCACCACCGGGAGCGGCAAGGCGGATGACCTCGCCCTTGGTCCAGCCATTAACCCCTTTTACGCCAAGGATGACGGTCAAATTGGTGGCGGTATCGCCGGAGGTCTGGTTGATGAGGGTGATGTAATAACTTTTGTCGGGCGCGGCGACAGCGTAGGCGGCGAGATTGAAATCAACCTTGCGCGGAGGGAAATCCACCGTGGTGATCTTCGTAGGAACGAGACGGCCACCGCTGCCGAGTGAAAACATTTTTTCAGCATAGCCGAGGGGATGGACGTTGTAGCCGCCGGGAACGGTCCAGAAAGCGGCATAGCGGCATGGCTTGTTTTCATCGCGCGCGGCAACTTTGTCGCCGGTGTGGAAATTGATGCCGCTCATGCCGTGCATGGCCCACCACCATTGATAATTGAGCGCCCAGAGCGCGGAGGTGAAAGTATCGCTGACATCGGGTGCGCCGCCATCGTAGAGGCTGTTGGCTTCTTCGAAGCGATAGGTGAGGCTGTTGGAGATGACGGTTGGGACAAAATTGGCGGCGAACTTGGCGTAGTGCTCCTCCATGGCGGGCGAGAGGATCCGGTCGCGGGTGAGGGCGGCGTTGGTGGAGCGGCGGGCGTCGCCGCCGGGGTAATCGTGCTGCGAAATAAATTTCAGCCAGCCGGTATGAGCGACATCGGCGGCAAACTGGGCGGACCATTTTTCGTGGCCCGGTGAGACGCTGGGACCGCAAAATTTGGCACCGGGCGAATTGGACGCGGCGGTGATCTGCGCGGCGTAACGCTGCCACTCGGCGACATATACGTCGTAGTTGGTGGAGAAGACATTCGGTTCGTTACCGATGGCGAAACAGTCGAGATGGTCGGGATAATGGCGTGTGATGTAGTTGGCCATCTTCACGGCACCGTCAAGGCTGCCTTGATTCAGACGCAGGGTATAGATGACTTGCACATCGGCAGCGCGGGCGAAGGCAAAAAGATTGTCGACATCGCTTTCGCCGGGGACAGGAAGCGTGGGCCGGTCGGCGGTGTTGCCGCCGACGCGGAGGTTTTTGATGCCGAGCGTCTTGAACGTGGCGATGAGGGGACGGTTGGTGGCGCTGAAATAGTGCCAGCCGTTCGTGTCGGCGAGGACGCGCTGCATCTCGAAGCTTAGACCGACGAAATCAGCGGGGATCTGGGCGCCGACGTTTGAGAGGTCGAGCCGGACGGCGACGGTATTCTGGGCGGGAGCGGCGGCAACCAGGAGGAAAAACACAGCGACAAGCAAAGCGGCAAGTTTGCGGCTGGTCATAGGTCTAAATGATGGTTCTTCGATGGAAGTAAAATATCGGCGAGGAGGGCGGGCATCTAGCTAAAAGTCCTACGGCCATCAAGCGCAAGACCTTGCAGATAGATTGTTGGAAGGAGGGCTGAACAAACGTTCTATGGTTGGCGCCCGCGGACGGAGGTAAGGTGAAGCATGACCCAGTTTTCCATGAGCGCCACCAAACCTTCACGCTTTTTGCGAATTAACCCGTCCGCCCGTCGCGCGCGTGCCGGTTTCACTTTGATCGAATTGCTGGTGGTCATCGCGATCATCGCGATTTTGGCGGCGATGTTGTTGCCGGCGCTTGCCAAAGCCAAGTTGAAGGCGACGCAGGCATCCTGTTTGAGCAATGAGAAACAATTGGGGCTGGCATTCACCATGTATGAAGCGGATAACGGGGACAAGACCATCACCAATTCCCCGGCGACGGGCTACCGGGACGCGGATGGATATTGGTCCTTGGATACGGCCGGTCCGACCAGTTGGGGCAATCAGGACACCGCTTTGGCCGATGTGCAAGCCAACTTGCGGGATCACAATTTGATTTTCCAGTATGCACCGGGTGTGGGTGTTTATCATTGTCCAGGTGATACCCGGATCAAGAACGCGGTGGGCAGTGTCACGGCTTCGATCGATTGGGCCTATGACAGTTATGCTTTGACGGAAAGCGTTGATGGCACGAGCGGCTATACCAAATCCACCCAGATACAGAGGTCAAGCGACTGTCTGGTTTTTGTCGAGCAATCGGATTCCCGGGGCTGCAACTATGGTTCCTTTGCGATCAGCGGCAACAATCCCACCACGCCAATCACACAGTTCTCATTTGAAGATTTGTTTGCCGTTTACCATGGCAACGTCGGGACATTTTGTTTTGCCGACGGCCACGCCGAAGCCCGGAAATGGACCGATCCGGGCATCATCGCCGCCGGGAAGGTGGCCGCCCAGCCCGGAGTCGTGGCCGAACTTTACAGCGGGGTGGAGTCCGCTTATGGCACGCCGGCTCCCAACCGTTCAGGCAATGACAGCCTCTGGCTGGCCCAACATTGGCTGACCCCGGGCAATCCGTAAGGCCGCCGTGGCTGGCCGGGCATCCTCACCAATTTGTCTGTGCATTCACGTTCCTCCCATCGACGGCCCCGCGTGAACGGTTTCGAGCACGCCTTAAAGCTTTTTCTCGCCGGCGGTATTCTCTTTTGCAACCAAGCTTTGCGGTTGGCTGCGCAAACGGAGCCGATGCATCCCATCTTGACGATTTCCGGCAGCGGCAGCGGCGCGAACACGGTGACGAACATCGCGGAATCGGCGTACACCAACAATTTCATCCCACACAGCCCGCCGCGGAACAGCGCCCAAGGATTTGCGCCGGCGGTGGTGGCGGGCGACACGGGATGGTCGTGGAGCGCTTCCACGCCAAACCAGATCACCAGTACTCCCAGCGGGATTGTTTTTCCGAACGCAAATGCGGCCTACCCGGTCCAGACACAGGCCGTCACAGTCTTTCTCAACACCGCGACCAACAATCTCACGCAGACGGTGAATGCGGTCTATTACAACAAAGCCGGCAGCACGAGTTCGAAGTCGATGGTTTTCAACCTGATCGATTACAACAAGCTGGTCCAGTTTCGCAGCGACTTGGACAAGCTGGCTCCCGCCTACATCAACAGCGGCAGCACGCCCGCGGCGCGCAATGATAACTACGCGCGGCGCATCGCCATCTCATTGCTGGACTGGGGACGCTGGCATCCGCGTTATTATCTGACGGCCATCAACAGCCCGACTTACATCAACGTCACGCCAAATTTTCTGGCGACCACGGGCGGTTTTGGCCCGCAGCGGGCGAGCGATCACAACGGCCTGGCGCATGAGTGGCAGGATGATGAGTTGAAGGCGTTCGACGCGATCTACAACAGCGTGGTGCTGACGAACATGAACGCCGAGATGGGTTTTGACGTGCGGCAATATATCAGTGACAACCTGTTTTTTGACGAGGGCGATTTTCTGGTCAACCACATCACGGTGGCCATCGCCATCCAGAGCAACCTTTCCGGTCCTTATGCCGTGCTGCCGGAAGTGGCACGCGTGTTGAACCGGCCGGATTATATCCAATGGATGGATACCTATCTCGACGCGACGGTCCGCCAGCAAATCCGGCGCGATGGCGCGCTGGAGCAGGGCGAGGGGTATTCGATCGGCTATCTGAACGCGAACCAGGACGCGGCACAGAACACCCATGATTATTTTCTCACGCGCCCCGCGACGAACAGCGCCTTTTTGGCGATCAGCAACCGGGCTTTGATCTTCAACAATACCTTCACCTATGGCCAGGGCCAGTGGAGCACGATCAGCCTGCCGAGCGGACAATTGCCGTCATTTGGCGATACGCCGTATGATACTTACTTCTCCTCGCATAGCGCCGGTTTTTCCTCGTTGCTGCCGGCTTATGGCACGCTCGGCTTGGGTGCGGGCACCGGCAGCCAGGCGGTGCAACTGAATCAAAATTTTTCCGGCAACAACAACCACATGCGGGCCGACATGTGCGCCTTTGTGCTTTGGGCTTTCAATAATCCCTACCTGGACAACATCCGGTATTATAATGGCGCGATCGGCCGCAACTTTGGTGAACAGATGCTCGCGTATAATACCGTCACGATTGACCGGTCCAACCTGTCGCCGTATCCCACGGCTGATACTTATGGCAATGGGGACCTGACGCTGTATGAGCCGGGTAACAACGGGCTGGCGATGACGGAGATCGATGGCCAGCGGGCTTATGCCAGCAACGCCTCGCGTTTCCAGCGGTTGCTGTTGATGAACACGGTGGACTTGGCCAAGCCTTACGTCGTGGATGTTTTCCGCGTCACCGGCGGCACGACACATGATTACACTTTTCACGGTGCAATGTTGTGGAACCAGACTGCGCAAACCAGTTTTCCTCTCGTCACAAACAATAATGCCTATCCCATGCTGGAAGGCAGCGAGACGTGGGAGCTGTCCACTGACACGCCGTATTACGGTTTCTGGCGCAATGTCAGCAGCAACGCCGCGCCGGGAAATTTTCAGATCACCTACGCGGACAACAGCCGCACGACCGGACGTGACACGCGGCTGTGGATGACCGCTGATCCGAACGTTTACACGGTTTATCTCGGGACCACGCCCGTCCCGGCGCGCGATGACACGGTGCCGACCAATTTTTTTAACTCGCAAGGGCTCATCCGCCCGTCCGCCATCATCCGGCATCGCATCACGAGCGGGACGTTGCAGGATCTGTTCGTGAGCGTGGTCGAACCGCTTAATGTCGGGGCGAGCAACATCGTTTCTGTGCAACGTTTGCCGATGGGCGGCACGACGAATGAATCCGTCGGTTTGAAGATCACTTTCAAAGACGGACGGGCGGACACTTACATCATCAACTTGCGAAATCCGCAGGTGACGGGCGCAGCGGGCGGCGCGGCCACGGTGGCGACGGCGGACGGGCAATATTCTTTGACAGGACGGGTGGGGTTACACGTGGACCGGACGAACGGCGATTCACGGGTGTGGACGATGAACGCGACGGATTTCAAATACGCCGGCCGTGAGTTGACGACGCCAACAAACAT
>DASZCA010000488.1:0-12105 GCA_035943555.1 Verrucomicrobiia bacterium
GGTCATCAGCACCAGGCCGTTCTTCTTGGCGATCGCCACCAGCTCTTCGCAATGTTCCACCGAGGCCGCCATCGGCTTCTCGATGAACGTGTGCTTCCCCGCCAGCAACGCCGCCTTGGCCAGCGGAAAATGCGTCTTCACATTCGTCGCGATCACCACCGCGTCCAGGTTGATCCCGTTGAGCATGTGCTTGTAATCCGTCGCCGTTTCCACTTCAGGATACAATGACTTGAGGTGCTTGAGGCGGGAGACGTCGAGATCGCACATCATTTTCATGTCGCAATCCGGCAGGCTGATGAAATTGCGAACCAAATTTGGCCCCCAATAGCCACACCCGGTTACACCGATTCTGATTTTTTTTGACATAATAAAAGTATTCGGGCCGATAAACCACAAAAGCCCCCGTACCGGAAGGCTGTTTGCTGATCTGATTCGAACGGGCAGGCGAGCACATTACCGCGCTGCCTCCATCAACGAGCCGGTCGCTTTGAAAATCTTGCCGCAAAGAGCTCGTGTCTTTTTGAAAACAAAACGGCAGGGGCCGATTGGCTCAAGGAAACCATTTTGGCTGCGGTCAAAGTCTTTGCGGTTAGCGCCAAGCTGCCAAACCAGTTCCTTAAGTCAGTGACGAATGCGAAACTTGCGAGCGCAGGTTGAAGCGTTAACTCATCGCGCCAGCCCTTTAGCTGCGTGGCGACGGCATCAATCTGCATAGATTGCTCAAAGGCTTTGCCTTCAATCGCATCCATGTAGCGAGCTCCCAAATCGGTCAACGGCAATTGAACGACCGCATGCGTCGTTTCGGCATCCACCCGGGTGCTGAGCTTCTGCAAAACCTCGATGGCAGTACGTATTTGGGCGGGCGTAGGGTTTGATTTCGCATTCATGGCGGGATGTATGTTGATTTTGCTGTTTAAAACGAAATTATATCAGCTTGAAACGTGCCTAAAGCGAGACGCAGCGAAAGTCTGTGATTTGGGTCTTTTTAACCGGAAGCAAGCGTTCTAGGAGATGCAATTTGCGAAACGGACGAGCAATTTGCATTGGGTTTTGTGGTCAATAAATTCTCAATCGACAAATCACCTTAAAATTCGACATTGACAGCGTTCACAAGGACGGCATGCAATTTGCAAACAAACAGCATGCTTAACTTTCTTAAACCAATTGGAATTTGTTGCCTAATGATGGTTGCCGTCGCCGGGCTTTTACTCGGCGGATGCGCTTCCGAACCGAAACCGGCGGCCGTTGAAAGCGTTTCGTCCTCATCCAAGGATATTGCCATCCGAAATAATGCTGTCAGTCTGCTGTACGACCTCTTGAACGACGAACAAAACGTCAGCAAGGTATTGATTATCAAACGCAATAGCGCAGAACTGGGGCGCCTGATAAAAGATATTTCCAAGACGGCGGCCGGTGAAAAAAAACAGCTCGAGGACATGGCGCGGATTGACCCTGATTTGCTACTGCACGCAATCGAACTGCCACCCGGCGAAAAAGCCACGCGCGATTCCATCGCAAAAACCAAGGAGCATGAATTACTTTTTACGTCCGGATCGCAATTTGAGTTTAACCTGTTGCTCACACAGACAGATGCGTTGAGCTACGGCTGGCACCTCGCCAAGATTGCGGCGGATAATTCTTCACGGCCAGAGGAGATTGAACAGTTCAAAATGATGAGCCAAAACCTCAAAACGTTGGACGACAAGGTTTTGACGCGTCTGCACTCAAATAAATAAAACCGGCAAATTGCAAATCTCAGATTGAATTTTGCGGGCTTAGTTTTGTTTTTAAGCGTGTTGGATCTACACAAACAGGCAAAAACGCCGTTTCCAGGGATGGCATGTAACTAGCAATAAGACGTTCGCATATGAAACACACCACGACGAAGACATTATTAATTTTGACGGCCATGGTTGGTGCGGCAAGCCTTCAGGCGGATGACGCCGTCTTTCAGGCCTCGCTGACGCCTGATATCGCCATCTATCCGAGAGGCACGGACATCCACGGGCTGTCGCTAAATATCTGGGGTGAAAATCCACAGCAAGGGCTGACCCTTGGTCTGGTCAATGGCAGCACGGGTGAAAGCAGCGGCTTTACCTGGGGCTTGGTCAATTATGCCGATTCTTATCGTGGCGTTTCCTGGGCCTTGGTGAATGTCAGCAGAGGCGATTATATCGGCTGGCAGAGCGGCTGGGTCAATGTCTCGCTGGGGAATTTCACCGGTTTTCAATCCGGGCGCATTGTTAACTACGCGCAAGAGTGCACCGGCTTTCAATTGGGTCTGGTGAACTATTCCCAGAGCCTTCGCGGCGTGCAGGTGGGCTTGGTCAATGTGGCCGTGAACAACCCGTGGTTCACGGAATTCCCGAACAAATTGGCGACCGGTTTCCCAATCGTGAATTGGTCGTTTTGAACCAAGCCCCTGAGTTTTGCCGACATTAAAAATTTTAAAAATCCGCTGAAAAAGCAACAACCAAACCGACAACCAAAAGGAAACACCATGAACCAAACAACGCATCAGTATAAGAATCCAGAGTGGTGGACAGACGAAACTGACTCCGCGTGGGACCGCGTAAAATTGGCGATAAAACGCGACTGGGACCAGACCAAGCATGACTTGGGAGGCGAGCAGCCCGATACCAATCAAAACATCGGCAACACGACGCGCCAGGCGAGCGGCAAAGAAGCCATCCCGCCGCGCGGCGAACCGGCGTATGACGAACAAGAAGCCGCCTACCGCTTCGGCTATGGCGCCCGTTCCGAGTACGGTGCTGAACATTCCAAGTGGGATGACGAGCTGGAATCGCGCCTGCGGGAAGATTGGGAGGCTTTGGACACGGATCGCGATTGGGAAACCGACCGGGCGGCAATCCGCTACGGTTGGGACTATGATGACGAGTAGATAAACGGGAGTTATCCCCTGCCCTGAAAATCCGGACCGGCTTGGCCGGTCCGGATTTTTCATTTCAGGGCCGGCTGGCAACGGCCGTTCGCAATGCAGCCTGCAACTTAGAGATCCGTCCGTTTCGCACGTTGCAACTGCGGTTCTAGACAAAGCGACTGTTTTAGAGGGGTTTCCACCTTTTAGGAGGGTTCAGGCGGCGGCATGATGACTGCTAAAAATGTACTGCGAGTTCGATCCAAATGTTCAACCGAACATTGGTCTTTCTTGTGAAAATGAAGAAACAACCAATTCAAGCAGCTTATGAAAACTCTCGAAGACCTCTTTTTGGATTCGCTGGCGGATATGTATTACGCCGAAAATCAACTGGCCAAGGCGCTCCCGAAAATGGCCAAGGCCGCCACCCATGATCACTTGCGTGCTGCGTTCGAATCTCACCAGACGGAAACGGAGGGCCATATCCAGAAGCTCGAATCTGTCTTTGAAGCATTTGGCAAATCGCCGAAAAGCAAAAAATGCCACGCCATCCTAGGTATTATCACCGAGGCGGAAGAACTGGCATCGGAAAACAAGAAGTCACCCACCATCAATGCCGCTTTGATTTACGCCGGACAGAAGGCGGAGCATTATGAGATCGCATCATATGGAGGATTACGCGACTGGGCAAAGGTTCTCGGCAACGAAGAAGCGGCCGAGACGCTCGATGAAATTCTCGATGAGGAAAAAGCCGCAGATGCAAAGCTGAGCGATTTGGCAGAGGAGGATTGCAATGAAGCGGCACACGCGGGCGGATCTAAAGATGAGAGGGCGTCCAAAGGTCCCGCTCCGCGCACGATCAATGATGCCTACTGAAATGTATCAAGCCGCATATCAACGGCTGGTTTAAAAGAAAAAGCCGGATCCAAAAGGATCCGGTTTTGTTATTTGAGTCGAATCTTCGACAGCGTCCGGAAGTTCAATCCTTCCGTTTATTTTTATCTTTATAGTCCTTCCACAGAATACCGATGACCAGCCAGGCGCTGCCGCCGGTGGCGATCAAAAAGCAGACCATGGCGATGCCGGGATATCCCATGATTTGGAACGTGGAATTGACGCGCATCATCAAGGCCGCGCCCACGATCAGGGCCGCCAGGATGATACCGGTGGTAACACGATTGGCAATTTTCTCGAAGCCGTTGAGCAGATGATGCGCATCCGGAGTTCTCACATTCACCTCCAAGTCAGAGTTGCCGACGGCATCCAGAATCTTATTAACCCGGCCGGGCAGGTTGCCGATGAAGTCCTTCATCTCCAGGAAGGCACCGAACATATGACCCGGCGAGGCGGACTTCTTTATTCGGGTGGCCATGATTTCGGCGACATTCCGGCGCACCGAGGCATTGGGATTAAAGTCAGGTGACAAAATCTTCCCAACCTCCTCGAGTTGCAGGAGCGTTTTTCCCAGCAAGGTCAATTCGGTAGGCACATACAACCCGGTCTGGGCAGCTGTGCGCGACACTTCCATCAACGCCTTGCCCACATCGTGGTGATTGAGGGTCTGATCTTGCTGCTCAGAGACAAGGTCCGCCGCTTTTTTACTGAATTCTTCCTGGTTGAAGTCATCTGAGGTCTCACTGATCCGCAAAATAATTTTAATCACTTCGTCGCCATTGCCTTCGCTAATCGCCAGCAACAGGCGCAACAAATTTTCCTGCATGCTGGAACTCACCCGTCCGGTCATGCCCAAATCCAGCAAGGCGACGCAATGGTCATCGGTCAGAAACACATTGCCCGGATGCGGATCGGCGTGAAAAAATCCGTCGATCAACACTTGCTTCAAATAGGCCTTGAAGAGTTCCTCGGCCAGCAGGTCGCCATTGACGTCCAGACGGGCAACGGGGCTGAGCGCGGTGACTTTGGTGCCGCTGATGTAATCCATCGTCAACACACTGCGGGAAGTATAATCCATCACCGGCAGCGGAACCAAAATATGGGGAAATTCCTTCAAATTATTGGCCAACGTCGTCAGGTTGGAGGCTTCGCGGAGGTAGTCCAGCTCCTGCAAAATGGATTTCTTCAATTCGGCGAGAATTTTGCCAAAGCGGTAGCGGCGGCCGATCTCAGTATGCTCATCAAAAAAACTGGCGATCTCCTCCAGCACTTCAAAATCCTCAGCGATCTGCTTGCGGATCTCCGGACGCTGCACTTTCACAACGACCTGGCGACCATCACGCAGGGCGGCACGGTGCACCTGGCCCAAGGAGGCGGCGGCGAGATGTTTTTTCTCAAAGACCGAAAACGCTTTGGAAATCCGGACACCCAGTTCGCTGCTGACGATCTCCTCGACTTGCTCATAAGAAAAAGGCTTCACCTTATCTTGCAGGCGCGCCAATGCTTTTAGGTACGGTTCCGGCAAAAGATCGGGCCGGCTGGAAAGCAATTGTCCAAATTTGACAAAGGTCGGCCCCATCTTTTCCAGATCATCCGCCAATTCTTCTGGTACGGGTTGGCCAGGCCGGGCTGGAAGAAGATTCTTTTCACCGTCGCCCGTGTCATGGGCAAATTCCTTTGCCAAATCGGAAGTTCCATACTTTAAAAAAAGCAGGGCGATGTCTTTGTAGCGGACCAAGTGATGGGGTTTGAGAGATATTTTCATATTATCCTGACTCATCAACTTGCAATAGTGATGCCACAATGCCCTAAAAAACATCGGTGAGAACGCTGTCTTTCCAAGGGGGGTGCCAACGTTTGGAGGAATGGCGCATTGCATTACGCCTTGCCAGGACTTTCCACCCGTGCAATTCGCACGCAATATCTTGATTATTCGATTTGTCTTAATGACAACGGGTTTGGAATGATTTTCAGCCCCGTCTTTGCGACTTGCAACCGCGAGATATCCGATTGAGCGTTTTGCATTGGGCAGGAAAACCAGGACACAAACAAATCCCTTTAAAAAAGGAGCGCACTTGAGATCCGACCATGGCACAAGGTTTGCAAAGAAACAGCGGCAGTCATAATCCGCCTGAACTTTTCTCCGTCGGGGAGCGGTTTAAAATCAGGGATGGATCATAACAAACTCAACAAAACCCAATTCACCGGGAGTTGCAAACGCCCGGCCGGTCGACGAGCCATTGTGAAGAAACGTGTCATCATCATCGGAGGCGGCATAGCCGGCTTAAGCGCGGCAAATTCATTGGTTCGCACGGGCTGCGAAGTCACCGTGCTGGAGGCGAAAAACCGCCTGGGCGGACGGATCCATACCATAGCCGCCGGCAATTTTCCGATCGAATTGGGCGCGGAGTTTCTTCACGGCGAAAGTCCGGCCCTCCTCAACACCACCCGCGCGGCGGACCTTACCACGCAGCCCCTGAATGAAGACTATCAATTTTTCCAGGATGGCGGCTTTAAGAAGGTAAATTTTTTGGAAAAAATGCACAAACTTGTCAATCATATCGACATCCAAGCGGGCGATTGCAGTTTCGCGGATTATCTCGACACCCAAAATCTGACGCCGGCGGAATATGAACAGGCAGCCGGTTTCGTGCAGGGCTTTCATGCCGCAAAGCCGGATCAGATCAGCGCGCATTCGTTGCGACGGGGCGAATACTCCTCCGAAAAAATGGGGACGAAACAGTGTCGCATCACGGAAGGATATGCCGCTTTGATCGGCTTTTTAGAAAAAGAAATTCATTCACATGGCGGGAAAATCGTCACGAATGCCGTGGTCAAAAAAATCCAATGGCAAGCCGGGTATGTCAAAGTCACATTTAATTACAATCACAGTGCCGGTGAAATTCATGTGGAAGCGGACGCGGCGGTCATCACGCTGCCTTTGGGCGTGCTAAAGGCGGGCGGTGTCGAATTTCAACCGCCCTTGAGCAGCAAACATGAGGCGATCGAGCAATTGCAATTCGGCAATGTCGTCAAGGTGGTCTTTGAATTCAGCGGCCGGTGGTGGCCGGCATTTGGCTTCATCAACGCCTTGGAAGAAGTGTTTCCGACCTGGTGGACCGATCCGCGCGGGCCGGTTTTGACCGCCTGGGCGGGAGGACCGAAAGCGGACGCCCTGACAGGCTATTCACCGGACCAGTTAGAAAAATTTGGACTGAAGACGCTGGCCAGGATATTTCCCGAACACGCGGATGATATCTCAATCAATTTTGCGCGCACCCACACTTTCAACTGGGCGCAGGATCCCTACTCGCGGGGTGCCTACAGCTATCTGCCGGTCAATGGGCTGGATCTGCCCAAGCTGTTGGCAGCGCCCATAGCCGACACGCTGTTCTTTGCCGGGGAAGCAACTGTAAACGATGCGCAGCCGGGCATGGTTTTCGGGGCATTTGAAACGGGCTTGCGGGCCGGACGTGAAGTTCTGGCCACGATGGCGGACACGTCCCCGGAAGCAATCTTTCCACTCCAGAAATAATCAAGCCTATGCCCCTCCTGACTAAAAAAGAAATTGCCGCCTCTTTAAAAAATGTGCCGTCATGGTCGAAGCGGCGGCAAATCATCCGCCGGACTTTCACGTTTGATGATTTTCCGCCAGCCATCACATTTGTGAACCGGATCGCCCGATATGCGCAAAAATTAAATCATCATCCGGATATCGACATTCGTTTTAACAAGGTGACCTTGGCCGTCACCTCTCATGACGCGGGCGGATTGACGCAAAAGGATTTTGTCCTGGCTGGAAAATGCGACGGGGCCTTCTTAAAGGCGTAGAAGAAGCAGGCTTCCCCTCGCCTCGCAGAAACTTTTCCAACAAGGTAAAAGAGAATTGAAGCGTGTTCATTTTGCATATTCAAAAAGAATTCTGCGGGTTATTTTAGAAGGGAAGCACCACCTCTCCCGGGCCCACTCCCCCGCTGCGCGGCGGAGTGGGAGCCAGAGGCTCCGGGTTCAAGAAGGTTCTACGAAGCAATTTCTCCTATGCCATCAGTTCTCGATGGCTGGCAGGCAACAACTAAAATCACTCAACATGTGCGGAGGCCTCTTGCATCAATGCTTGGGGTGCGGAACGTGTCCGCCAGTTGAATGGCTCTTCAAGACTCCGGTACAGATAATGCAATTCGTCAGGTAAAAAATGGTCATCACGCACGGAGCGAATCTTTCTAGTACCCGCGTTGCTTTGAGATTGTTTAACACATGCCTGCTTTGACATAAAAAATCGTATTTAAGGGCAATTTCAAAAACCGCCTTGCTCAATCACATCCGCCGACGAAAAGCTATAACCTTGCCAGTAGAATAAACTTCAATTTTCCTAATGATTCCAACTTTTTTAGCAAACCGAGGGAATTAGCCGAAACACCATGATGCAAAATGCATTGGCTGATTTGCATATTGCCTAGGTTTCTCCTAGGTGAAACAAGGAACCGCCTAGTCGCATCCCCCGGGCATTGACCGTAAAGGTAGGTCATGCCATTTCAATCAAAACAGACAGCAGCCATTTCACGCATGCGCGAAATGTGGTTCAGTGGAGTTTTATGTGGAATCATCTTATCGGCCCTGTCCCAGTATTCAGCGCAGGCCATCAGCGTTCCGCTGGCCAATCAATACGTCCTTACTTTTAATTGGAATCCCAGCCCGGATGCGGCGGTGGCCGGATATAAAATCCACTACGGAACAGCGAGCGGAGAGTATTCAACAATCGCAGACATGGGCGATGTGACCTCGACCGCGCTTCCCGGGTTCGTCATCGGCACCACCTATTATTTTGCCATCACAGCGTATGACGAGGACGGGGAAGAAAGCGCGCCTTCGGGCGAGATCAGCTATGGAAAATATGTGCCGAATGTGCAGATCCAAAATCGAACGGCTGGAAAATTCACGCTCAATATCACCGGTGCGCCCGGCCAAATATTGGATGTGGAAGCCACGACCGATTTAAAGACGTGGACGGTGATCGATACGGTGACCTTGGACGCCAGCGGCGTGTTGAATTTCAACGACCCGAACATGGCCGCCCATGCCAAGCGTTTTTACCGCATCCGGCAACAACTATGAAGGAGCCCAAAGATCATGAAAAACAAGAAGCTAAAAATTAAATTCTGTAAAGATGCTGGATTTTCATTGCCAGTAACGCCGATGAAATTTCTTTCGCGCACCCGACATTCGCTACGCACAGCCCCAGCAGATGCGGAACAAAAGCCGGGAAAACTCCAAATGCTTTAAACGCAGTGATAGCGCACCAAGGGCCAACGATTATTTTTCCGGCGGAATGAGTCCTGCACGCATGGAAATGCGCACCAAGCCAGGAACGTCATGGATTTTCAAAGCGTTCATGAGCTTGGTCCGGTGATATTCAACCGTCTTGGGGCTGACTTTCAAAATTTCCCCGATCTGTTTTGTGTTTTGGCCTTCGGCAATGAGCTGGAGAATCTCGCGTTGCCGGAGCGAAAGTTTATCCAAGGGAGATTTGCCTACGGTAATATTTTTTATCGGGAGTTTGCCGGGCAAATTGGTGTGACTTTCCGGGTACACATCGAACTCCTTGTGGATGACATGCTGAAGGATGGTTTCCACCTGCTCTGCCCGTGTCTGGGCCTGTTCGGAGCGGGTTTCGGCCTGTTCCGCCCGTGTTTTAGCCATTTCAATCCGGGTTTCAGCCTGTTCAGTACGGGTCTCCGCCAATTCGGCTCGCGTCTTGGCCTGCACCGCCCGCATTTCCGCCTGTTCGATACGCGCTTTGGCCAACTCCAATGAAAACCTGCCTTTGTCAATCCGTGCGGATTCAATTTTCTTTCGAGCTGCCGTTTTTGCTTTCGGCAAAACCGACAGCGCACTGTGCTTATGATTTAACATAATTTTCATAGTTAGAAGCACGTCACATTCCGTTTTTGAACGGTAAATTCAAGCGGCGGTAAAGAAGTTAAACCAAGCGAATAAATTGCAATCTGCCAATGCGCATCCGACCCAATTGCAGATTGCATGAGCCATTAAAAAAGAACGGATTATTTTCCTTCAATTGCGAACGGCTCAATCGTTGCTAGAGAAAAGTGTCAGATCAACCCTGATATGAAAGACACGTTAAACATCCGTTCCAAATGGCGGCGATTGTCCCGGACCATGCAGTGGATTGTCGTCGTGGTCATTGTTCTGATCATCGTACGCATTGCCCTGCCCTATGGCATCAAAGCCTATGTTAACCACAAATTAAATGAAGCCCATGATTACACCGGGAAGATCGGTGATGTAACCATGAAATTGTGGAGAGGAGGTTACCGGATCCATCAGATCGGCATTTTAAAGCGGGATGGCACCGTGCAATCGCCGCTGTTCTCAGCCTCGGAACTGGATCTGACCATCGACTGGCGGGAACTTTTACACGGCTCCGTGGTGGGCGAGGTGGTCATGACGCAGCCACACATCAATTTCGTCATGGGGCCGACGCCGGAGCAGACCCAGAGCGGCAAGGATGAAAGCTGGGATAAAATGTTGGAAAGCCTTTTTCCATTCAACCTGAACCGCGTGGAAATCGACAAGGGTGAAATCCATTTTCAAAATCAATACTCCAAACCGCCGGTGGATATTTACCTCAAAGAACTGGCGGCGACGGCGACCAACCTGACGAATGCCCGGGAGTTGAACCAGAAATTGCCATCCGGACTGACGGCCAGCGGCTCAACCATCGGCGGCGGCAACCTGAACCTGCAATTGCAGATGAACCTGTTAAAAGAGAAACCCACATATGAAATCAGTTGCGGACTCACCAATGTGGACCTGGTTGCATTAAACGATTTTCTGCGCGCTTACGGCAAATTTGACGTGGCGCATGGAAATTTTGCGATCTATACCTCCGTGGCTTCGGCAGAGGGAAGTTACGAAGGCTACTTCAAAGTTTTTTTCAACAACCTGGATGTTTTCGAATGGGAAAAAGAACGGAAGAAAAATATCCTGGAAGTGTTCTGGCAGGCCATCGTGGGCGGCGTGGCAACCGCATTGAAAAATCATCCCAAGGATCAACTCGCCACGAAAGTTCCCATCTCAGGCTCTTACAGCAATTCGACGGTCGGCGTCTGGACGGCAACGGGCACCCTGCTGCAAAACGCCTTCATCCATGCGCTCGTGCCCAAGATCGACCAACATGTCACGGTTGAACAAGTCGAGAAAACAGACAATAAACCTGAAGCCAACAAGGCAGACGATAAAAAGTGAAAGTAAAACTGCTCAGTTTCAAGTCGATCTACAGTTTATTGAAAGACACCGTCGAAGCTTGTATCAGCGGCGACACGGTCTCCCAAGGCGCGGCGCTTTCCTATTATACATTTTTTGCGATCGCCCCCCTGTTCGTCATAGTGCTGGGAATAGCCGGATTTTGTTTCGGCGAACAAGCAGCGCAAAAGGAACTGTTCGAACAGTTGAACCAACTTGTTGGCAAACAAGGTGGCGATGCAATCCAGGCACTGGTGGTGGCGGCCCACAGGTCGCAGACGGGATTTTGGGCCAACAGCATCGCTGGCGGCACGCTGGCGGTAGCGGCGACCGGGGTTTTTGTGCAGCTGCAAAATTCACTGAACGGCATCTGGCATGTACGGCACGCAAGCGGCCGGGGATTGCGGAATTTCATCCGACACCGCCTGCTATCTTTTGCCATGGTATTTGGGATTGGATTTTTATTGTTAGTCTCGCTGATATGCAGTGCGGGACTGGCGGCGCTGGGAAACTTTTTAGGCGATTACGTTTCAGCGAAGGACATCCTGCTGAAGGCGCTTAATTTCGTCATCTCACTGGGCATCATCACGATGCTATTCACGATGATCTTCAAATTTTTGCCGGATGTGAAAATTGCGTGGCGGGATGTCTGGCTGGGCGGATTCATCACCGCGCTGCTTTTCAATGTGGGCAAGCTTTTGATCGGACTGTACATCGGCCGGAGCAGCCTTTCCTCGGTTTATGGAGCGGTCGGCTCCCTGGCGATTGTCCTGGTATGGGTTTATTACTCGGCGCAGATCCTTTTCTTTGGCGCGCAATTTACCTGCCTGTATGCGAGCCGGTTCGGGGTGAAGCCCCTGCCTGTTGCCGGTGCGGAATTTGTTCCGACCGTCAAAGAGGCAAAGCGCCGTCCGAAAATTGCAGTCAAATAAACCGTGCCGGCCCTACTCTGTCGTGCCGGCATCAAAGCTATTCATCAAAAGGGACGAAGGAGAATCCTGGGTCGCAGTGGGACCGGCGCTTTTAATCTCAATAGTCGGAGCCCATTTAAGCCATTTATCGTCCGGTTTTTC
>DASZCA010000489.1:0-11933 GCA_035943555.1 Verrucomicrobiia bacterium
TATGTTAAAATGGACGTCGTCATTTATTTCCTGAGCACAAAATAGAGCAACAGCGACACACCCAGCACGAACAGGAAGGCGTAGGTCTGCAGGCTGCCGGTTTGCAAATGGCGCAACATGCGCCCGCTGAGGTTGGTGCCGCCACGGATGAACCCGATGCCGCAACCTTCCAAAATCCAACGGTCCAGCCAGTCGCACACCGCCGCGATAAAATCATGCAGGCGGATGAAGGTGGCTTCGTAGATCTCGTCAAAATAGAAACGGTTCGCCATCGCTTTGGACAGGGCGCCGAGTTTGGCCGGCAGCGGATCGGTGCCGGTGTTCAGGTAAAGGCCGGCGGCGATGACGATGCCGAGGGCCGCCGCACCCAAACCGCACAGCATCGGGCCAATCTTGTGGAAGGGCTCCGCCAGTTGTTGCGCGAACGAAAGTGTTTCCTGATCCGGGGCGAGCTGCGAACCGTAGTTGTTCACAATGCCGATGAAACCGCCGATCGCCGCGAACACGGCCAATACCACCAGCGGACCGGTGATGATGAACGAGGATTCATGCGCATGCTTGGCTGAATCGGATTTCTCTTTGCCGAAGAATACGACGAAGAACAGGCGGAACGTGTAAAAAGCCGTCAGCCCCGCCACAAAAACGGCGATGCCGAACAGGGGATAATTTTTTGCTTCCAGCGCCTGCGCGAGGATGGAGTCCTTCGAGTAAAAACCGCTGAACGGCGGAATACCGCTCAAGGCCAGCGCACCGATGAGGAACGTGATGAAGGTGATGGGCATCTTCTTCCGCAGGTTGCCCATCTGCCAGATGTCCTGCTCGTGGTGCATGCCCACGATCACGGAACCCGCCGCCAGGAACAACAGCGCTTTGAAGAAGGCGTGGGTGGTCAGGTGGAACATCGCGGGCGTCGGCCCGTTCAAGCCCACCGCCATGACCATGTAACCGAGCTGGGACAGGGTCGAATACGCGATGATGCGCTTGATATCGTTTTGTTGCACGGCGATCAGGGCCGCCAGCAACGCGGTAAAACCGCCGATCCAGGCGATGACGTGCAGCGCCTGGGTATTATAAAGGGCAAACGTGCGGCAGAGCATGTACACACCCGCAGCCACCATCGTGGCGGCGTGGATGAGCGCGGACACCGGCGTGGGGCCTTCCATCGCGTCCGCCAACCAGACGTGCAGCGGGAATTGCGCGGACTTGCCAACCGCACCGCAGAACACCAACAACCCGGCGACCGTGGCGCAGGTGCCAAGCGCAGCGGAGTTTGCCACCATCGCCGACTTGATCACTTCAAAATTCAACGAGCCGAGAATTCCCCAAACCATCAGGATGCCGGCCAGGAAACCAAAGTCGCCCAAGCGGTTCGTGATGAACGCCTTTTTCGCGGCATCACCGGCGCTGGGTTTTTCAAACCAGAAACCGATCAGCAAATAGCTGGACACACCGACGAGTTCCCAGAAGATGAACATCATCAGGAAATTGTTTGCCAGCACGATGCCGAGCATCGAGAACGTGAACAAACTCAAACAGGCAAAGAAACGGGCCTTGCCGGGGTCTTCATCCATGTAGCTGTACGAATAGATATGGATCAATCCGCCGACACCGGTCACGATGAACAGCATCATCAGGCTCAACGCATCCAGTTTCAGCCCGATGTCCGCCTGCAAGCCGCCGATGCTCAACCAGTTCGTGGTCGTTTCGACATTAATATGGACGCCGTTCGCGTGAACGAAGATCAACGTCATGATGAAACCCGCGACGACCGCCCCGATGGAGATGAGGCTGCTGAGGTTCTTGCTGCGCAACGTGAACAGCGTGATGAACGCCGCTGAGAACAGCGGCAGGAACAGGATCAGCCAGGGTAAATTTTCGTATTTCATCCGTCAGAGTTTCATCGAGGTCAAATCTTCGACATGCGCCGACTGGCGCTTGCGGTACAGGGCCACGATGAGCGCCAGACCGACCGCGACTTCCGCCGCCGCCACGGTGATGATGAAGAACACCAGCACCTGGCCGTCCAACTTGTCATTGAACCGCGAAAAGGAGACCAGCGCCAAGTTGGCCGCGTTGAGCATCAACTCCAGCGACATGTAGATCACCAGCAGGTTGCGCCGCAGGATCACGCCCAGCAGACCCAGGCAGAACAGGGTCATGCTGACCGCCAGATAATGTTGTAGGCCGACGTGCATTTAAATTATTCGAGTTTCTTTTTGCTCAACAGGATCACGCCGATCATCGCCACCAGCAGCAGCACGGAGACGATCTCAAACGGCAGGGTGTAATTGGAAAACAGGAGCTTGCCGAGCGCGTAGGTTTCGCCGTCATGCGCGTTGACCGGCGGTTCGCCGGTAAATTTTGCGGCCAGCAATGACTTGATGAAAATGGAGAACACGATGCCCACGGAAACCAAGCCCGCGACCAGGCCGAAGAACTTGATCCGGCGGCGTTGTTCTTCTTTCAAATCGAGCAACATGATGACGAAGATGAACAGCACGATGACCGCGCCGGCGTAGACGAGGATCTGCACGGCCGCGAGAAAGAACGCGTGCAACAGCAGGAACAGCCCGCTCATCGAGATGATCGTGAGCACCAAAAACATCGCGCTGGTCACGGGGTTGCGGCTGAACGGATTGGCGATCACCAGAACGGCGCAAAGCAGGGTCAACGCTGTGAAGACGTAGAAGATGACGTCCGTCACCGCGCCGCCGCTGATTAAATTGTTGATTGAGTCCATTACGTGCTGATTAGAGCTTCACCGGGAAACTTTCCTGCGCCTTCGCCTCTTCCAGTTTGTCTTTCCATTTCTGGATGCCCGGGCTGACACCGCCCAAGGACAGGAGTTTTTCCTTGTTGTAGATCATTTCGCCACGGGTCAACGCGACGAGTGAATAGTCCTTCTGCAAAAAGATCGCCTCTTCCGGGCAGACTTCCTGGCAGAAGCCGCAGTAGATGCAGCGGAGCATGTTGATCTCGAATTCCGCGGGCATCTTCTCAGCATTCGCGCGATCAGCTTTCTGGCCGTTCTGGCCGGGCGGCGTGATGCGAATGGCTTTCGGCGGGCAGACAAATTCGCACAACTGGCAGGACACGCATTTGGTGCTGCCTTCCTGATCCTTCACCAGATAGGGCGCGCCGCGATAATTGGCCGGCAGCGTCCATTTCTGCTCAGGATATTCCATCGTCACCACTTTGCCCTGGATGAGCGTGGAGTAGGCATGCTTGAGCGTGACCTTCAGGCCGCCAATGATGGCCGGCATGTAAAGCCTCTCCCAAAACGTCAATGGTTTGCGATTAACTGTGACGGCCATATTAACTCCTCATCCACAACCAGACGGCCGTGGCTAAAATGTTTACCAACGCCAACGGCAGGAAACGCCGCCAGCCCAGGTCCATCAACTGGTCGTAACGGAAGCGCGGAAACATCCAACGCACCCAGATGAACACCACCATGAAAAACAGCATCTTCGCCAGGAACACCCCGACGTTCGCGAGGCCCATGCCGATCGAGGTCGCGGGATGATCCAAGCCCCAGAACGGCAGCGTCCAGCCGCCGAAAAACAGCGTCACCATCATGGCCGAGGATGAAACCATGTTCGAATATTCCGCGAGGAAGAACAGCGCGAACTTCATCGAGCCATATTCCGTATGGTAACCGCCGACGAGTTCGGTTTCCGCTTCCGGCAAATCGAACGGGGTGCGGTTCGTTTCCGCGAACGATGCGACCATGAAAATGATGAACGAGACCGGCGCGTAGAGCACCAGCCAGCCGTTGTTCGCCTGCCAGGAGATGATGCCGCCGAGGTTCAAGTTACCCACGATGAGCAGCACGGGGATGACCGACATGCCCATCGAAATTTCGTACGAAATCATCTGCGCGCTCGAGCGGATGCCGCCGAACATCGGGTACTTCGAGTTCGCCGCGTAGCCCGCCAGCACGATGCCGTACACTCCCATAGAGACGATGCCGAACGTGTAGAGAATGCCGACGTTCAAGTCCGCGATGACCATCTTCTGATTGCCCATCACCGAGCCGAACGGGATCACCGCCACCGTCAACATCGCCGGGATCACCGCGACGGCCGGAGCCAGAAAGAAATAAATCTTCTTCACACCAGCGGGCGTGAAATCTTCCTTGAACATGAACTTCAAACCGTCCGCCAGCGGTTGGAAGAATCCGATGCGCGTCAAAAACGGGCCGAGGACGGGAATATATTTGGCGAACGGCGGGGCCGTGCGGTTCGGACCGACGCGATCTTGGATCCACGCCGAAATTTTGCGTTCCGCCAACACCGAGTAGGCCACGAGGCCCTGCACCACGCCGACGACGATGGCAATCTTGACCAAGCCCCAAAGGCACATGACTTCAGTCGGCGTCAGGCCGTGATAGAAACCAAGCAAACGATGTAAGATTGAATCCATTTTAGATTTGCACCGTCACGCCGGTGTCGCCAAGGCTTGACCAGGTCAGGCCCTTGAACGCGGCGACGTCTTTCGCCATTTCGTTGAACAGGCCTTCGATCGTCACAAAACCGTTCTGGCCGGTGACGTTGTGGACGAGGTCGTGTAAGAATTCCCATTCGGCGCGGGCATCGCCCGGCGCTTCAACGGCCTTCATGAACTTTTGGACGCGGCCTTTGCCGTTGGTGAACGTGCCGCGTTTTTCCGCGTGCGCGCAACCGGGCAGGACATACTGCGCGAGCTTCGTCGTTTCGTTCGGCAGGATGTCGCTCACCACGAAGGTATCGAGCTTCGCCAGCAATTCCGCCGTGAGGCCGTGTTCTTCCACGACTTCGCTGATGGTTTCGCGTTCGCGCAATTTTTCATTGCTGACCGCGCGTTTGACGATGTTCTCGCCGAAAACGATGAGCGTCTTGATTTTGCCGGACGCGATGCCATCGGCGATCTTCGCAAGATTGATGCCCATCTCGGTGAAGCAGATGCCGGTGAGGCGCGCGCCGTTGGTGTTAGGATTCTTGTCCGCGCTGACGAGCAGCTTGTCCGCCGGGCCGGTGCGCGGGATGGAATCGCTGATGGCGCCGAGCTTGGCTTTCAACTTGGCGATCAACCACAATTCTTCGTTGGTCTGCCGTGCGGAGGCGATGATGGCGACGGAACCGGCCGGAGCTTTTTTGAGCTTCTCGGAAATTTCGTTGAGCGCGGCGGTCCAGGTGGATTTTTGACCGCGCACCATGACGTCTTTCAAACGATCGGCGCGACCGATCCACTTGTAATTCAAACGGCCGGCATCGCACATCCACGAAGCATTGACGGCGTCATTATCGCGCGGCGTGTAGCGGTACATCTTGCCTTCGCGGGAACCGATGAGCGTGTTGCAGCCCGTGGCGCAGCTCGTGCAGACGCTCTTGGTTTCCTTGAGGAACCAGGCGCGCATCTGGAAACGGAAATCTTTCGTGGTCAGCGCGCCGACGGGGCAGATGTCCACGGTGTTCAACGTGTAATTGTTGTCGAACGGCATGCCGGGGAACGTGGCGATGGTGTTGAAGCTGCCGCGATTGATGATGCCCAACGCATCGTCACCGGCGACATCGCGTGTGAAACGGATGCAACGGGTGCAGAGAATGCAACGTTCCGCATCCAGCATGATGCGCGGTCCGAGATCAACGGCTTTCGGCTTGTGAACTTTCGCCTCGACGAAGCGGCTCTCGCTCTGGCCGTAATCGACAGAGTATTCCTGCAGCTTGCATTCGCCGGCCTGATCGCAGATCGGACAATCGAGCGGATGGTTGATGAGCAGGGATTCGAGGACGCCTTCGCGCATCTGCTTGACGGCGGGGGTCTTCGTGTAAATTTCCATTCCCGGCGAGATCGGGGTCGCGCAGGAGATCGCGGGGCGCGGCGATTTGGCGATCTTCGGGGTGCCGTCCGCGTTCATCACGGGCTTGCGGTCCGGGCCGAGCGCGGGCGTGCCGAATTCCACGAGGCACATGCGGCAGTTGCCGACGACGGGCAATTTGGGATGCCAGCAATAATGCGGCACGTCGGTCTTGGCGAGTTCGCACGCCTGGATCATCGTCGTGGCGGTGAGCTTGCCGGACCAGTCGGCCGTCAGGCGCGGCACTTCGATTTCGCGACCATCCACCTTGACCTTGATCTTTTCGATCGCGGGCGCGGCGGGCTTTGTTTCAGTTGTGGCGGCGGTGGACATTGAAATCAGTGGTGCGCGGCTTCCAGTTGTTTGTGCCCGTCAGGCTTGGCGGCGGATTCGGCGCGACGTTTTTCATCGGCAGCGCCCTTGGCGAC
Organism: Verrucomicrobiia bacterium; assembly: GCA_035943555.1. Taxonomy (GTDB): domain Bacteria; phylum Verrucomicrobiota; class Verrucomicrobiia; order Limisphaerales; family UBA11358; genus UBA11358. Next base: position 6,268 of record DASZCA010000489.1, read on the forward strand.
AAAGTCATCCCGGAACTTCGCGACGAAACTTTGCACCGGCCAGGAACAGGCTTCACCGAAGGCGCAGATCGTGCGACCGCCGGGAATGTTGTCCGCAGTTTTAACCAAGTAATCCGCATCCGCCGCGCGACCTTCGCCGTGCGTGAGACGATGCAGCGTCTTGTTCATCCAGAGCGCGCCTTCGCGGCACGGCGTGCATTGGCCGCAGCTTTCGTGCGCGTAAAACTCGGAGAGATTGGCGAGCGCCTCGACGATGTCCACGGTGTCATCCATCACGATGATCGCGCTGGAACCGCTCATGGTGCCGGCTTGCGCCAGCGAATCGAAATCGTACGGCAGATCAAGCATGTCCGTCTCCACGACGACTTCCTTGCCCTCGGCGTCCTTCTTTTTGATCTTAAATTTCTCGCCGGCCTTCAACACTTTGGAGGACGAACCGCCGGGAATGATGGCCTTCAACGAACGACCGTCACGAAGACCGCCGCCGAAATTTTTGTCGTAGAGCAATTCGCGCAAGGTGGCCTTGCCGACTTCGATCTCATAATAGCCGGGGCGCTTGACGTGGCCGCTCAGGCTGACGATGCGTGTGCCGGTGTTGTTCGGCGTGCCGAGCTTGGCGAAATTCGCGCCGCCCATCTCCACGATGTGCTTCACGTTGCAGAGCGTCTCGACGTTGTTGACGATCGTCGGGCACATCCAGAGGCCGAGCACGGCCGGGAAATACGGCGGCTTGATGCGCGGATAGGGACGCTTGCCTTCGAGCGATTCGATAAGGCCGGTTTCTTCGCCGCAGATGTAGGCGCCCGCGCCGCGGTGCACATACATCTCCAGTTCGTAACCGGTGCCCAAAATATTCTTGCCGAGGAAATTTTTCGCGCGGGCTTCCTTGATCGCCTGGATCAAGATCTTCGCACCCTCGGGCATTTCGCCGCGGATGTAGATGTACGCGAGCTTAACGTCGTTCGCGTAGCAGGAGATGATCATGCCTTCGATCAGCTGGTGCGGATCTTTGTGCATGATCTGACGATCCTTGAACGTGCCGGGCTCGGACTCGTCCGCGTTGCAGATGAGGTAGATCGGCTTGCCGCTCTTGCGATCGACGAAGCTCCACTTGAGGCCGCAGGAGAAACCGGCACCGCCGCGACCGCGCAGGCCGGAGACTTTCACGGCTTCGCGAATCTGTTCGGGGCCGGAAAGTTTTTTGCCGTCGGGCAAGTCCTTGGACTGGATGGCGAGCGCCTTCTTGAGGCCTTCATAGCCACCATGACGAAGATAGCAGTCGAGGTCGGGCGTGTAACCCGGCTCATCGGCATGCTTCAAAATTAATTTGTATTCTTGCGCCATATCAATCAGTCAAACTTGACTCTTTAAAAAATATCTTTAGCTTACTGCGTCCCGTCATTGCCCGATGGTGTAACGGTAGCACAACAGACTCTGAATCTGTTTGTCATGGTTCAAATCCATGTCGGGCAACCATTTCATGTTCATTGCCCCCGCAACACCCGTTTCACTTCGGCATTTTCCGCATCCACTTCAACGATCAAATCTCCGCCGCGCTGGGCAACCGGGTTTTTGACGCCGTAATTGATCCGCCAAAAAGTGCGGCCCTCAACATGCTCGGAAATGGTCACCAAGCTTTGCGATACATCGCAGCCAAGCTGCCGCGCGCGACGGTTGGCCGTCGCGAGGACATGGGCCAGCGATACGGCGAACTCGTCCGCCATGTCTTCGGCTGTCAGCGTCATGCTCATGTTTTTAATTCAACCTAACAATTCCGTGCGCCGGTCAACCTCGCGCACCGCGCCACTCGGCGTCACTAAATAAACCATTTCATCCGCGATGACAAACTCGCCGATGTAGTGCGCGCCTTTCAAATTGGCATCGTCACGCACACCGCGCCGATCCGTCTCGCTCGGTTCCTGCAAAAATTCCGGGCCAGTGTTCGGATGCGTGTGAAACGTGGCCACGATAGCCAGTCCATCCACCACACATCCCGCATGCACCGGCACTTTAATCCGGGCGCCTTCACCCATCGGCCACCGTTGCACATTTAATTTATCATTCTCTTCAAGAACGACAAATCCGCCCTCTTCATGTCCGCCAACCAATCCTGCCTGCGATTCCTTCCACGCCTGACCCAACGCCTCCCGGACTTCCGGCACTCTTAAAACATCGAGCGGCTTGGGCGAAAACTTCATTTACAACCGGCGACGATCTCGTCCGCCTGCTTGTGCGAAACGTTTTCGTAAAATTTATCACCGACCATCATCACAGGTGCGGTACCACAGGCGGCGAGGCACTCGACGAACTCTACGGTGAAGCGGCCGTCGGCGGTCGTCTGCGGTCCGTGCTTGTGCGCGTCCAGACCGAGCTTCGCGCAAAAATGTTTGTGCAGGTCATACGCACCGCCGAGCGCGCAGCTTAGCGTGCGACAGACCTTGATCGCGTATTTGCCCTGCGGCTCCTGACGGAGCATGGGGTAAAACGTCAAAATTTCGAAAACGTTGATCGGCTGCAGTTCCAGTTTTTTCGCGGTCCACTGCACGGCTTCGTGCGAGATCCAACCGAATTTTTCCTGGATGGCGTGCAGCACCATCAGCGAGGCGGCGCGCTTCACCGGATAGTGCGTGATCAGCTCATTCACTTCGGCTTCCAATTCAGATGTGGCGGTAAAACTCATCGGTCGCTTTCTCCCATGACGAAGTCCAGCGAGCCCAGGATGACGGGCACGTCGCTGATCATCGTTCCCGGCATCAGTTCGCCGAGGATGCTCAAATTGATAAAGGACGGGGCGCGGATCTTCAAACGGTACGGGACGCCGCCGCCTTTGCTGTTGATGTAAAAACCAAGTTCGCCCTTCGGATTTTCGTGGCCGAAATAGACTTCGCCGGGCGGGCAGTTCACGCCTTCGGTCACAAGCATGAATTGATGGATCAATTCTTCCATGCTCGACAAGACTTTGGTCTTCGAGGGCAACGTGATCTTGCCATCTTCGATGCTCACGGGTTCGTGCGATTTATTTTCATCGCCGCCGGGGATCTTGTTCACGCACTGTTCGAGGATGCGCATGCTCTGCTTCATCTCTTCCATGCGGACGAGATAACGATCGTAGCAATCGCCAACCGAACCGAGGGCGACATCGAAATCCAAATCTTTGTAGCAGAGATACGGCTGGTTCTTGCGTGCATCCCAATTCACGCCGCTGCCGCGCAAGTTGGGGCCGCTCAAAGCGTAATCGATGGCCATCTCTTTGGAGACCACGCCGAGATCGCGCAAGCGGTCCACCCAGATGCGGTTGCGGGTGAGCAACGTGTGGGCTTCGGCCAAGGCGACGGCAAATTCTTTCAGAAACTGGCGAACCATGGCGCACCAGTTCGGCGGGACATCGCGCATCAAACCGCCGATGCGGGTGTAGCTCGTGGTGAGGCGCGCACCGCTGGCGGCTTCGGCGAGGTTGTAAATTTTTTCGCGTTCCGTGAAGGTCAGGAGGAACACGGTGACGGCGCCGGTATCCATCGCGAACGCACCGAGACCGAGCAAGTGCGAGGAGATGCGCGCGAGTTCCGCGCACATCACGCGGATGTACTGGCAGCGCGGCGGCAGCTTGTCATGGATGCCCAACAGTTTTTCGACGGCGAGCGCGTAAGCGACGTTGTTCGCCAGCGGCGCGAGATAATCCAGCCGATCCGTGTACGGGATGAACTGGGTGTAGGTCATGTTCTCGGCGATCTTTTCATCGCCGCGATGCAGGTAGCCTACGTCCGGATCCGCCTTGGTGATGACTTCGCCATCCAGCTCCAGCACGATGCGCAAAACGCCGTGCGTGGCCGGATGCGACGGCCCCATGTTGAGGACCATCTTCTCGCCATGAATATCCTGCGCTTCTTCCACCGCCGCGGCCGTGCGGGCGGCGGTGTCGCGAATCTCAATGTCTTGAACGTGAGCCATGAAAATTATTTTTTATCGACCGGCCCGGGGCCGAACGCCTGACCGCGCGCCTCTTTATTATCGCCGCGCGCTTCGACACGGGCGTTGAATTCAACGGCGTCCGATTCCGGCGTGCGCACGCGCGGTTCGCGGGCGATGGAATCATTGCCACCGGCGATGGTCACAAATGGACCGCCTTCCATCGGAGAAATCTTGGTAAACGCCACACCCGGCAGATCGCTGGGCTTGCCAGCCAACGGGAAATCTTTCCGCAACGGATAGTAGGGATACCCTTCCCACATCAAAATACGGCGCAAATCCGGGTGACCGCTGAAACGGATGCCCATCATGTCGTAGATTTCACGCTCATGCCAGTTGGACGTGCGCCAGACCGGCAAAACGCTCGGAAGCTCGGATTTCTCCTCGCTTACGTCCGTTTTGAGAATGATTTCGATTCCGTTATCGATATTGCGAAGGTGATAGATCAACGTCCAGCGGGGGTCTTCGCCGTAGTTATCGATACTGGAGATATCCACCAAGTAATTGAACCCGATGCTTTTGGCATAGGCGCAGACTTCGAAAATCTTCTCGGCATCGGCGACAGTCACGGTGATTTCACCACGAAACTCCGTTGGCTCGGAGATGAGGGCGCCGAACTTGGCCTTGATTTTATTGGCAGATTCGAGGGCGGACACAATTATTTCTCTTCGAGGTGCAAGAGCTTGGCCGCAACGGTGCCTTGCAAAATGGGTTGTTTGCCGATTTTTTCCTGAATTTTCATCAGGGCGTCCAAGACGGCTTCCGGACGCGGCGGGCAGCCGCTGATATAGACATCCACCGGGACGATGGTATCGACACCTTGCAATACCGCGTAGCTGCGATACATGCCGCCGGTCGAGGCGCAAGCGCCCATGGCGATGACCCACTTGGGTTCGGGCATCTGGTCGTAGATGCGCTTGAGAAAACCGGCGGATTTGTAGGTGACGGTGCCGGCGACGATCATGCAATCGGCCTGGCGCGGGGAAAAACGCATCACTTCGGAGCCAAAACGGGAGATATCAAAGCGGCTGGCGCCGACGGCCATGAGTTCGATTGCGCAGCAGGCCAGGCCCATGGGCATGGGCCAGACGGAGTTCTTGCGGAACCACGCCAAAGCGGCGTCAACGGTCGTCAGGACGACGTCGCCCTCGATCTTTGAATTATAGCCGTATTCGGTTTGAGACATTTGCTAAAAAATTACGCCGGAAAAGCGCTCGGAAAGCCTAGCTGCCGTTAAAAACGCTCGCAAGATTAAATTGTGATTTTTTTCACAAGCTTCGGCGTTTTTAACCATGGAGATAGGAATGCCAAGGGGGAAAAGCGGAAAGCAAGAAAGCGGAACTGAAGGCAGAACTGAATTTTAACCGCAGAAAGCGCAGAGGGCGCAAAGTTTTCAAATACGAACCTCACCAAAATACTAGCGGGCGGCCATGAGCGGGAGGGCGGACTCACGCATGTCGGTGCCTGAACTTTCGGTCATGAATGGTCCGGAGGTGATTTTGCGGATGACATAAGTGCCGTTCGCGCCAAACGGTGTGCTGGCTGAAGCGGCCCGGTGGAGATTGACGCTGATCCGTTTTTGATCCTGATCCCAATGGATGACGCCACCGTAGGCACGTTGGGGCACGGGGCCGTTGGCGTGCACCTGCGACCCGGTGAAATATTCCGACTTGGATCCACCCTTCAAATCTATCCAATAA
>DASZCA010000490.1:0-29764 GCA_035943555.1 Verrucomicrobiia bacterium
CTGGCAAAGCGCCACCAAGTCACCATAAGCCGCCAAAGGAAATGCAGCCAAGTTTGAGAAAGGCCCTGGTGACTTTCAGCAATTTTTGAGTGGAATGAATCATTGGCGGCCGAACCAATTTCCGACCGAATGGAAAAGTTCAGGCCCAAAGGTGAATTGATAGGCGATGTAACATTGAAAATCCGTCGGGCCGCTAATCGAGCGTCCGGCTGAGAAAAGCAAATGCTGATGTTCGGTGAAATCAATGGCTGAGCCGATGTTGAAAGCCGTGTCATCGCGTCCGCTGGTTGTCATCGTGGTGCGGTTGTAGATCTCCCCGCCGAGCAAAATTTTTTCGTGACTTGTTTTTGCACGACTACGCCGACGAAGCCCCAGTTTTCGTTGCCCGCGCCGGGGTTGATGCCGTAACCGCCGCCGCCATAAACCGTCCACTCGTCAAAACTTTTTTGCGCCCAAACCGGCAGAAACGCCTGCACATGGCCGCTGCCAAGTCCTTTTGATTCGCTGCCGGCAGGAACTTCTAATAGCGGAAAAACCCTGATTTGCGGCATTTTTTCTGTCTCCTGAACGAACCGGAGCTTCACGCCGAGTTCGGTATCGCCGTAACCATAATGCGTGCTGCCGCCGTTCGGTGCGTTGTAAGCAAGCGGCGCGATGACATGAAGTTGCACATTGGTAATCACACCGTAATTGATTTCGATGTGCGGCGCAGTTCCCGACCAACCGTCGGAAGTTTCAGTGTGTTGCGAGGCGATGTAAAATTCCCAATTTTGGTAGTCCACCGGCTCTGGATCGTCCGTCAAAAACGGCGGCCCGGCCAAAACCGTTAACGGACCGGCAAGAAACAAAGCGGCCATCAATATGGCGGACACTTGCATGCCCTGAAAATAACGAACCAAGCATGATTTGCAAACAGGAAGCCGGTTTGCGGTGCGGGCGATTTATTTTTGCGCGGCGGCAATCTCCGCCTTTGCTTTCGCAAAATCTTTTTGGTAGTCGGGACTGCTTTTCATCTCGCCGGCGATGGTGCGCGCAAGTACGCGTCTGGCAAAAATGTCGGTCGGATACGGTTGCAAGCCACCCGCTGCGGCTGGTCCCTTTCTCCCAAACACAGCCGCCGCCCATTGGGGCGTCGGGTTTCTACAAAGCAGTTGAAAAGCCTGCCCTACATCGGAACAGGGACGCTTCCCAAACTGGCCATCAAAAACAGTTAAGATGTACCCGATGAAAACAAGCTAAAGCTTGAACTCCAGCGGTGGTGCGGACGGGAAATGCGGAGTTGCGAAGGTGGCAGTCAGGTGTGTGGCAAGTTATTGGTCAAGCTGATCTGGCGAATGGGCGGGGCGACGCGATTTTGTGTCAATAGTGAGGACTGACGCTTGCCTTGGCATGGGCGTCTGGCCGGTCGAGGGGACGGAGCGAGGCTATTTTATGTCAACAGTGAGGACGGACGTTTGCCCGGTGACCTGAAAGGGTCGCCGTTTTTTTGTTTTTGGACAGCGCACGATTGACCTGCGTCCGTGATCTTTTACTATCCGATATGTAATTTGAAATTCAGAAATTTGGGTCGAAACAAATATGAATCCTTCCCTAAAAAGATGGTTGGAACTAACGGGCTATTCCTCGGTGGGCGCTCTTTTGTTTGTATACGGGCAGCCTCTTTTATTGCAACCATCCGGATGGCTAGAGGCTGCGGTTCCCGTAGTGAATCTGCGGATTTTGATTTTGCTAACCGGTGGATGGTTTTGCCTTTGGAAATTAAACGCTCTGTTCGACGTGCGTCCTCGGCATTTCAGACAACTTATTTGTTATCCGCCAACAGCAATCACTATCCCAGTTAGCTTGTTGATGGCGGCTTTTCTGCCCATTAAAGGAGATGGTGGGGAAAATTTGGCAGACAATAGCTCTGCTACGCTGAGTGTATGTTTGGCATTTTACGCGTTGGTCCTGACAATGCGGTTCTGTTTTCAACAGAGCCGTGGTACGAAGGTGGTAGATACGCAGGCACCGGCCAATTCTGATTCAAACTTGCAAGATCTCTCCGGCGAGGAGGTATGTAGATGGCTGCAGAGAGAAGAGCCTATCAAGTCATCGGCTCAAGATTATTTTGGCTTGGCAGAAAGAGTCGGTCGAATTAAATCGGGACTGAAGAATTCTGCTGGTCAGACTGTTGCGCTGGTGGGCAGCTTTGGGTGCGGTAAATCCAGCTTGGTTAATTTGATTGAGATAAACTCAAGTCTTGCCGGTGAACCTAGGCTCTTATTTTGTAAAGTGAGTTGTTGGGGATTTGATGACTCGGCTGCGGCGCAGGAAGTTATTCTTAACCAAGCCATTTCGCGACTAAGCGAGGAGGTGGATTGTTTCAAGTTGCGTGGATTACCGGCGCGATATATCAAAGCACTCTCAAAAACTTCGGGCGCGGTGGAGGCTATTGTCCAACTGGTTGAAGAACGACCAGACCCACTGATGACGCTAAAAAAATTTAAGCCACTGCTGAGCGCAATTAAAGCCAAACTCATTGTTGTTATCGAAGACGCCGATCGTAACGGCGAAAAATTTGACATTAGCTATATTCAGGCTCTGCTTCAACGGCTCAGACAAGTTGAGGGCCTTTCGTTCATAATCTGTGCAGGACCGAATACTAACATAGCTTTCGCAAAGCTGTGTGAACATATAGAAACCATTCCCGATTTGGGCGAAGATCAAATCCTTTCTGTTGCTGAGCGCGTTCGGAAAATATGTCGTGAAAAATTCCCACAGGACATTGATCCACACTCCGGACGAAAACCACTTGATGACAAAACAAATAGAATACTGGGCAGTTTATGGATGAGCACCTACATTTCGTGGCAAGAGGCGGTGGCCCGTCTGATGCAGACACCCCGAATGCTCAAACGCACCTTACTTAGGTTTTCGCTGGTATGGGACCGCCTTCATGGCGAGGTGGATGTTGATGAATTGATGATGTCTTGTTGTCTGCGAATATGTGTTCCCCAAGCGTTTCAGTTTATTTGCCAGCACAGTGTCGTGTTAGGAAACTTGGCATTTTACAAAACGAATGATTTTACGCAGAAAGACAAAGATGCTCAGGTAAAGCGTTTGACTGAGCTTTGGGGTTCTGTCCAATTTGAGTCTGAAGCAGAGCGAGACGCCGCTGCGACCGTGATTCAGAAATTATTCCCTGCAAGCGAAAGTGTTTTCAAAATGCGTTCGTATTCGGATGGCAAATCCCTGCAAGGAATCGACAGCCGTGGAGTGGTAAATTATTTCGAACGATTAGTTTCTGAAGACATATTGCCGTCTGAAGTGCGTGATCAAAATGTGTTTCATCTTATTTATAATGCTAACGATGACGGGCGTGCAACATCGGCATTAGCGGAGGCGATTGTGAGTTCTGATGATTTCGCCCGCGCATTCGAACAACACTCCAAGGCGCTACGTGACGAGAGATTGCTAATGCTGGCTTCCGCTGTCTATGCAACCATTCGCAATAAAATTGGCTGCGAGGCTGATCGAGACAGCAATGGTTTTAGTGAAGTATGGCGCGTGGTTGAAAAGCGGATGAGATGGCAGGATGCTTATGGCAGATGGCCTGTCGGTGAGATTGAGCCGTGCTTACATCGTCATTTGAGACTGTTGACAGACATTTACTACTTCTGGTTGGTGCGTGAGAAGATTGCCGTGCAGCGAGATTTTCGCAAAGCTTTGCTGCAAGCATGTAAAAGCAAATTTCACAAAATTCCTGCGTCCGAGTTCGTCGATGCCTTTGATCCTAATTTTCCGTTTACATTATTCCATCTGATTTTTACTTCGGAGTTTAAGGAAAAGCCAAGGCCGCCGCTTATGGGTTACAGGTTTTGGAAGTGGATGGCTCCCCTCTTGGTTGAATCGATTAAAGTGAATCCGATAAAATTTGCTCCTCAGGTTGCAGTTTTACTGGAAGCTAAAATGCCCAGTGGGCGAGACCCGAGTCAGCCAGTCGATTTCCAATTTGATTTAAAATTTTTGGAAAATTTTTTCGGCAATTTGAAATACAATATTCTTACCGAATTGAGTAAACCCATCGAGTATCCATGGAGTTTTGATCCGCGCCTGAAAGCCGCATTGGCTCTTGTGCCAGAACGTGCGCGGGAATTGCTGCAGCAATGGCGTGGTTGACCTCGCGTGTTACATTGCGGCGAAGGGCATTTGATTTAATTTACCGGTACGGATTCAAGACAGCGACCTGCAGGAGTCGCCATTTTTTGCTTCCAGCACTTGTTAAACGACTCAATCAGGCAATTTACTCCAATCTTCGATGTATCTTATTTGCCGATGTTTAAGACAAAAATTCTGCGGCGGCGGGGTCGAGGATCACTTCGCAGGCGGGATGGAGCTGGAGCACGGAGGCGGGCACGTCCGGGGTGATGGGGCCGGTCAGGGTGGTGTGGATGATGCGCGCTTTGCGCGCGCCATTGGCGGCGAGCACGATCTGGCGGCTGTGCATGATGTTTTTGATGCCGAGGGTGAGACCGCCCAGTTGGGCGCTGTCGGGAGAGCCGGTTTCACGCCGGATGCGGATCTCCAATTCACGATCCATCCGGGAATGCCAGCAGGTGCGGTTGAAGGGAGTGCCCGGCTGATTGAACCCGAGATGCCCGTCTTCGCCGATGCCGAGAAACTGAAAGTCGATGCCGCCGCGATCGGCGAGCTGTTGTTCAAACCGCCTGGCCTCGGCATTGAAATCGTTCGAATAGGTCGGCGGCATGATGAAATTTTCGAGCGGAATGCCCAGAGGTTTTATGATCTGCTGGAGGATGATGTCGTAGCAACTGCCGGCGTATTCGCGCGGGACATTCGTGACCTCATCCATGGCAAAGACGGTCACCCGGGAAGCATCGAAAGGCGACTGGCGGTACAGTTCGCAGACCGCCGCGTGGATGGGTTTGGTCGTGCGGCCGGTGGCGAAGCCGACCACGGCAGCGGGCTTTTCTTTGATCTGGGCGACCAGACGGGCAGCCGCCACTTGGAAAAAATCCGGTTCACTTTTAGCGATGGTAATCTTCATTTATTGGGATTGGGTGCGCAGCAGATTTAACTTTTCCGCCGAGGCGTGACAATTTTGCAGGATCGCGACGGGAATACTTTGACGATATTTTGAATCCAAGGCCAAGAGCAGGGCGCCGACCACGGGTTCGTAGGCGGCATCAATGATGCGGGCATGGGGGGCAACGCGATGGATCTGAGCGCTGATGGTTTCCGCCAGGGAAAAGCCCCGGTTTTTGAAAAGCCCGCCGGAAAGCACAATATCCACTTCCAGATTTTGGGCCTGATGTTTTTGGATGGCGGCAACCGGGTAACGGCTGATGGAAAGGGCAAACTGGGAAATAATTTCCAGCGCCACCGCATCGGATTTTTTTGCGGCGGCGAAGACCAGCGGACTCAAATCCTGGACGGGTTGGCGAAGCCGTTTCCGCGACCAGGCCAGCAACAGGTCGTCGACGTTATCCAAGCCGAACAGTTGCAGGGCCGAGGCGGTCAAGGCGGTAGGCGCGAGTCCGCCGATCTCCGAAAAAAACACCGCGGACAAGGCGCGGGTGCCCAATCCTTTGGCGCCTTGGTCGAGGTCCTCGATGTAGTTGTTGAAAACGAAAGGTGGTTCGTCGTTGAAGCGGGCGGCGGCGTTGAGCCCGGTGCCGGCGCAAAGGACGGCGCAGCGCGAGGCGGCGGTGCCCCCGCGCAGGGCGATCAGACAATCGTTATAGACGCGGATGTTGTCGACGGGAAACAGGGAGTGAAGCCCTTTTTCGAGCGCGACTATTTCCTCAGGCCAATTGGCACCGGCCATGCCGGCCGAGATGGCTTGAAGATCTTTGGGAGACAAGTCTGGCTGGGTGAGGCCCGCCTGGGCGAAGGCCACGTTGGCCGCTTCGCTCACGGCGGCCATGGCCTTGGGCATGCCATCAAAAAAATGACAGGCGCCGGCGCCTATTCCTTTGCCGAGGATGCGGCCTTCGGCGTCAGCCAGAATCGCCACGGTCTTCGTGCCGCCTTGATCAATGGCGAGGCTATGCATGGGCCTGTTCGGCAACGGGTGTTTTAGTTTTCGGCGACACGCCAATCGTGGCATTGTTGATCAACGGACGGGCCCAAAAGCCCAAGCCGAACAGATAGGCCAAGGTCACCAGATTGGCCAGCATGCCGTAGCGAAGTCCGGTGGGGCCGAAGTGATCGGCAATCTTTCCGATGAGGGGCGGCAGAAATCCGCCGCCGACGATGCCGGCGCACAGAATCCCGGTAAAGGCGCCGTGATGTTTTTCGAGAGAATTAAGGGCCAGCGCGAACACAATGGGGCAGCCCACGGAACACCAGAAGCCCATCATGGGCAGCGCGTACAGGGCGAGCTTGGGGTTGGGTGTGAACAGCGCCACCAGCAGCGTCACGCCGCCGCCGGCCATGAACAGGGAGAGGACCTTGCGGGAGTCCATGAGTTTGACGAGTCCCACGCCCACCGCGCAGCCGATGGCCATGGCGCTCCAAAAACCGGAGACGGCGACTTTATTGGCGAGGTCCGGATCGATGTTGTGGCAGTTGACGAGAAAGCCCTTGATCTTGGTGGCCACACCCTGTTCGGTGCCGACGTAACAGACCACGCCGACCAAATACAGCCAGACCGTTTTGCGCTTGAGCAATTGGACGATGGTGGAGAGAGAACCGACCTTTTCATTTTCCCTCAGCTCCACGCGGGGCCATTTGACGAGGGCGATCACCAAAATCAAACCGAGAAGGATGGCCGTGATGACCCAGTAGATGGAAACCCAGTACAACCCCGCAGGCGCCACTTTGGCCAGGAGGCTGATGAGCGGGTCGCGCCCGGCGGCGGGGCTTTTCAGACCATTCTCCAAATAGACATAAACGTAAGGACTGACCGCGGATCCCAAGGCGAAGATCAATTGGGAGATATTGCCTAAAAGTGCCATGTTCTCACCACCGCCGGCGACACGCAGCAGGGGAATGGTCACCACCTGAAGGACGGCAAACCCCACCCCGATCAGAAAGTAAGCGGGGATGAGCACGGCAAAACTGGGGTGCGCGGCGATCGCGAACGCGCCGACCGTGGACGACAGGAAGGCGCCAATCAGCATCGTGCGGGCGGAGAACCGCTCGGCCAATAATCCGGCGGGGATGGACATGACGGCGTAGGCGATGAACAGTCCAAAGGACAAGTAACCCAACTGCGCTTCTGTCAGTTGGAAAGAAGCCTGAATATCCGTGCCCACGGGATCCATGATGTTAGTGACAAAGGAAACCGCGACAAAGACAACCATGACCAGCAGAACGATGAAGTAGTTGTGTCTCATGAATCAGTCAGCCGATGGCCTGCGATTGTGCATGTGGATGAATTGGATAGTATGGGTTTTTTCCGTGTTTTTTTACCCCTCTTAAGGGGGGTATAAACGGGGAGGGGGATTCTGGCGGACGAAATTCTCTGAAGGGTCCGAATTTTGTTTTTTAAAAATCTTTCAAAACCCCAGTAAAGTTGCGTTTTTTGCCCTTCTCTAAATTTTGGACACACCGTTTATCGCCAATAGCCGTAGGGTGATTATGATTTATTGGGAATTTTTTTGGTCGGACCCCCTTCCACCATATCCCCGGCGATATGCCCTAGTCATTTCCCTTTTGCGAAAGGTCGTCGCGTTTTTCATTAAGCCTATCCATCTCGTTAAAGACGGTCCCTTCACAAAATAATAATGTCCACCTTTCGTGCGTTTTGTTCCGGGAATAAACCGCGCAGACAGATCGCGATTTAGAAGCTGTTCTGGCCCTCAAAATTCCCCCTGTCTGGGGTTTTCGAGTGGGGGCTGGAGCAGCTTTTTACGTTTTTATGAAAATAATAATGACAGCGCCCCTGTGATGCCGAAACGGGGAGCGCCGAAAGAAATCCGGCCCGTGTGATGGTCTTTTGCAGGGAACGTCACACGGGCCGAGAGGCACCATTTGCTGCGCGTGTAGCTCAATTCAGCCCCAAGTTGCGTTCACTAACTGAACCTAACGGCATTTTGCCGCCGCGCTTTTCGGTGTTACGCAGCGTAACATTTCTTCAATCCGTGCGGTTCTTTTTGAGAACCACACCTAAAATCTACTTGCTTTTTGAATATCTGACGATTGTTACCACCACCAACACCAGAAGAACGAACAGAAGCACAACAACTCTGTCATCAAGCATATAGGTTTTGGCGGCAGCTATTATCACATTTTGGATTTTAGCAAAACCAAGCCCGCAACCATATGGGGTAAACTACCCACTAGGGTAACGTTGTATATAAGTCCCCAAATTAAGCCATGTTGATTTATGATTCACGAATGGCGATTTACGACCTGATTTGCAGGCGGACGATTGTCGGCGGGGCGGGAGTGTTGGTTGCAGGCCATGTGCTGCGGCTGATCCCGCTTGGCGCGGGACATCCGCCTTCGCCAAGGCAATGGCAGACAGGCAGCCGCGCTCCGTCATGGGCTTCGACGAACTTCGATGGTTTTTTAAAAAATTATGGGCCGCGAAACATACCAAGCACACGAAACCTCAAACGACCGGGCTAGCCGGGCAACTGCGCTCCAGGCGAATCCGACTAAATCCAACCAAATGAGTGACGGCAAATGAGCACATATTTGAGATTTAAAATTTTAAAAAAGACCAATGATTTTGAGAAAATTAAGGTAAATCAGACGGGATAAAACCATGTTCATTTATGATTTACGAATGGCGATTGGCGGGCTGCCGACGCAGAACTGGGCTTCGCTGGTTCTGCGGATGTTTGGGCAGACCGGCAGGTCTGTCCCACCAGAATTGATGGCAGCCTGCCGGCTGGGCCAGGCTTTCGGTGCGAACAGAGGTTATGGCGCGTTCGAGGCCTTTGTTGCGGATTGCGTTCCTGCGGGGCGAACTTACCACCCGCTTCGAAGTGGCCTTGCCGAGTTGGAACTCGGCGCTCCTGCCTGGCGACGGCTATGGCGCTCGCGGTGGGGAGGTGAACCATGAATGAACTGGGATATCCCAACCTTTCCCAACTGGAAAATATCGGGGCAGGGGGTGTTGTGGCGTTTTTCGCGGTAAAACTCGCTTGGCACGCCCGCGGCATTCTGTTTAATTGGCCGCGCCCGATGACAAAATTTCCCGCCATCTTTGCGCTGCTTCTGGCCGCCACCCTCATTTCCGTGCCCGTTCGCGCCCAGGAAAAACAGGACGTGGAGATCAAGGCCTTGAACCTGATCACGCCCGACGCGCCCCAAGGCTCCGTGGAGTTCGACCCGAACACGGGCTTGATGACGTACACGAACGGAGTTTTCGTCCGCACGGGCAACACGGTTTTGACGGCCACCGCCGCCTCGGTGGATTCCAAGACGCACATCGTGACGGCGGACGGCAATGTGCGGATCGTGACCGGCGACGAGATCTGGGTGGGCGATCACATCAATTATAATTACGAGACGAAGCAGATGCAGACGGAGCAGTTCCGCACGGGGAAGGCGCCGTTGTACGCGGGCGGTCACGGCCTGACCGGCGATATCAGCAACAAAGTGTACACGGCGAGCCAGTCGTATGTGACGACGGATGACATCTACGAGCCGGGCTACATCATCAAGGCGAGCCGCATCCGGCTGGTGTCCGGCCAGTATGTGGAGATGTGGAACGCGGTGCTGTGGGCGGGCAAGGTGCCGGTCATTTATTTTCCGTACTACAAACGTTATTTCGACAAGCGGGCGAACACCTTCAATGTCCTGCCCGGTTATCGCAGCAGCTACGGCGGTTATTTGCTGGGGTCGTACACCTGGTTTTTGAACGAGCAGGTGGATGGCGTGGTGCATGTGGATTATCGCTCCGAACGCGGGCCGGCGGTCGGGCCGGATGTGAACCTGCACCTGGGCCGCTGGGGTGACGCGAACATCAGCTACTATTATCTGTACGATACGAAGCCGAACTCGAGCATGAACACGTTTCCGTTCTACGGCAACATCCCGAAAAACCGGCAGCGGTTTTATTTGGGCTGGCAGGCGACGCCGGCGACGAACTTGAACGTGAAGGCGATGGTGAATTACCAGACCGATCCGCTGGTGTTGCGCGACTTTTTCGGCGGCGACTACGAGCAGAACCCGCAGCCGAACACGTTCATCGAGGCGCAGAAATATTCTGACAATTGGAGTTTGGATGCGCTGGCCACGCCGCGCGTGAACAGTTTCTTCAACCAGATCGAGCGCTTACCGGATGTGAAGCTGACGGGGTATCGCCAGCAGATCTCGGATACGCCGCTGTATTACGACAGCGAAAGCTCGGTGGGCTGGTATCGCTCTTTCGCCGCGAACGCGACGAACGGATTGTATTCGATCAACAACGGTGTTTATACGAACTCGGATCTGCGCGCGGACACGTACCATCAGATCACGCTGCCGTGGACGTTCTTCAACTGGCTGAACGTGGCGCCGCGGGTCGGCGGGCGCTATACGTATTATAACCGCCGCAGCTATGCGGATGGCGGCACGGATGACGTGTCGCGCGGGGTGTTTAACACGGGCGTGGAGATCGGGTTCAAGGCGTCGTCGTTGTGGAAGGATGCGAAGAGCTCGTTGCTGGACGTGGACGGCTTGCGCCACATCGTCGAGCCTTCAGTGAATTATGTCTATGTGCCGAACCCGAGCGTCTCGCCCTCGGTGCTGCCGCAGGCGGATGGTCAGGTGGGGGCGATCCTGATCTCGCCGATCGATTTTCCGGATTATAACAGCATCGACTCGATCGACACGATGAACGTGATGCGTTTCGGCCTGCGGAACATTTTGCAGACGAAGCGCGCCGGGGAGTTGCAAGATCTGTTGAACTGGAACCTGATGATGGATCTGCGGCTGGATCCGCAACACGGCCAGAGCCGTTTGAACGACCTGTACTCGGAGTTCGCCTTTCGCCCGCGCACCTGGCTGACGCTGGAAGAACAGTTGCGCTACGATACCGAGGGCGGGCACCTGAACCTGTCCTTTCATCAATTGACGTTCACGCCGAACGACCGCTGGAGCTGGGGCATCGGGCATCTTTACTTGCGCGGCGCGGCATGGGGCGGCGGTTTGTGGGATGAGAATAATTTCATCAGCAGCACGATGTTTTTCCGGATCAGCGACAACTGGGGTTTGCGCGCGCAGCACGATTTCAACATCGTGACGGGCCGTCTGCAGCAGCAATACTATTCGCTCTACCGCGACATGCGGGTGTGGACGTGGGCGCTGACCTTCCGCGTGGAGGATGACATCAATACGCAGCCGGATTACACGGTCGCGATCCAGTTCTCGCTCAAGGCGTCGCCGGCGAAGCGCGTGGGTGGCGATGCGGTGAGCCCGTTCGGGCTGGTGGGGGAATAAACTTACTCGTGCGGCAGCGAGACGATGAAGGCGGAGCCTTTGCCGGTTTCACTATGGATATGGATCTTGCCGCGATGTTCCTCGATGATCCGCTGGGTGATGGCGAGGCCAAGGCCGGTGCCATTTTTCTTGGTGGTGAAGAAGGGCTCGAACATGCGGGCGAGGTTGTCTGCGGAAATGCCCGGGCCGGAATCGCGGACGGAAATCTTCAGATAGGCGCCGTCATTCTCGGTGGTCACGGACACTTCACCGTTGTGACCGACGGCTTCCACGGCATTGAGGAAAAGATTCATGAACACCTGTTGCAACTGCGCTTCTTCACCATGCACGGCATCGGTCGTGGCGTGATATTCGCGTTTCAACGTGATGAGGCGGCCGCTCATCTGGTGTTCAAGCAAACGGAGGGAGTGATCAAGCAGTTCGTGGGTGGAGACCTTCGCGAACGCGACCGGCTTGGGCGCGGAATAGCGGAGCATCTGGCTGGCGAGGGAATTGATGCGGCTGAGTTCGCGGCGGACGACATCGGTCATCTCCTTGTCCTCGCCCTTTTCCGCGAGCATCTCCACGAAGGTGCCGATGGCCACGAGGCCGTTCTTGATCTCATGCGCGACGCTGGCGGAAACGAGGCCGAGGTTGGCGAGGCGGTCAAGCCGGCGGAGATTGGCGGACAGGTCGGTGGCCACGGCGGTGGAGTTCACCGCCGTGCTGCCGGTAATGTTCTGTTGGGTGCCGGATGTCATGGTAACTTGCCGACACCCATTGCGCCTTGGTCGAAAAAGTTAGGAAACCTTCAACGCGAGTGTAGTCAGATTTTGCAGGGTTACCAACAAAAAACGCAGGTGTCAGGTATCGCCCTACAAATGGATTTGGGCGGCGACGGCGCGGTCTGCAATCCAAGGCGGCGCCTAGGAATGAAGTGGCATTTTCCGTTATCGCGGTTAGGATGTTTTCTGCCGAATGAAAAAGATTTTTGACACCATCGAGTCAGTCGTGGCCGATCTGCGCAAGGGCAAAATGGTCATCGTCGTGGACGATGCGGACCGGGAGAACGAGGGCGACCTCGTCATGGCCGCGCAATTTGTGACGCCCGCCGCCGTGAACTTCATGGCCAAGCACGGGCGCGGGCTCATCTGCGTGCCGACCACCGGCGACAGGCTTTTGCAACTGGGCATCGAGGGCATGGTGAAGCAGAATCGCGAAGTCTTCCGCACTGATTTTCAGGTAAGCGTGGACGCGGCACATGGCATCAGCAGCGGCATCAGTGCCGCCGACCGCGCCAAGACCATCCAGATCATGGCGTCGCCGACCGCCGTGCCGGATGAACTGGTGCAGCCCGGCCACGTTTTCCCGCTGCGCGCCAAATCCGGCGGCGTGCTTCAGCGCGCCGGCCATACCGAGGCGGCTGTCGACCTCGTGCATCTCGCCGGCGCCCGCCCTATCGGCGTTATTTGCGAAATCATGAACGACGACGGCACCATGGCGCGTCTCCCCGCGTTGGTGAAGTTTGGCCGGAAACATAAGCTGAAGATTTGCACGATCGCCGACCTCATCGAATTTCGCCGCACGCGTGAGAAGCTTGTAGAAAAGATCGAGACTATCAAGATGCCCACGGACTATGGCGATTTCGACCTGCATCTGTATCGTTCCAAGATCGATGGCCAGCATCATCTCGCCCTCGTGCGCGGCGACGTTGCGAAGAAAGACAACGTGCTGGTGCGCGTCCATAGCGAATGTCTCACGGGCGATGTCTTTGGCTCGCGCCGTTGCGATTGCGGACCGCAACTGCATTCCGCCATGCTTCAGGTGGCCGAGTCCGGCCGCGGTGTAATCTTGTACATGCGGCAGGAAGGCCGTGGCATCGGCCTCGCGCCAAAAATCAAAGCCTACAAATTGCAGGAGGAGGGACTTGATACTGTTGAGGCGAACTTGAAGCTCGGCTATGGCATGGACCTGCGCGAATACGGACTCGGCGCGCAAATCCTCGTCGATCTCGGCCTGAAAACTATCCGCTTGCTGACGAACAACCCGAAGAAAGTCATCGGCCTGAAAGGCTACGGTCTAAAGATCGTCCAGCAGGTGCCCATCAAGGTGAAACCCAACCCGCACAATGAGCGGTATCTCAAGACGAAGCGGGAGAAGCTGGGGCATTTGTTGTAAGCTATTGCTGGGATGAATTTCTCAGTCAAAGAAAGCTCTGCAGGAGCGACATATATCCCGGTTGATGCCGCTCCTACGGAGCCTGAACTGTTTTATGGTGTAACCACAAAGACGGCGCCCCTACGGGGCTGCCAATTGGGCCGCGGTAGATCAGATCAACTGCCCTTCACACCCTTTTCCGTCTCCCGCAAACAGTGTGTCAAATAAGGTAATAACTGCTTCTTGCGGGACACCACATCGCGCAACTCATAGATGCCGGGCTCAAGGCGGGGGTAGTCGATGCGCTTCATGAACTTCTCATCACCGACCGCCAGCAGCAGCGAGCTCTGCGTGGTGACATCCGTGACGAGCAACGCGGAGAAGTGATACGCATGTTTGTGGCGATACGCTTCCAGCGCGGCCAGCAACTCTTCCTTGCGCTTCCAAAATTGTTCGAAGCCGATCTCCTCAATTTGCGCGACGCTGAATTTGATCTTGCCTTGGCTGTATTCTTTGCAATCGGTCGTGACCGCCTGCGGCGCGGGCTTGAGCGTGAGCAGTGAACCGGAGGCGAACAGCTTTTCCGTGAACTCGCGGGCGTTGACCTCGGAGAGGGCTTCAAGCTTCTTCAAAATCTCCGCATCGCGCGAGGTGGTCGTGGGCGACGTGAGATTCAATGTGTCAGATACCAGCCCGGCGAGCATGAGGCCTGCGATGTCGCGCGGCATCTCCACGCCGTAACGAAAAAAGCAATCGGCCACGATGGTGCAAGTGGAGCCGACGGGTTCGTTGCGAAACAGGATGGGTTGCTGCGTCGCGAGCGCGCCGATGCGGTGATGGTCAATGATCTCGATGATCTCCACCTCGTCCGCACCTTGCACGGCTTGGGAAAGTTCGTTGTGATCGACGAGGATCAGCTTGCGCGTGACGGTTTTGAGAAAGTCGGTCTTGGACAGGATGCCGACGGTCTGGCCTTCGCTGTCGAGCACAGGAAACGCCAGATAGCCGGAGGACGTCGCTTCTTCGCGCACGGCGGCCAGCGGCGCATTTTCACGGAAGCACAGAAATTCTTCGTTCAACACATGCCTTACGGCCACGGCGGCGCGGCAGAGCGACGCCGTGGTGGCGGTGTCATGGGGCGAGGTGATGACGCTGACTTTTTTTTCACGCGCCGCCTCGATCGTCTTGCGTTCGACCGGGATGCCGCCGGTCACGATCATTACCCGCACGCCTTCGCGGATGGCGACGTTCTGGATGTCCCAGCGATCACCGACAACGACGCACAATTTGTCTGGCGGATATTTGTCGAGCCGCGAGGCAAAAGATTCCAACCCCATCGCACCGATCATCAGGATCAATTCCTCTTCGCATTCTGAATTGAACCCCACGACGAGTTCGCCATCCAGCGTCCGGGCGAGGCTGGAAAGCGACGAGACCACTTCGCGCGAATTGTGCTGCCCGGCTTGGCGGCTGACTGCCGGGAACAGGAACTTGCTCAACTTGAAGAGCGAGAGCAGGCCACGGCACTTCTGCGCGTCATCCAGCACGGGCAGCAGGCGGAGGTTTTTCTCGTCCATCAGACGCAGGGCTTCAGCGGCGGTCGATTCGGGACGGACGCTCAAGATGCGGCGCTGCATCACGTCGGAGATTTTGGGCGAGACATCGGCGATGAATTTTGGTGCGACCACGCCGAACGTCTTCAGCACGAAGTCGATGCGGTCGTTGGTATCGCCGCAACGCGCGGCCACGGCCTCGGTCATGCCCGTGCGGCGCTTGAATTCCGCGTAACCAATCGCCGAGCAGATCGCGTCTGTGTCAGGATTCCGATGGCCTATGACTAAGATTTCACTCATGTAAAGCTGGCGGAGGCTAACCATAATTGGCGATGGCAGCAAGCCGAAGGGGGAATTGACTCTCCGCGACCCTCAACGCAACCTTTATCGACCACATGAAACATCTGTTTGCACTCGTCATCGCCCTGGGCCTGGCTACCGGTACAAATTGGGCGGCTGACAAACCCACCTTGAACATCCTCGACTTTGGCGCGAAGGGCGACGGGATGACCAAGGATACCGCCGCGATCCAAAAGGCGCTCGATACCTGCGGCGAGAATGGCGGCGGCACGGTGCTGGTGCCGGGCGGCGTCTACCTGATTGGCAGCATCATTTTGCATGCGAATACCACGTTGCAGATGGAAGCACGCGCCAGTCTGCTTGGCAGCCCGGACATCGCAGATTATCCCGTGGTGAATGTCCGCTGGGAAGGTGAGTTTCGCGATGGTCACCGCGCTTTGATCTCCGCGACAGATGCGGCCAACGTCACCATCACCGGCGGCGGAATTTTCGGTCCGCCGTTGCCGCTGGGCAAGCTCCGCAACCCACGCGGTCCGGTGCTGATCGAATTGACCGGTTGCACCAATGCCCTGTTTGAAAGTTTCACCACACAGTACCAGCAGCTCTGGTCCATCCATCTTTTGTACTGCAAAAATTTCACGGCGCGCAATCTCACCATCCGCACTGTCTACGCTAATGGCGACGGCATGGACGTGGATTCCTGCGATGGCGTGACCATCGACCATTGCGACATCAATACCGGCGATGACGCCATTTCCCTCAAATCTGGTCGCGGGTTGGCGGCGCAGAACTTGAACCGGCCGACCGAAAATGTCGTCATCCGCGACTGCCGTTTACAAAGCTCCATCTACGCAGCCATCGGGCTGGGGACAGAAATGTCGGGCGGCATCCGCAATGTTAAGATATCCAATTGTGTCCTGTCCGGCCGTCAAAATGCGATCTTCATCAAGAGCCGTGATGGTCGTGGTGGGTTCATGGAAGACATCACCGGTGAAAATCTCACCGTGCTAAAATCCCCGACCTTCATCGGCATCGACCTGATGAAAAAGGGCATTCAAGCCACCGACCCGGTACCCGGCGACGTCGCCAAATGGCCGCTCGTCCAGAATCTCACTTTTAAAAATGTTCGCGTACAAGATGTGGCCGAGCTGGTCGATGGCCGAAACATTCCGCCGGCCCGGCTGATGGACGGGTTCACGCTGACGGATATTTCCGGAACCTGCGGACGCGCCATTTCCCTCGCCAACATGACCAATGTGAACCTTTCCAAAATTCGCGTCACCGGCTATGAAGGCGCGCTCGTCAGTACGAACAACATTTACGGCAAAGGGTTGGACGATTCGGCGGCGAAGTGATCAGGGCTGCGCCGGGTGCTGCTTGGCCCACTTGGTGTAGTGCTCCAAAACTCGCTTGGGTGTGTCTTTGAACCAAGCGTAACCCTTGCGACGTTCCCGGGAGATTTCGTTCACGTCATCGTGGATGCTTTTATCGCGGTCGCCATAAATTGGCTTGTCCGTGCCCACTTCATAATAGCGCGCCCAAATCGGGCCATTGCCCGGGGCGTCCACCAGCTTGCGGCTTTCGGTGCCGACCACGCGAAACGCTTTTCCTTCGATCGCGGTTTTTTTAAACCAGGCGGCGGCCGCGTTGACGGCGGCCACCACTTTGGAATCGGGGTTGGGCAATTGCATCAGGAATAATGTGATAGTCCCGCTCTCGCTGGAAGTCTCCGATGGCATCTCGTAATTCCGCGCCGAGGTCGGTTGCAGGGTGATGGCGTCATGCTGCTGGCACCAGACGGTCAAATGACCATCCACTTTGATCTGCGCCGCGAGGATGCAATCAAGTCCTTGCTTCCAGCTCGTATCTGCCTGCGCCCTGTATTCTTGCGGGACGAACGCAAATTCGCCGCTTCCATTCGCGACCTCGCGCAAAAACTCGACGATGTGGAGCATCGCATCATCATTGAAAGTGATGGCGTCGTGGTAACCGCCCTGCAACGGCCAGACCTGCGGCCACCCGCCGTTGGGATACTGGGCCTTGAAGATGTAATTCAGCCCGCGGGTGAACGAGTCTTGCAGGTCGCTGTTCTTGGCTTTGTCGGCTGAAATGACTTTTGCCAGAAAGCGCAGCTCGGTGGTGGTCGAGTCATTGTCGAACGTTCCGACGTAGTCCCACGTCGCATCTTCCGGCGTGTCAAAGTCGTTCGGGCTCAGGAACAGCGAGCCGTTTTCCGCGCCGAACAATTCACCCGGCGCGCGTGGACTCCTGGTGAAATCGGTGTTTTTGCTCCAACCGCCCGCCGGGGTCTGGAACGAGACGATGATGTCCGCGATACGCCTTGCCTCGCTGGTGCGATACCAGGAGTCGATGTTATTCAGGGCCACGCCTTTGGCTGAATTGGTCTTGTGGGGCAAGACGGCCTGCTTGAGGCCATCCGATTTTAGATCGGTGCGGAAAAATTCTTGGTCCGCCTGCTTTTGGCGGGTGGAGTTTTCCAGGTAAGTTTTCCAGGCGGGCAGGTTGGCGACCCGGTCGGCGGTCAAGGGCGTGGCCGGAACGTTTGTGCCGATGACGGCCGCAAAGGTTTGGAGGGCGGAAACGGAAAGGATTGCGAGGACAGCGGCAGGCTTCAAGTTCATGGGTTACAGGCTCAGACGCATCCGCCCCGGCCGAAGTTTCAGGGAATCACCACGCGCAACTTCTTCTGTTCCAGGGAAAAAGTGGCGGGCAGATACCCGATCCATTCGCCATCCAATTCAAAGCTGGCGGGCGTCTCGCTTGTCAGCTCCATCTTGCGGGCGCGCAACCGCTGAACACGGTGCTCGGACAATTTTTTGCGAAGCAAAAGCCCCGGCGCGAGCTTCAGCAAGCCGGACAGGTTGACGCTGGGAAACACACACGCATCCAGCAGCCCGTCATCCAGTTGACCATCGGGAAAAATGTCAAACGGTCCGCCATACAGCCGACCGTTGCCGAGCAACGCCAGTTCACCTTCGATCTTTTTGCCGTCCGCGCACACGCTGATGCGGGCCTGTTTTTCCACCAGCGCCTGCAGGCCGGCGACGACATACGCTAGCGGCCCAGCGCTTTTTTTGAGTTTCCAACTGACAAGTTCGATCGCCCGGGCATCCAACCCGGCCCCGGCGAGTTGCATGAAATAACGTTGGGCGGGTTTCCCTTCATCGGAAAAATCCACGCGCCCCAGGTCAATGCTGGTTTCTTTCGCCCGCTTCAAGACCTGCCAAGCACCTTCGAGCCGGGCGGGGATTTTTAACTCACGCGCAAACACATTCACTGTGCCGAGTGGCAATACGCCCAGTCGCGCGCGTTGAAAGCCATCCGGTTCGTCGGCAATGCCGTTCAGGACCTCGTTCACCGTGCCATCACCGCCGGCGGCGGCGATGATGTCGTAACCGGTGGCCACGGCGGCTTGCGCGAGGCGCCGGGCATCGCCGGGACCGGTGGTGGCCTTGAGCGCGCATTGCTGGGAAAGCTCGTTCAGGAAACGGCGGAAGCGCCGCGCCTTGTTACCGCGCGCGGCCGGGTTGAAGATCACGCAAATGCGCATGCCCGAATGATTTCTTTTCCGCGCCGGGAGTCGAGGATAAAGACGCCGTCCCGCTTGCGCTTCGTCGACATTTTTCGGACACTGGCAACATGAAAGACGTCTCCGAATGGAAAATTGCCAAGTGGCCGTTTGTCTCTGCCAACGTGATTTTGTTGCTTGCCGGTTTTGGTGTCATCTACAAGGCGGCGCACCCGGTTTCCCGGACGGAAGAGTTGATCGCCGCCGGCTGTGTCGCCTTGGGCACCTTGCTTGGCTGCCTGCCGTACATCCTGGAATATCGCGCCATCAAAAAGCTGGTGGAAGTCAATGCCGTGACCACGGTGGCGGAACAGTTGCATGACTTGAAAAAGTATTCCGCACAGGTCGCCGCTGCCACTGACCAATGGGCGCGCGTACAGGAAGCGACCAAGGGCAACACCGACAAGACAGTTGCCGCCGCCAAGGAGGTTGCCGAACGCATGACCGAGGAGATCCGTGAATTCAATGAATTTCAGGTGAAGCTTAACGACACCGAAAAAGGCGCTCTCCGGCTCGAAGTGGAAAAGCTGCGTCGCGGTGAAGGCGAATGGTTGCAGGTGGTAGTGCGCATCCTTGACCATATTTTTGCGCTGCACAACGCCGCCGCCCGTTCCGGTCAGCCGGAATTGGCCGAACAAATCAGCAATTTTCAGAATGCCTGCCGCGATGCCGCCCGGCGGGTCGGCCTGACGCCCTATGGCGCGGCGCCGGAGGAGAAATTTGATGCGCAAAAATTTCGTGCTCATGGCGTGGAAACGCCGCCAGCGGACGCCATCATTGCCGAGACACTCGCCCCCGGCCTAACTTTTCAAGGGCGTATGATTCGCCCCGCACTGGTCCGGTTACAAGATGCGACTGCGCCGGTAGCAGAAGTTCCGGCAGCGCCTGCGGTTGAATCCGCTCCGGAGAAGCCCGAAACCGCACCCGAATCTGGCCAGTTAGCCTTGGAAGCAGAATAGGATCCGCAGCGTCCGATTTGATTGTAACTGTGGCGAACGGCTTGGGTGGTAGTTTTTTCACGCTGCCAAAAAACCACCGTCGAGCGAAGCATCAGGCGACGGAGTCGTCTACCCTTGATGCTGTCAGCAATGCTTCAGCGGCGCGCTTCACACCACTTCCGTCCGTTGCAAAGACAGGAAATGTAATGCCCGCAATGTCACCTTACGGCCAAAAATTTTCTCCAAGGCGGCGCCGTACAATTTTAACTGCGGCGTATAAGTCCTGATTTTCTCAGGCAGGTCGCCTCGTCCGATACCATCCGTCTTGAAATCAATGAGCCAGATTTCCTCTGGCAGCAGCACGATCAAATCCGCCACGCCTTGGATGACGATGAATTCGTTCTCCAAGCCCGCTTCGGCCGAACGGCCTGTGATATCCGCTAATTCGGCCGGACTGAACCTGGCGGTGAATGGCAGTTCGCGACGGACATTGGCGGCGTTCGCCTTGATTTTCTTGCCGCGTGGAGAATTCCAGAACGCCGCCAGCGCATCCAAATCCAATGCTTCAAGTTCATCCGCCGTCAGATATTTCTCCTTCGCCAGCCGTTCGGCTTCCATTGCCGGATCATCAAGTGTTTCCAACCGCACATGCTGGAGAAATTTGTGATGAGCCGCGCCAATTTCTGACGCGGACAATTTCGTTTCCCCGCGCTTGGTCTTCCGACCGGACGCTGGTGGGTCGAATGATGTCTCCAGGAAGAGTGTCTGTGCTTCATCATCCGATTCCTCGGCCTCACGCCGCAACTGGGTGACAGAAGATTTGGCTTTACGTTCCGTTGCCGCTGCGAACGGATAGTTCCACGCCAGCATGGCTTGCAGTTTCTCTGCCGCTTTTTTGTCGGGCGCGGACATTTCTGCTTCCATTTTCACAGCGCCAGCTTCCGTTTTTTCGGCCAAGGCTTCATTGCCCGCCAGCCGCCAGCGCAGATTTTCAAACTCGCCTTCGATGAGGCTGGTGCTTTTTGATTTTTGATTGCGGAACCAGAGCGCCAGCCAGTCCGCAAAACTTTTGGCCCCCGCGATTTGTCGGGTGCTAACCGGTTGCGGTTCATTCCACGTTTTTTCCCATTTATCCGCCGTAAGATTCGCCGTCAGGATCAAATTATCCCGGGCGCGGGTGAGGGCGACGTAGAGCAGCCGGAGTTCTTCGCCGCGCAATTCGCGTTGCTGCCGTCGTTCCGCCAGCCAGTGTGGCAGGCTGGGATAACGCCGTCCGCTGCCGGGCGGTTTTACTTTTGGGCACAGTCCGAAAAATTCGTCAAAAATAATCTCGCCGGTCAGATCACGGGTGTTGAAATTTTTTGCCAGATCAGCCAGCACCACGACTGGAAACTCCAGACCCTTGCTTTGATGGATGCTCATCAGCCGCACGGCATTTTCCGTGATGCTGGTGGAGATTTCCGGTTCCACGTTCGCTTCCTTTTGGGCTTCGATAAATTTTAAGAAACGATATAACCCTTGCCGCTGAAACTGGTCGAACTGCTGCGCGAGACTGAGAAAGCCGGTGACATTTGCCGCCCGTTGGGTGCCGCGTGGTTGGGCTCGCAGCCAGTCTGCATACAACGTTTCCGTGAGTACGGCTTCAAGGCACTCGGAAAGCGAAGATTGCTTGGCGAGCTTGCGCCAGCGTGGAAAGCGTTCGAGAAACTTTGTGACTTTGGAAGCTGTCGAATTATCGCGTCGCACCGCCGGGTCTTGGCTGCGGACCAGTGCCGTCCAAAAATGACCGTCCTTCAAACCCAGCCGGATTTCCGCCAGTTCATCCAATGACAGGCCGACCAGCGGCGATCGCAGCACGGCGATGCATGGGACGTCCTGCAAAGGATTGTCGAGCAGTTCCAGCAGGCTCAAAAGATCGAGGATTTCCGCGCTTTCATAAAAACCGCCGCGCGCCACCGCCAGCGGAATGCCGGCACGCTCAAATTCCTTGGCGAAAATTTCAGATTTACCGCGCGGGGAACGCAATAGGATGGCGATGTCGCGCCATTCGGCGGGTCGGATAACCTTTGCATGGTCATCCCAAATTGAGTGCTTATCCGTGATGAGTTGTTGGAGACGTCCGGCGACGAGGCGGGCCTCTTTCTGAGCTTCGTCAAGATCAGCCAGATCGCCGTCTTCCTCCTCCCGCGCTTCGTTGCGACCGGGTTTGAGGCGCAGGAGCAATTCCACGCGTGGTGCGGAAACTGGCGCTGCAACCGGAACGGTTAAAGTTTTGGTTGCCCCGGATTTGAGTTCCGCTCCCGCATCATACACCACACCGCCAACCTCTTCGCGCATGACCAGGCGGCAGACGGAGTTAACAAATTGGAGCAAGCCTTCGTGGCTGCGGAAATTTTCCGAAAGTGAAACAGTTTGTCCGGATTCGCCACGCCAGTTCTTGGCGTGATCGCGAAAAATTCCAGGATCGGCCAGGCGGAAACGGTAAATGCTCTGTTTGACGTCGCCGACAAGGAAACGGTTTGCCGCCGCGCCATCACCGGCCAGCGCTGCGATTATCTTATCCTGCGCGGCATTGATATCCTGATATTCGTCGACGAATACAAAGCTCAGTTTTTTGCGCCAGCCTTCGGCCACGGCTGTGGGTTTGTCGGCCGTAAAATCCCAGAGCAGTTTCAAGGCGAACTGTTCGAGATCATGAAAATCCACGACGCCATCCATGCGTTTGCGTTCGGAAAACTGTTCGGTGAACTCCTGGGCCAGTTGCAACAAGCTTTCCATGTGGCCACGGACCCACGTCCAGTCTTCCATCAGCGGGTCGCGCCCGTCTTTTACCGTGGCCAGCGAGGCCAGAAAGTTTGCTTCTTCGAAAATTTTGCCAAGCGCCGGACGCAGTTTGCCGGCTTGGCCCTTGGGATAGCTGGCGGTCAGGTCGGCGGCGGCGACATCTCGCAATATTTCTGCCGCGATTGGCCGGGAAAAGTTGCCGGGCAGGCGGGAAAGGATGCGCGCCAGTTCACCGGCTTTTTCATTCTCGGATTGGACTATTTCCAGTAACGGCAGCCATTCGTTCTTCCAATCGGCAATGGCGACGGGCAACCAGTGTTGCCATTCCATCGGTTCATCGGTGGAAAAAGTCTGCCGCTGACGCGCCAGCCAGCCGGCCGCGTCGGGTCGTGTTTGGGAATAATGATGCAGGCGCAGGATGAGCTTGCGGATATTTTCATCGCGCCCGCCGCCATGCACCCGGATCAAATTTCGGACGGCAATCGAAAAATCATCCGTGCCCTCGTAATGCGCTTGAAACTGTTCATCCAATGTTTCGTTGGCGCGCTGGCGGGCTTCACCTTCATCAAGAATGGCCAGTTGCGGATCGAGTCCGAGTTCGTAAAAATGTTCGCGGATCAGCTTGAGGCAAAAACTGTGCAGCGTGCCGATGTGCGCCAGATCAAACAGCACCAGCTGGCGCGACCAGTGGTCATCCGCCGGTTCGGAGGCGGCTTTCTTCTCCAGTTCACGACGGAGCCGCTGACGCATCTCAGCGGCGGCGGCTTCGGTGAACGTGACGATGAGCAACTCATCAAGGGAAACACGTTCACGGGCGAGGCAATCCAGGCAGCGTTCAACCAAGGTCTTGGTCTTGCCCGTGCCGGCGCCCGCCATGACGAGGACATTGCCGCGCGCATTAACCGCCTGCCGTTGAGACGGCGTAAGCAAGTCAACTGGAATGGACGCGGGTTCCATGCGGCGGAAACTTTAGCCACAGACGGACACAGATGAAACACAGATTTCTTGAACAACATAAAATCTATTTGCCGATGCCCGGTTTTCGATGAAAGCGGCTGTGCATAATTTTTCGTGTGTTTCGCCGGTTTCACAGGTAAATCTTTTCCATGTCCGAATCGTTCCGCCTGAAAGACCAGCCCGCCAGCGAACGTCCCCGCGAACGGCTCGTCGCGCGCGGACCGGATGCCTTGACGCACGCAGAACTCATCGCGATCTTGCTACGCACCGGTTTGAAAGGCGTGAATGTCGTGCAAGTCGGCCAGAATCTTCTCCAAAAATTCGGCTCGCTGAATGCCTTGGCGTTGGCATCGGTGGATGAGGTGCGCGCGACGCCCGGCATCGGCCGCGACAAGGCCGCGACGCTCGTGGCCGCCTTCGCGCTGGCGCGGCGCATGGAGCAGGAGCGCCGCGAAGAATCACCGGTGTTGGACAATCCGCCCACCGTCGTCAGCTACATGCGGGAATCCAACCGCCTGCGCAACGTCGAATCCTTTCAAGTCCTTCTGCTGAACACGCGCAAGCGGCTCATCCGCGTGGAGGACATCTCCGAAGGCACGCTGGATACATTGCTGGTGCATCCGCGCGAAGTGTTTCGGCTCGCCATCGTCGCGAACGCCGCCGGCATCGTCCTCGTCCACAATCATCCCAGCGGCGACCCGACCCCGAGCGAGGCGGACATCAAGGTCACGCGCGATCTCATCCGCGCCGGTCAGTTGTTAAAGATCGAGGTCGTTGATCATGTCATCATCGGCCGGGCCACGGCCGAGCGCGCCAAGGACTATTCCTCGCTTCGGGAACTCGGCCATTTTTACTCCTGAGCGAATCGCACGCTTGCTTTCGCACGGCATTACGCAATGATTTAGGCATGTCTGCCAGTTATAAACTTAGCGGCCCGGTGACGTTGACCGAGGATCAAGTCCTTGCGCTCCACCGCCGGCTGCGCGACATGCGCCATGACGTGAACGGCCGGCTGGCGAACATCGCCGCCGCCGCCGAACTCATGCGGATGCGCCCGGAAACCGCGGACGAACGCTTGCGGATCCTGCTGGAGCAGCCGCACCAGGCGGCCGAATCGATCGCGCACTTCTCTCGCGATTTTGAAACGACCTTCGGCTTGAAAATGGAGTAAGGTTGAATCTTTTTCCCGCATGGAAGAACGGTCCGAAGCCGAATTGATCGCCGCCGTCCTGGCTGGCGATGCCGCCAGCTTCGAGCCGCTCGTCGTCAAATATTCCCCCCGCGTTTTCGCCACCGCGCGCCGTTATGCGCGGCGCGATAGCGAGGTGGAGGACATCGTGCAGGAGGTCTGGCTCAAGGCCTTCGACAAGCTCAAAAGCTTCCGTGGCGAAGCCCCCTTCGAACACTGGCTCATGCGCATGGCCGTGCGGACCTGCTATGACTTTTTGCGCGGCCACCAGCGCAACCGCGAGTCCTCCTTCAGCGAAATCTCCGAGCCGGAAGACGACTGGCTGGAGCGTTTTGTGGCCGATCCCGCCAGTGCGCCTGAGGATGCCGATGCCGCCAAGTTGTTGATAGACCGCGTGATGGACAAGCTCCCGGCCGATGCGCGGCTCGTCATCCAGTTGTTGGAGATCGAAGACCGTTCCGTCAAGGAAATCGCCGAGATCACCGGCTGGTCCGTCCCGCTCGTCAAAGTCCGCGCTTTTCGCGCCCGCGGCGAGATGCGGAAAATCCTCGCCCGGATGACCAAGGA
Source organism: Verrucomicrobiia bacterium (assembly GCA_035943555.1). Taxonomy (GTDB): domain Bacteria; phylum Verrucomicrobiota; class Verrucomicrobiia; order Limisphaerales; family UBA11358; genus UBA11358. The sequence goes on from DASZCA010000490.1 coordinate 25,393, forward strand.
CAAGTATTTGTAACGAAGTTGTAACCCCCTATGATACCCCCACGTCAAATGGATTGGAGCGTATGAACCTCGCTGAATTACAGAGAAAACTCGTCGCCGCCGCCCGGTTGCAACAACCGGACGACCGGGTGCCCTATGCGTTTGAAAAGCGCATCACGGCCCTCATCGCGGAACGGTCAGCCACTGCCTGGCGTGTCCAATGGATGCGCGGCTTGTGGCGCGCCACCGTTTCCTGCGTCGCGGTGGCCGTCGTCTGCGGTACGGTGTCGCTGTTCACGCCGGACTCGAACGATGGCGGTAACGATCTGTCGCAAGACTTCGAAAATACGCTCCTGGCTTCCGTTGACCAGGGCGACTCCACGCCGTGAACGACTGGAAAATCATACCCACCATCGTCCTTTCCACCGCGCTGATCTTCGGTGCCGGCGTCTTCACGGGCGGGTTGCTCGTGAACTACGTGCAGAAAGGCCATTCCAAGGCGGCTCCGCGCAAGACATCTGCTGCCGCTGAAGCCAAGCAGTCCGTCACCAACACGGCGGTCACCGCCACCAACGAACTCGCCAAGCTCCGTCCGCCGGAAATCCTCAGCAAACGCTTTTTGCAGCAGCTTGATACGGCACTCAGCCTCAAGCCGGCCGAGCGCGATGCCATCCAGAAGATCATTGATGACGGTCAAAATCAGATGCGCAAGACCATGCAGGATGCGCGGCTGGAGATCCGTGAAGTCTTGACGCCCGAGCAGCGTGTTCAATTTGATGAACTCATGAAACACCCGTTTCACAAACCCATCTTCAGCACCAACGCGCCCAGCGTGACGGCGCCAACTAATTTGCCGTCCACCAATCCCTAACGGATTGTACCAATAGCGACGAATCGCCCCCCTGTTTGGAGTTCCGCCTTTAGGCGGCCAGGGTGGGGCGCCGCTGACCTGCTAACATTATTTCCAAATTTTCAAAGAACGGATTAAATTCACTCCTCGTCCAGCACCGCCGCGATCTTCTTCCGCAACTCCTTGTTCACCGCATTTGCCGACCGGTTCGCATCGATGAACTCGAACTTGTACGTCTTCTGCAATTGCCGGAACGTCTCGCCCATCGCCGCCTGATATTTCAGAAACGAATCGAACACATCACGCGACAGTCCGAGGTCGAGCCCGCTCTCCCAATAATCCAGCGTCGCATTTTTCGCGAGATTGCGCTGCACCAGTTCCTCCGGCTCCACCGAAAGATAAAACACCGCGTCCGGCACCGGCGCGATTCCGTACAGATTCTTCAACCACTTCTCATCCATGCCGCGCACCAGGTCGCGTGCCATCAGAGTGTAAATGTAACGGTCCGCCAGCACGATGAACCCCGCCTTCAGCGCCGGGATGATCAGGTTCTCCACCTGGTCCGCGAAATCCGTCGCGTAAAACAGCGCCAGCGTCGTGCGGCTCAGCACATTGCCGTTCTGCGCCCGCTCCAGTTCCTCGCTCACCAGCGTCGAACGCTTCAGGCCCACCTGCACCGTCGGCCGCCCGCTCGTCTCCAGCCATTTCACCAAATCGATGATCTGCGTCGAACGGCCCGAACCGTCCGCGCCCTCGACGACGATCAGCTTGCCGCCGAGATCGTCACATTTGACGCGCGGAATCCCGTGTCCGTAAAATTGATGCGGTTTTTTCATGCGGCTTTGTCCTCCTCCACTTCCTTCGGCTCCGGCGGCCCGGGCGGTTTCGGCGCGATCGCCGGCGGCAGCGGCAGCGGGCTGCGCCGCTTGAATTTTTTCAGGTCTATCCGTTCGCTCACCAGCTTCCGCACGATCTTCTGCTGCTTCTCCACGCTCGTGTTCGCATCCATCGTCACAAAGCTGAACTCCTTGCTCATCGCCATGTACTGCTCCAGGATGCGCCCCTGGAAAATCCGGAAACTCTCATACGGATCCGTCGAGAGCCGCAGATCCATGCCCGCCTCAAAAAATTTCAACTTCGGCCGCCCCTCCAGGATGCGGTTCAGCGACACCTGCAGGTCCGCCTTGAAAAACATCGTCAGATCCGGCGCCGCCGCGAAACTGTAATTCCCGCGCACCCAGTCCGGCGGACAACCCCGCGTCACATCCCGCGCAAACGCCGTGAAGACATACCGGTCGCACAGCACGATATAGCCGGCGCGGAGCAGGGGAACCAGGTGACGCTCATAACGGTCCGCGAAATCCGTCGCGTGGATCAGGCTGAACGTCGTCGGCGTCAGCAACTCCCGCTTCTTCGCCTTGCTCGTCGCCGATTTCACCAGCTCCGAAGAATTCCATTCGCTGAAATAAACCTTGATGCCCTCCGCCTCCAGCCAGCGCTTCAAGAGATAGATCTGCGTCGATTTTCCGGAGCCATCCAGGCCCTCGACGGCGATCAGCCGTCCCGGAAATTTTAATTCAGCAAACGTTTTCATAATTCACACCAACACGTTTTCATAGTGTTGCAAATCAGGACAGCATAACAAGCCGAACTTGCTCGCCCAAACTGACGAGGCCCGCATTGCATGGGCGCGCGGCGTTCACGCCGCTTCAACGCCCGGGCTTCTGTTGCGTCCAGTTCGCCTGCCGCATGGCTCGTAGAGATAGGCCATACGCCAGAACCACAGATTTTCATTCGCATGATGTGAATGAGCCGGCCTGCACCTCTGCGCCTCTGTGGCAAAACACACCGCGCCCCCCAAAAAATCCCTTGGGAAATCGTGGGATATCCCTGTGATGTTCTGGTAGAAGCGTAGTGCCAGTGCGGCCCGCTCCGACCGCCCCGCTCAAAGCAGAATTGAAGCAACCATGCCCTCAAACGCTGCCAAACTGGCAGACCGGTGACAAACAGCGCGAAGCGTTTGGAGTGCGTGCGGTTTACCGCCGCTTTCGCTCGCGCGAAATCGTTCAAGCCGTCCGAAAACGTGGACCGCACTTGCCGCTCGTTAATCGTAAATCCTATATCGCAAATCAACATGATTTAATTTGGCTTAACTTGGTTTAATTTGGTTTAATTTTCTCAAAATCATTGGCATTTATTGAAATTTCAAATCTCAGATTTGTGATTATTCACGGGTACTCGTTTGGTTGGATTCCCCCGGAGCGCGGCTGTGTCCCGCTCGGAGCGGGATCAGCCGCAGCACATGGCTTGCAACCGGCGCCTCCGCCTCTGGTTTGACCTTCACACCGCCCCTTCGTCATTTCCAATGTTCATATGAAGTTCATCATCTTCAGCCATTTTTCATTCTCCACATGCTTTGTCCACTTTCGTGGGGCAAGCTCACTGCGACCCGCAGGAACATCACCCGCGTTGAGCCACACGGACGTCGTATGTCCATCATCCGCTGGATGCCCGTAAATCGTCATTCGCAAATCGTAATTGTTTTGGTTGGATTTAGTCGGATTAACTCGGATAACTACCCCCAAATGGTGGTGTCGGGACTCCGTCGAGCCCAAATTTCTCAGCTTCTTCATTCACCTTAAATGCTTATTATGTTAGTCTTTTAATCATATTTAATGAAAAGATACTAAAAAAGTAAGCATTTGTCAAGAAATGGATGAGAGGGAGTTCGAGTTCCAGCTTCAGCTTGTCACGTTAACCGTGCAACCGTCAGTCCTCACTATTGTCACAAAACCGGTCCAGTCTCGGCTCTTTCCAATCCTGCCGCCTCCTGCAAACCCCGCTTCATTCGCGTCTACTGCTTTTTTCGCTTTCCCGCTTTCCACTTTTCCCCCTGGCTTAGTTACTTTGTTGTTCACCCCGCCCCTTTCGCATGTTTCGCATATTTCGCGGTTGAAATTCCGCCCCGCCTTCTTTGCACCTTTGTTGTTAATCCGTTTTTGTTAAGGGGGCAGAAAAAATGAAATTTATTTTTGTGCGACCTCCATTCTTGTCCGCCTTGTCGGACAAGCAACACCAGGCTTGTCGCTATGCTTTTGCGCGCAATCATCACAACGTATTGACGTTTGTTTTGATTCTAACGGCCTGAAACAGCATGCCATAGCCAAACCACGACTGGCCTGGTGTGTTATTTGATTTCTAAGCATAGGATTATTCTGTTTCGCAAAATAACGGCCCTCGCTGTAACAAATTTAACAAGTTGTTGTCTATATAGGTGTAAGCAAAAGCGGATCTATGAATCTCAAACGCATTGCCAGTATTGTATTCTTTCTGCTCGGCTACATCGCCCTGGCCGGAGCGATGCAAAATATCATCAGCCATTTCACTCCGGCCAAACCGGAACTGCCCTATGTTGAAGTGCGGATGGATACTGACCAGCACGTACAAGTGTTGATCTGCAAGGATTGGGTTTCTAAACCCGCGGACATGGACAATGCCGGTTCACCCGCCAGCACCGAGATTCTTCAGGATGTTTATTATTGG
>DASZCA010000491.1:0-2435 GCA_035943555.1 Verrucomicrobiia bacterium
AGAAAATCCCCAGATTCAACGCCGCGAACAGGAATTCGCGGATCGTGCCGGACAGCCGGCACATCACGATCTTGGCCACCGCCAGATAAACCAACAGGATGATCAATACCTCAAGCGACATGGCCTAAAAACCCTTGTACACCGGCGCCATCGCCACCAAGTCCGCCGGCGCCAATGCCAGCAACGCCAGCGCGATCAATGACAGCACCACGATCAGCCCGTAGATCAAATGTTCACCGGTTGGCCTAGTCTTCATAAAGTTTCAAGAGGCTGGGCGTGACCAGCCGTGTAAAAAATTGCTGACCGTTCGCGTTATAATGGCGCAGCATGTAAAAAAGCCCTTCCCGTTCACTGTCCGTGAGACCGGCATATAATTTGGCCGAGGGCACCCCCACCATCGCCACGTCCGCCTGCAGCGCGTCCGGCCAAAATTCCCGCTCCTGGATCAGGCCGGTGTTAACCGGGCCGTCGGGAAATTGGAGTTGCGGCATCAGATTCAGTTCCACCAGCTTGGTGCCATGATCCTGCGCCAGCTTCGCAAATTTCCGCGCAAAATCGAGTTGCCACGTCGGCGCCGGGTTGCGCGCAAAATGAAAACGGTCCCGCGTCTCCGGGGAATAGATGCACACATCCGAGGTGCTGACAGTGCCCACCGGAATGGACCGCACAAACGGCGTTCCCGGCGGCGCGCCATGAATGGTTTCCACCGACAACGCACCCATGCGTTTCGCTGAATCTTCCGAATGGAAAAACGTCTGCCAATGATCATTCTCCGGTGCGATGAACTCGTCAGGAATGTTCGTGCGCAACAGCCCAGCAAGGTTTGCCGGCATCTCCAAGATCGAGCCAAAATAATACATCGCTTGGATGCGCCACGGCAGACCTCGCAGCGCCGCCGCGTCGTCCCCGAACCGGAACCAATAACGGGAAGCGGGATGCGGCACGTCATCCAGCCGCGTCTCATCGTAAAAAACGATCATGCCCACCTTCCGGTGTTGCAGCAGGTCTTGGGCGACAAAATAGTCCGCATCAAAACCGTTCCACGCCCAGCCCAGCGTCTGCACCACCGCCGGCCGGCCTAATTTTTTGCTCAGTTCCTGCTGCAAATACGGCGTATCTATGGCCGACCATAGACAGGACGAGCCGATGAACAGGATGTCGATATCCGCGTTTTCTTCGAAGATTTCCTGCCGGATATGGTTGAACGGGCCGAACCGCCACGGGATGTCAGCATAGATCTCTTTGCGAGGAGGCAGGAAATTTTTCCCCGCCAGTACCGGGGACAGCAACACGCCCAGCAACAACAAGGCGAACAGTGCCGCCTGCCTGGTTGAAGAAAAAGCCGGGGGCATCATCAATTCACGCTTCCAGCTTGCGCTTGAGGATGAGGTCCGCGAAATCGCCGATGTTCTTGGTGTTCTCCACTTCGCCCACCCGGAACCGGACGCCGAACGCTTTTTCCACCGCCACCATCAGCGAGATGTGTGTCAACGAATCCCACTCCGGCACATCTTTTGCGCTGATCGCCGGCGTCAATGCCACCGGCTCCAGGAACACGGTGTCAAAAATGGACTGCAATCGGGCGATGACTTCAGCTTGGTTCATAGGCTCGGCGGATGACCTTTATCTTCGTCGGGACCGGCCGGAAGGATTCCAGCCGCAGTTCAAACTCACGCTTCGTTTCTGTTTCGGCGGTCAAAGTAAAACCCATGCGTCCGTAAAAATCACGCACCATTTCGTTTTTGGCCGTCGCCAGATAGACCCCCTCGATCCGCTTGCCACCGCGCGCGCGCGTCAGCCGCACCAGTTCGTTCAACGTCTCTTCCTCCACCTGCCGTTTCAACACCCGGCAGCTCATCACCCAAGTATCCACTCGCATCAGTTCCCCGGATTTTTCACCGATGACGATGCCGATCAAACCGTGATCACCGAAACGATCCTTCAACCGCACGGAGTAACCGATGAACTGGGGATCATTCATCACCGTCATGATTTCCGCCTCGCTGCGGCGGCGCGTGGTCAGGTTGAACTGGTTGCTCTTGTTGATAAGCTGCGATAAACGCGGCACATCCACCGGCGTGAATTCGCTGATGACCGCCTCCATCTGCAGTGATTCCAAGTAGGCGGGCATGTCCGTGACCGTCGCCGCCAGCGCTTGGCGCTGCGCCTCCGAGCGATACTGGCTCGTACGCTCCGCATCTTCGCCCGTGATGCTCCGTGGTTCGAACCAACGGCAATCCGCCAGTTGCGCCACATGGTCCGAAGGATCCGGCCCGAGCAAGAGAGTCGCCACCTGCGGGACGAACTGACGGACGATCTCTATCTCCGCCGGATTGTCATCCACAAACACAAAGCTATCGAGGCCCAGGTTCAATTCCGCCGCCATCGCCCGGATGTTTTCTGATTTCGGCTCCCAGTTGGCCTTGAAACTGACG
>DASZCA010000492.1:0-6876 GCA_035943555.1 Verrucomicrobiia bacterium
GAAGACACCGTCGCCAAACAGCGCGCCAGCGATGCCGAAGCCGCGCGCAAGACCCAGCAGTCCACTCTCTTTCTCGCCGGTGCCTTTGGCCTTGCTGGCCTGGGTATCATGCTCCTGATGGTTTATTTCCAATGGCGCGCCTTCACCCAGCTTGCGCAGATTTCCTCCCAGCCGCAGAACGCCCTTACCAACGGCCATGTCATCCAGCAACTCGCCGCGCCGGGCCGCGCCAGCGTGGAGACCGCCAACGCCCAGTTGCTCAGCGTCGTCGACCGCCTGGAAGCGCGCATCAACGAACTCGAAAGCGGCCAGAAGCTGCTCCCCGAGATCGCCGCCGCCAAGCCTTCCGATCTGCTCACCGAAGGCCAAAAACATCTCGACGCCAACGCTCCGCTCAAGGCCCTCGAATGCTTCGACAAATATATCGCCGAACACCCCCAACGCGCCGAGGCGCTCGTCAAACGCGCCGCTGCCTTGGAAAAACTCGGCCGTGAAGAGGAAGCCCTGCAATGCTACAACCGGGCCATCACTGTGGACGGTTCGCTCGTTATCGCCCACCTGCACAAAGGCGGCCTGCTCAACCGCCTCCGCCGCTACGATGAAGCCTTGAACTGCTACGAACAGGCGTTGCTGGCCCAGGAAAAGAAAGCAGTGACGAAGTAGAGCGGCGCCTCAACGGAGCGCGGCATTTATGCCGCTTCGATATGAATTTGCAAAGGCGTGTTGAAACTGAAGCCACGCTTCAAAAAGTAATAGCCGCCGTCCCTCAATTAAAATTCAACCGGTTCGCCGCCCGCTCCGTCTCCACCTGCTCCTTCAGCAGATCAATTTTCAGCTTCAGCAGCTCGCGATTTTCCTTCGACTGGTCCGCGAGATCTTTCTCCAGCTCACTGATGCGCGATTCGTAAGTGCGCAGCCGTTCCAACAGCGGTGTCTGCACCGATTCCAATCGTTTTATAAGCACGGTGAGTTCCGCCGAGGCCGTCTGCTGCGCCGCCAGCAGATCCCGTCGTTGCGCAGCCAGTTCCTGCACTACCGCGTCTTTCAATGCTTCCACCAGATGCGGCGCCAGGCTGGATTGGACGGAATTCAAGATCGCGTTCACGCTTGGCGGCGGCAACGGCTGCGTCTTCGCATTCAGCACCCGGGCGATGATCCGGTTCGCGTCTTCCGTGCCGTCGCGCTGGCAGGCCGGACAGGCGATGGATACCGGCATGCGTCCGTGGTGCGGATGCACCTCGAATGCATACTTCTGCCCGCAAGCGCAGAAGATTTTGATGGGGATCGGCGACGGGTTCACCAAAGGAAAGATTTTTGTTCGCCTACCTGGTTCGTTCCGCTCCACAAGGTCGCGCGCCATGCCACGATGGGCCCGAAACTCTTATATTCATCACCGACAAATTTGACCTCCGTCCAGTCGCCGGTTTTTCCCGGGGCGGCTTCCGTTTCCAAGGTCTTGGTTTTCGGCAAATTGCCATCCAGCGCGCCGCGCAATTCCATGCGCACCGCCACCTTTTCCCCTTCCACCTTGCTCGTCTTCCACAGCACGTCATAGCGGATGCCATTGACCTCGTTTGTGTGTACGTGCAGATACGCCTGATACGCATCACGGTCGAAAAGACTGGGCGATTTGGCGATGTTCCCGTCTTTGTCCACGAAGAACGGAAGCACTTTGACGACCTTGCCCGGGTCGGCACCATACGATGCCAAAGCCACGAACAACAAGAGCACGGTTAAAAGCGGGCGCATGCCAAAACAATACCGTGTGCCTTGGCAAAAACTCAACTCATTTCCAATAGAACCCCACCGTCTGCACGCTCGCCCCGTTCCGGTAGATGATGGCCACAAACTCACGCGTGAAGTCGGCGATCTTCGCGGTCACATGCACCTCGAACGTCGTGCTCTTCGTCGTCACGAAATTCCCGATCTGGGCCATCGCCTGCGGGCTCACCCCGGCGGTGGCGAGCTGGCCTGGATTCTGGAACGGCGTGTCATCGTCCGTGCCCTCCTGCCCGTCCGGCCCGGCCCGATATTTGATGATGTCCGCCGCCGCGGTCGTGTCCACGCCGGGTATCAATTGCAGCACGTTCGCATCCGCCGTGTTGATGTTGATCTTGCCGGACGAAAAAGCGGTGAAGACATCCTTTAATCCGAAAGCATAAACCGGCGTTTCACCCGGCGCATTGCCGAAGCCCATTTTATGGTGTTGAAATGCCGCGCCCATGGAATTCGTTTCTTCCCCGCCTTCGTACATTGCTCGCGTCACGCCCTTGAGCAGCAGCAATTCCGACAAGTCATCCATTGGCGCGTTCTTCGCGTAGTATGCCGGGTTTTGGCCCTGATAATAATCGCTTTCCGCCCCTGCCGGACGCGTCTCATCATCCGGGTCTACCCAGTCCAAGATCGAATCCGACACCCCGGTGATGTCCCCCGCATCCACGCCCTGCACCGTCAGCACCTGTTGCAACAGCATGGCCGGCGCACTGTTCACGTTCACTTTGCGCTCCAAGTCGATGATCTTCACCGTGATCGTCCCCCCTTCGTCGCCCACCGGATAGTCCGTCAGCGATAGCCCCATCAACGGGCTGTTCGTCTCCGAACCCGCGCCCGGACCGCCCGCCCAGATCTGGTTCAGCGCATCGTATGGCTGCTTGTTTTCCAAGGAAACGACATAGCGCGCCAGTTCCACGCCTGCGCGTCCCATCCACAGCATCTCCTCGTCGTGGTTTGCGTTGGACGCCAGGCGGGTCTCCACCTTCATCGAATACGCAAACAGGCCCGCCATGATCGATAACACCGTCACCGCCACCAGCGCCACGATGACAGCGATGCCGCGATTTTTTTTGCCCAAAGAAATTTTCATCGCGGCCTCCCTCCACCTGGTGGGATGACCGGCGGCGCCAATCCGCCGCCCCCGCCGAGTCCCCCGGGTCCGCCCGCGCTGCCGCGTTGCACTATGGATGGCATCATGGATGACGGCATCGAAAACGCCCGTATCACGGTGACATCCCCGCTCGTATCAGTGGCGCCCCCGTTGCCACCCAGCACCAGCCCCACGCGCAATAACGGCGGGATTGAATTCGTGGTCAGCCACTCCGTCACCCAGTCCATCTGGTTCGTATCCCAGCATTCGATGTTGAACTGCTTCACATTGCGCGCCAGGACTAGCGGATTCTTTTGTTCGTCGTCATCCATGTCCATCAGGATCGGATTCTGGCGTAGCACCAAGTTTTTCACCCCGCCGTCGCCTGCCTCCAGCGAGAACGTCACCCGGCGCAGGTTGAACTCGCCGAACTTCCCGTTCCGCGGAAACACATCCGGCACCCGCGATGCAAAGCTCAGCACCGGCACATCCCCGTTTTCCACGTCAAAATAATAATACTTCTGCGATGCCTGGAACGACTGGATGCACATCAGCGAATCTTCGATCGTCCGCAGCGCGATCCGCTCACGCTGCGCCTGCGCCGCCGCTTGCTGCCCCACCTGCGTGGCCTTCATCACCAGCGCCCACGTCGCATAGATCGCCGCGATCAACATCATGAACACCGCTATTGCCACCATGATCTCGATCAAGGTGAAACCATCGCGACGGTTGTTATGTCGGGAAATCTTCATTGCCCGAAGCCCCCTCCATCTAAACTTCCCGGCGGCGATTCCGGCCGAAAAAACAAGGTCGTCGTCCGCGAGATGATTTCACTGCCGCCCGAAGCGTTTTGGATCACAAAATCCGCCTGGAACAGCCGGTTTGATTGCACCTCGCGGATTTCCCCCGTCCACTTGTAATCCTGATAAGCCTTGCCCAGCATATCGCCCAGGTTCCCCGTGTAGATTCCTTCCACAAGTTTGTTCGTCATCGACAATTGCGACACCAGCGCGCTCGCATCCACCAGCGGACGCTGCAAGCGCCGCGCATTCGCCAGCGAACTCGAGATCAGTCCTAAGATCGCAAACGTACCCACGAATAATATCGCGATCGCGATCATCACCTCCAGCAACGAAAAAGCCCGGCGCCCGCGGCACGCCGGCTGGTTTGGAAGTTTCAAGTTCATTTGTCGACGTCCGAGACCCGGGTCAGACCGGTGGAAAATTCCAGCGAAATTTTTTCGTAAGTCGTCCGGTCATGCAGCACGATGGTCATCTCGTCGCTGGTGCCATTCGGATAAAACCACGTCTTCGCCCATTCGGACAAAAGAAAATTCTGCTCGTTGATGTCCAGCATCATCATGTCCACGTCGTCCGGCAGCTTCGAGGTCGCCACATACATCGAACCCTGGCCTGCGCCGCCGCCTTCCACCGAAAATGTATGTTCGCCCGGATGAAACACCACCGCCACCTTCTGACCCGAAAAAATTGCCTTCGCGCGCGCCGAGGCACACACGTCCGTCACATCGCTGATCGCCTTGCGCATTCCTTCTTTTTGCAACGCCTTGACGATCGAAGGCAGCCCCAGCGCCGCCAGCATCCCGATGATTGCCACTACGATCATGATCTCGATCAACGTAAAGCCACGCCGGCGATCACGGCATTTTAATATCATCCTTGAACCTGCAGCTTCCTGGCCCCCTCGCCTCCCTGCAAGGGAGCAGAGGGCCGGGGAGAGGAGGTGTTTTTTTCTTACACCCACGTTTTGCTCTTGAAAAAAAGCCGTCCGATCTAAATCGGCGTCCTTCGAATCATGTATGCAACGCAACTTCATCGCCGTTCAATGGATGGAGGAGATCAGCTTGAACAACGGCAGGAAGATGCTTAACAGCAGAAATCCCACCACGATGGCCATGACGATGATCAGCACCGGCCCGATCAGGTCGCTCATCACCCGCAGCGCGATCGAAAGCTCCCCTTCATAAGTATCCGCCAGGTTGTTCAACGAACCCGGCACATCGCCCGTTTCCTCGCCGATGCGCACGAGGTCCACCATCAATTGCGGGAACAATTTGCTCTGCGCCAGCGGTTGCGCCAGCGTCTTGCCGTCCGTCACCGCCTCGCGCGTCTTCGCGATCGCCTCCTTGATGTGGACGTTCGACATCACCTGCTCCGTGATCTTCAACGCCGTCAGCACCGGCACGCCGTTTTGCAGCAAAGTGCCCAGCGTACGCGCAAACTGCCCGAACAGGTTCACCCGCACCACCGGCCCGAAGATCGGCGCCTTCATCCGCCAGCCGTCCAGCTTCCGCCCGCCCGCCGCGCTCGATTGAAAACGCTTGAACAGGATGACCACCGCGATGACGCCCCCCAGCAATAGCCACCAATAAGTCGTGAACAGCCGGCTCACCCCGATCAGGAACAGCGTCGGCAAGGGCAGCGGGATGTTGAACCCCTGAAAGATCTCGATGAACTTCGGCATCATCACCGTCATGAAAAATGTCACCAGCAAAATACCCACGATGATCACCATCACCGGGTAGATCATCGCAGACTTGAACTTCGCCTGCACATCGGCGAATTGCTGAAAATGCGTTGCCATACGGCGCAGCACCGGCACCAGCGAACCGCTCGTCTCACCCGCGCGCACCATGTTCACATACAGGTCCGAAAAGATCACGGGCTGCCGCGTCATCGCATCGGACAATGCCTTGCCTTCCGTCACTTCCTGCCGCAATTCGCGGCTGACTTCCGCCGGGATGCCCTTCGTCTGCAGATGAGTCATGCTGTTCAGCGCCACCGTCAGCGGCATGCCGGAATTCAGCAAGTTCGCCAATTGCGTGGTGAACGTCGCCAACTCCTGCAGCTTCGGTTTCCGTTTCTGCTGCATTTGCGCCTGCATCGCAGGCGGCAAGAACGCCATCAGGTTCGGCCCCTTGCCTTTGCCCTTCACCGCCGGCGTCGCCCCCGCCTTCACATCCGTGATGGCGATGGGAAACAGGCCGGAACGCTGGATCTGCTGCTGGGCAGCGCTGCGATCCGGCACTTCGAGCATCCCTTCGACGAGTTCGCCGGAACGCTTGCGGGCTTTATAAGAAAACTGCGGCATATAGACTATTATTCAAAACCGGCCCCTATTGAAAGTTTCAAAAAACGTTAAGATTGATGCCTTTCTGCGCTCCCAGTCCCACCGCCTTCCCCCGCCATGGCGTTTCCCCATGTTTTGGCCAGATTTAAGGTGAAAAATCCTCCTCCTCCTCGTGCTCGTGCTCGTGCTCGTATTTCCTGTTTCCCGCCTTCTTTGTTAAACGTTCTTGACGCGCACCCCATTTCGCGTTTGATTGTCCTTATATGAAGAAAATAATTTTTGCAGTTCTCGCCGGGGCCGCCGTCATCGTCACCGGTTGCGTCAGCACCGTCAGCGATACCAGCACCCTCGCCACCACTTGGTCCAATGATACCGTTGCCGGCCGCTACCAGCGCTCGGTTGACCAGGTCTATCAGGCTTCTCTCACCGTCATCCAACAGAACGGCGTGCTGCTCACCGAATATATCCCGCACGATACCACCAACAACGTCCGCTCGCTCATGGGCCGCGTGAACGACCTCAAAGTCTGGGTCCGCGTCGAAGGCATCGACAACAAGACCACCCAGGTCGCTGTCCAGGCCCGTACCAAGTGGGGTGTGAGCGATATCAACGTCGTCCACGAACTCGAAAAAGAGATCGCCCTACAGCTTGCGCGGTGAGCCGTACTTGAGCCCGATATTCTGTTCATAAACGCCGAGCTGGACGCCCGGCGTTTTTTCTTTGCCTTTGAACTCGCTGTTCAGCCGCGCCAGCCGCCGCCGCGTCAGGTCCGCGATCGGCAGGTCCGGAAACCGCGTCACGATCGCTTCCAACGTCGCCCGCACCGTCTCGATGTCCGCGCCCAGTTCCACCTCAAAATTTGCCAGCAAGTTCAGCCAGCCTGCGATCTGCTTCGCCGAGTAACGCGGTTCATTGATCAGTTGCAG
>DASZCA010000493.1:0-1694 GCA_035943555.1 Verrucomicrobiia bacterium
ACCAGTTCCGACATGCGCGACCTGCTCGCCCGCGAAAAGAAGGACGTGCGGGCGGCGGAAGCCGTGGCGTTGTTCTGCTATCAGGCGAAAAAATGGCTCGGGGCCTATGCCGCCGCGCTCGGCGGCCTGGACACGCTGGTCTTCGCCGGCGGCATCGGCGAAAACTCGCCCGTTGTCCGCGCCCGCATCTGTGCCGGGCTGGAATTTCTTGGCTTAAAACTGGACCCGGTCCGGAACGCCAAAAACGCCGCAAGAATTTCCACCAACGCCGGCCGGGTCACCGTGCGCGTCATCCGTACGGACGAAGAACAGATGATTGCCCGCTCAGTCGTGGGCTGCTGTCTGGCGGCATAGCCGGTTAAACACCCTGACATCCTGTCATTGCCGTCGCATGGGGTGTTCACCCCATTGTCCACCCCCTCATCAGCGGGCATTTTTCAAGGTGATGCATTGTAAGCGCTGAATCCAAAATTTCCATGAACGCCACAACTCTCCCGCCCGACCTGCTCCAAAAAATTGACGCCTACTGGCGTGCCGCCAATTATCTGTCCGTCGGCCAGATTTATCTCCAGAACAACCCCTTGCTCAAACGTCCGCTGACACCGCCGGACATCAAACGGATGTTGCTGGGGCATTGGGGAACGACGCCCGGGCAGAATTTCATTTACGCGCACCTGAACCGGGTCATCAAGAAATACGACCTCGACATGATTTATGTTTCCGGCCCCGGCCATGGCGGACCCGCAGTGGTGGGCAACACCTATCTCGAAGGCACCTACAGCGAAATATATCCCGACATCAGCGAGGATGAAGCCGGCCTGCAAAAGCTCTTCCTTCAGTTTTCCTTTCCCGGCGGAATTCCCAGTCATGCCTCGCCCGAAACGCCGGGTTCCATCCATGAGGGCGGCGAACTGGGGTATTCGCTCAGCCATTCCTTCGGCGCGGTGTTTGATAATCCGGATCTTGTCGTTGCGTGTGTGGTCGGGGACGGTGAGGCGGAAACCGGACCGCTGGCGACCGCGTGGCATTCCAATAAATTTCTTGATCCGGCCACGGATGGCGCGGTTTTGCCCATCCTGCATCTCAACGGCTACAAGATCTCCAATCCGACGTTGCTGGCACGCATCACGCGGGAGGAATTGGAACAGCTGTTCCGTGGTTATGGCTGGACGCCTTATTTTGTGGAAGGGCACGAACCGGCGCTGATGCACGAGGCCATGGCCGCGACGCTGGACCAGGCGGTGGAGCAGATCAAAAAAATCCAGGACGACGCCCGTAAGAATGGCAATCTCACGCGTCCGCGCTGGCCGATGATCGTGCTTAACTCACCGAAAGGGTGGACGGGGCCGAAGGTGGTGGATGGGTTGCAAATTGAAGGCACCTTTCGCTCGCATCAAGTGCCGCTGTCAGATCCGACCACCCATCCGGAACATCTCGCGGCTTTGGAAGGCTGGTTGAGGAGTTACCGGCCGGAAGAACTTTTCGATGAGTCGGGCCGCTTGAAACCGGAACTGGCCGCACTGGCACCGAAGGGTGAACGGCGCATGGGGGCAAATCCCCACGCGAATGGCGGCCGGTTGCTCCGCGACCTGCGGATGCCGGATTTTCGCGACTACGCGGTGAACGTGACCACGCCGGGGATCCGCGGCATCGGCGATGTGCATGTGCTCGGCCCTTTTCTGCGCGATGTCATC
>DASZCA010000494.1:0-11093 GCA_035943555.1 Verrucomicrobiia bacterium
CGGGCATCGATGCCCCAGCCGTGCAATTGTTCGATGAGCGAGGCACGCAGGCTGCCGTTGCCGGCGGCGACGATGACCTGCAAAAAGACGAGGCCGGGAAAATGACGCTCAATGACCGGCTGCGGCGGGACATCGAAAGGCAGTTCAAACCAGAAATTGGAACCCTTGCCGGGCGTGCTGGTGACGCCGATCTTGCCACCCATCAGCTCGACGAGCTTGCGCGAGATGGCAAGGCCGAGGCCGGTGCCGCCGAATTTGCGCGCGGACGAGGTGTCCGCCTGCATGAACGGCTGAAACAACTGTTTGATCTGCTCCGCGCTCAGACCGATGCCGGTATCGACGACATCAAAACGCAAGGTGATTTTGCCGGCGACGGTGCTGACCGGCTGCACGCGCACAATGACCTCGCCGCGCGCGGTGAACTTGACGCCGTTGCCGACGAGGTTGAGCAAAATCTGGCGGAGCCGCGTGGAATCGCCGCTGAGCCGGTGCGGAATATCGCGGCGGACAATCGCGGCGAGCGTGAGTTTTTTGCCGGCCTCGCGTGGCACGGCGGTTTCGAGAACGGAATCGACGGCGGTGCGCAGGGAAAATTCTTCGCGCGCGAGCGTCATCTTGCCGGCCTCGATCTTGGAGAAGTCGAGGACGTCGTTGATGACGCGGAGCAGGGCGTTGGCGCTTTCCACGGCGGCATCGGCGAATTCGCGCTGGCGTTTGTCGAGGCGTGTCTGGCCGAGAAGTTCTACCATGCCCAAGATGCCGCTGAGGGGCGTGCGGATCTCATGGCTCATGTTGGCGAGAAATTCGCTCTTGGCGCTGCTGGCGCGGTTGGCCTGCTCGGCGGCGGCGCGGGCATCGGCGACGGCCATCTGGAGCTGCTGGTTGGCCTTGTCCTGCGCGCCCCGGGCTTCTTGGGCGGCGAACTCGGCGCGTTTGCGTGGGGTGATGTCCTGCATCACGGCCTGATATTCCGTGCCAGGCCCGCGGGCGCGGCCAAGACGGCGAAAATTGCACTGGTGCCATTCAACGTGGCCGGCGGCGGCGGCGGCCCGGCGGTCGAAATTCAATACGGGGCTGTCCGCGGTCAAGGCTTCGAGGTTCGCGCGCAGTTTTTTACCTTCGCCTTCCTCAAGCATGATGAAAAAATTTGTGCCGATCAATTGTGCTTCCTCACGCGCGTAAAAACGGCAGAAAGATTCGTTCACGAAAGAAATCCGGCCGTCAGGATCGAAGCGGCAGATCTGGTCCGGCTGGTCGGCGATGACGGCGCGGAGACGTTTTTCGCTTTCGATGATCTCGGCGAGCATGCGGCGGCGTTCAATGGTGGAAGCGGCAAGCAACAGGCTGGCGATGGCGACAAAACCGAGGAAACCGCCGAGCAAGCTGAGGCTTTCGGCCGCGTTGGCGACCGCGAACGGACCGCGATGCAAATGCAGGGAATAAAAAGCGAGCGCCGAGACGAGCAAAGTGGCCGTCGCCGCTCCGCGCGGGCCAAAACGCATCGCACTCCAGACGAAAAAGATGTAGGGCAGATACGTCAACGGGTACGGCTGCAGGGCGGGCACATTATAGAGGTCAAAGGTGAGCAGGGCGCTGACGATCAGTCCGGCCGCACAGGCGAGGGCTTCCAAATAGCGTAGCGAATACATCCAGATGCAGGAGCGGACGCACCAGGTAAGGATAACGGGCGTGAGGATCAAAAGACCCAAGGCGTCGGGAACCCAATTGGCGAGCCAGTGCGGGGGAAAGGTGTCCCACGCGGCCTTGGCCTGAAATATCTGACCGGCGGCAAAGGCGGCCGCATTGAGCGGCGCGCAGATAAAGATGGCGACACCCAAGAAACCCGCCGCCCAGCGGGTGAGTTCCATGCCGTTATGGAATTTAAGAAAACGTTGCAGCAACCAGGCGCCCAACAGGGCGCTGGCGGTGTTACCGATGGCGATACCCGCCGCCAGCGGGTTCAAGGGCAATCCGGCAACGAGAAAAAAGATGGCCGTACCTGCCGGGATGACTAGGCAGAAACGCCAGCCCAGCAGCAAGGCGGCCGCGAGGGCGATGCCACCGGTTGGCCAGAGCAAAACATCCGCGTTCGCGCCGGAAACGAAGGGCAGGTAGCGCCCCGCCAGCCCGGCAAGGAGATAAAAAAGAAATAACGCCGCAATTCGCGCGGCCATGGCGACCCGAGGGTTCATCTCAGAACTCACAAGTCCTTGGTTTAACGGATTTTCAGCGGGGAGACGAGCGGGAAGTTGCTTGGGGTGGCGAATCTTTGAAAATGCAAATGGGCGGCGTGGGTTTAATTACACCCCTCACCCCAGCCCTCTCCCCTCGGAGGGGCGAGGGGACTGAAGGGCGTACGGATTATTTGGATGACTTAAGCAAGAGAGGATGAGCAAGAGGATGACGAAGAGGCGGATTGGGTTTTTGCCGATCCAGTCACCAAGAGAAATATTTTTAGAGGGTCAAATGCGAAATTTATTTACGCGATGGCGGGGGTTAGGCATTTTAGGGCTGAGGATTTTGAGTGATGACCACCACCCACGCCATGCCGAACAACGCTGCCAACCTGCCCGCCCACCTTATCGCCCATATCAACGTCAAACTCGCGCACATCGGTTGCCAGCCGGTACCGCTGAAGGGCGATGCCGAGTTTGCCGAAATCGCCGCCGCCATGGCCGGCCAGTCGCGCGAGAAGGACCGCCTGCTCGGGCAATATCTCTGCCCTGCGGACGCGCGCATCCAAACTTTCCTCTACGATTATTTTGACGATACGCCGGTGCCGAAGCTGCCCTCGCGCACCTTCACCCTTGACCGCCCCGGCCTGGCGCGCGTGCTCTCGCTGCCACTGGATCGGGACGAATTTTCCTCGACCATCCTCAATTCCTACCGCGTCGCGAACGGCGTGCTGCACAATCCGCGCAGTGACCGCCGTACTACGCAGGGGATTTTCCACGTCACGGAAGGCGGGCTGCCGATCCCGGATGACAAGCTGGGTGTGCCGAAGGTGACGTTTGCCAAGTTGCTGGCGCTGGCGCTCACGCCGCCGCGCGAGATCATGCAACTGCCCTTTACATCCACGCAGCCGAAGCCGGCCGATTGTTTTGTATCGCTGTTGATCCGCCCGCTGGTGTGTCCGGCGGTGCCGGGATTCACGCCGGAGAAATCAATGGAAGTGCGTTTCTTTGTGCCGGGCAACCTGGTGAGCAACCTGGATTTCATCGAAACCATCTTTGGCAATGCGGGCGATCCGTTGCTGCCGGAAAACGATTCCGCGCTGGATACGGAACATTGGAGCGGTCACACAGGCTGCGTCATCCTCGCGCCGCACTTGGTGAAGGCCACCAAGAAGGACGTGGGCCTGCCGGCATGGGACAAGGCGACCGAACGCCAACGCCGCGACGGCATGTGCTGGAAGAAGGAAGACGAACTGTACAACAACGGCGGCGCGTTCAAGGTCACCTGTCGCGACGAGAATGGCGTCATCGTCACACTGATCGCGGACAATTATTACGGCTATTGCAAGAAAGAGGTAAAAACGCAGATCAGTTATGCGGCGAACCTGTTCGGCAATTGCGAAGAGGAACATGCGGGCGGCGCTCTCGTTTTCCCGAGCTATGATCTTGGCGAGGAATTCAGCGGCGAGAAACACGTCCGCCAGTTGGAGCATAATTTTCCCGAGGCGTTGAAACTGTACGGCAACCTGATGGACGTGAAGCCCGAGGGTTACGGCGTCGACAAACAATATCCGGAAGTGGTCTACGTACCGGAAGACGCGTTGTTCGACCTGCACAAGCAGTCGGTTTCATGGTCCGATGAATCCGGCGTGCACGCCATCAAGCTGCAACCGGGCAAAACTTACATCCGCCCCTCCGGCTACAAAGTGCGCATGGAAAAACCGCCGGGCGCGAACCGCGCGTGGCGGCTCGTCGGCACGGCGGCAGAAGGTCTCGTCTGCCACAAACCTTGTACGGTTTCCGGCGGCGGCAAATCGGAGATCTCCAAGCCGATCACGGACGCCATTCTCACCGGTCCCGTGTTCGTCGCGGATCTGAAAAATGATTTTGACCGCGTGGAAGAACTGATCAATTACGATTACACGGCCCGTTTCTCGGACAAGTCGCGCGTGGATCTGCGCACGGTGCTTTCGCCGGAACGATCGCTCGGCTCGGTTATCAAATTGCTCACGCCGGACGAGCAAGATTTTACGCCGGCCTACAATACATGGCTCAAGGGTATCCCGCAGTACGTCAAAGAACTGGTCTTCGTGGTGAAGCGCTACTTCAAGCCGGACTGGGGCTCGCATTGGCGCGAGCATTTCAGCGTGGACATCATCAACGGCAAGCCGGGTTACGAACTCAAGTTCAACACCAAGGTGCTGGTCACCACGCGGCTGCGCGTGGGCTTTGATGAGGACGGTGCGTGGCGCACGTTCGGCCTGCGCAAAGATTTTCATCCGGCGGTGAAGGTGCAACTTGAGGATGACATCACGGCTTCCGTGCTGGTGCCGTCCGCCCGCGTGGAGAACATGTTGAAGGTAGAACCCGATTCCACGATCAAGATCGTGCAGAACTGCGAACAACGTTTGTTCCAACGTCCCGACGATGCGATCCATCGCGGTTACGACAAGCAGACGGAAGTGGATTTTGCCCGCCTGGACAATTTCTTTTCCAATTACCAGCCGCTTACGCACGCAGACGCGCATGAACTGTTGGAGGATGCGATCCATTTCAACGAGTTCACCGCGCCGATGCAGGGTTTGATCACAAACTTCGCCGCCACGGGCCAGCCGAGTTACCTCGTCTCCTCCGCGCATCCGCGTTTGGTCGATGGCAAGCCGAGCAAGAATCCACGTTATTTACAGAAACGTCCCGACCTCGTGAAGCCGGTGGACTCGTATATCGCCGAGACCGGTGCACGCTTACGCCGTCGCCTGCCGCTGGGCGCGACCGTGCTGACGCCGGTACATGCCGTGTTACCGGGCCGCCGCAATAATCCGCCCGAGGCGGGCATCCGTGCACTCGCGTGTTACAACCCGGTCCATTACATGGAATTGCCGGAGCTGTTCATGGAATTTATCTGCAGCATGACGGGCAAATCGCCGTCGACCACCGGCGCGGGTTCCGAAGGCGCGCTGACCAAGGGACCATTCAACGCGTTGCCGCCGATCATCGACCTGAACAACACGCTCGTTTCCTTCATTCTCGCGAACCATCACGGTTTCGTGACAGCGGCGGGTTACGTGGGACCGAAAGTACGCGTAGATCACGACGTGAGCCTGATCGTGCCCGAGGTGTTCTCGCGCATGACGCCGGAGGAGCGGACGCCGAAATTCTTGATCGCGAACCGCCTGCTCGAACGCATCGAGGACTTTGGTTACAACGGCAAGAAGGTGCTCGCGAGCCGGCTGGGCTGGCGCATCAACGAACGCTTCGTGCATTTCTTCTTCGGCCGCGTGTTCAATCATCCGCACGCCGTGTTCACGCCGGAGATGTTGCGGCCGGAATTGCAGGACATGGAAGTGTTCGCGGACGGCCTGGACAACGTCGTCACCACGCAAAAACGCGTGGCGAAGATGTATTTCGACGACGGCAGCATTGCGCAAGCGTGCCCGCCGCTCGCCGCGCTGTTGCACATCATGCTGCACGACCAGTGGACGGACAAAGGTTTGGACAATCCGGATTTCCGCAAGCTGTTCACGCGCGAAAACCTGCTGGCCAGTGACTGGTACAAGGCACGTCTGGTGGCGAAGCAGAAGGTGGATCGCAACCTCTGGCGCCGGCATAACGACTACCTTGCGGCGTTCCTGCGCAAGCCGAGCCACGGTGACATCGCGGAAACCATGGGCATCGGCGACCGGTTGGTGCGTGCGCGGAAGACCTTGGAAGACATTGAATCACCGACCTATCTGGAGAAATTGAGCGGGACGCTAGGGGCGGAGCCGGTGGAAAATTATTTGGCGAAGTGAAGGTTTTGGTTCCAGGCTCTTGGTGCTGAGAGCAATTTAAATGCAGAGGGACACGGATAAAACGTGCCGGTGGCGAGATGCTTTTGTACCAGACCGAGGACGAGTTCAACGCACCAGACCGGTGCCGGTAGAAGTCTTGCATGCGAGCTTGAATTTTGCGAATTAGGAAGAGGGCGCTTTATGACTGCAAAATGTTTCTGCAACCAGTGTTCGACGCATCTGGAGTTTGATCCGGCCAATACGGGAGAGGTTATCACCTGTCCGTCATGCGAGATGGAAACAAAATTGTACATCCCTCCTTCCGCCACCTTGGTGCCCGCCGAAACACCGGCGAAGAATCGGCCAAACAGATCCAAAAATCGACCCGCGATGCGCTCAAGGCCAGTCAAGATTTGGATGCCGCCATGCGGCCGAGGTAATTGACGATTGCAAGTTTCGGCCATAGAGTCCGGAAAATTTTTAAAGTGAAGTGACCAGCTCTGACCTGACCCGAAAACTTGCCGGTTGGAGCGGGTGAAGGGAATCGAACCCTCGTCTCAGCCTTGGGAAGGCCACATTCTACCATTGAACCACACCCGCCTGCGCCGACTGAAACAGTTTCTACCAGACTAAGGAGGCGCTGGCAATTGCTTTAACTCTTTACGGTATCGCTTCCAGGGTGCCGATCGCGCTGAATAGTTTCTTGCGGATTTCGGCCTGACGTTCGGGGGAGAGAAGTTTGGAGCCGTCCAGCTCGCAGATGTAAAAGCTATCGATCGCCGCGCCGCGTTCGGTGACGATGCGCGCGGCGGAGATGTCCAACTGCAATTCTGCGAACGTTTCAGAGATGGCGTAGAGCAGGCCCAAGCGGTCTTCGGTCTCGATCTCGATCAAGGTGCGCAGTTCGGAGGCTTCGTTGTCGAAACGAATCTGCGTCTCCATGCGTTCGCCGGCGTAGGCTTGGTAGGCCGTGCGGTTTCCGCGCTGGCGGTCGATGAGCGCGTGCAGGTCGACTTCTTCGCCGGTGAGAACCTTGGCGACCAAGTGATCAAATTTCTCATGTTGCTCGCGCGTGGCGAGGCCGCCGGTGCGGGCGTCGTTCACGAAAAATTCGTCCAGTACAATGCCGTCGGTGCGGGTGAAAATCTGGGCGCTGAGGATGTTAAGGCCGGCGGCGCTGAACGTGCCGGCGATCTTGCCGAACAGGCCGGCGCGATCCCACGTGCAGATTTTGACTAGGTTATAGCCGCGGTCGCGTTCGTCACGCCAGTGGGTGATGGGAGTGAGCGTGCCTTCTTCTTCCAAGACTTGCCGTTGGATGAAACGGTGAACGACTTCCAGGTCAGCGGTGATCTCTTCGGCGAGATGGATCTGGAAATAGCGCGGCGGCAGCGAGTCGAAATGCACGCCCAGTTCCAGATCGCCGATGGCTTCCGGCACCAGTTTGCGGACTTCCTTCAACAGCGTCTCGCGCTGTTCCTGTTCGGCGCGGACAAATTCGGTGCCGCCGGTGAGAACCACCAGCGCGCGGGAATGCAACTGCCAGAGCAGGGAATCTTTGAAACCGTTCCAGAGCTTGTCACTGGTGCCTTGGGAATCGGCGAAGGTGAGCAGTGTCAGCAAGTTCAGGTTTTCCGGTGAGCCGAGCTGGCGGGCTACGCTTTTGATGACCATCGGATCATCGAGGTCGCGGCGTTGCGAGATGCTGGCCATGAGCAGATGTTGCTCAACGAGCAGGCGCAAGGTACTGGCGGCGGTGCCTTCTAGTTGCAGCCGTTTGGCGGCGCGCATGGCCATGACGGCGCTGGCATCCGCATGTTTGCCCTGGGCGTGTTCGGCGGCCTTGCCGACATCGTGCAACAACAGCGCGAGATAGAGAATGCCGGGACGCTCGAGGCTTTGCAGCAAGGGCGCGTAATGCTGGTAGGGCTGTTCCTTCGCTTCCCAAATTTTATCAAGCTGTTCGAGGCAGACGAGGGTGTGCTCGTCGGCGGCGTATTGATGATAAAATTCGTGCTGCACAAGGCAGGTGAGCTTGCCGAACTCGGGAATATATTTGCCGAGCAAATTCACCTCGTGCATCGAACGCAAAGTGGAGGCGACTTCACCGCGACGTTCCAGGATGGTAAGGAACGTTTCGCGCACATGCTCGTCGTTCAGAAATTCCCGGTCCACGAGCGAGAGCTGGCTGCGGATAAGCTGGGCGAGATCGGGGTGCAACAGCAACTGGCGTTGCTGGGCATGCAGGAAGACGCGCATGAGCCGGCGCGGGGAATCGCGAAAAATGCGGTTGTGCGCGGCGCGGATTTCACCGGCGACGAAGATAAAGCCATCCACCGGCTCCGGCAATTTGCGCGGCTTGGTGCCCGTCACCAAACGGCGCAAACGGGCGATGCGGCCGGTCTGTTCCGGCGAGAGCAGGGCCATGCGCTGTTCCAGCGTGCGGGTGGTGAGGAACACGTTCCGCATGTGCGTATAAAGGTCGCGCATGAATTTCTCGATGCGCTTGCTCGGGGAACGGTCACTGTAACCGAGGTTGGTCGCCACGGCAGGCTGGACGCTTTTGCTCAGGACATCGAGCGGGCGGTTGGCGTGGTAGTGCAGTTCCGAGCGCACACGCAGGAGGAAATCGTAGGCCGCTTCCAGTTGCTTGCGTTCGGACGGCGTGACGAACTCGCGCTCTTGCAGGTCGCGCAATGAGCGGGTGCGATATTTGAAAAAGGACATCCAGAGCAGGTTCTGGAAATCACGCAGGCCGCCGCAGCCGTTCTTGATATTCGGCTCCTGCATGCACGCGGAGTTGCCGTGCTTGGTGCGGCGCGAGGTCTGGTCCTCGATACGGGCGGCGATGTATTTGGATTCGAACCCGACCACGCAATTCGCGACCACGGCTTTTTGATATTTTTTGAAAAGCGATTCGTTGCCGATGACCAGGCGCGATTCGATGAGCGAGGTCTTGGACTGCATGTCCGTGTTGGCGACCTTGATGCAATCATCAATGTTGCGCACGGAGTAGCCAACTTTCAGCCCGATGTCCCAGAGCGGGTAGAGGACACCATCGATCAGCCGACCCAGGTGCGGTAGCGGTTTGCCGGCGACGACTTGATTTTCATGCAGGAACATGAAATCGATGTCACTGTGCGGGTTCAGTTCCGCCCGGCCGTAGCCGCCGATGGCGACGAGCGAGATCGGCGGAAATTCTTTTTGCGCCTGGGGTGTCAGGGTGCGGACGGCGGTTTCCCAGAAATGGCGCAGCAGGACGTCGAGGATGGCGGCGCGGCCCTGGCAGACCTTGATGCCTTCCGCACCGGCGCGATGCAGCAGTTTCAGTCGGTGGGTCTCGACCTTGAGGAAATTTTTATAGCGCGCGAGTTTTTCCGCCGGGGTGGCATTGGGCGAGAAGGTCAGCCGCGCCTCGGCGGCGGCCTCGATTTTTTTCAGGAGATCCTGCACTGGCGCAAAAGTTAAAGATTCGGAGGCGTTGCCGCCAGCGAAACCTTGTCGCGGATGCGGTGTTAGTTAAACTTGTCCGCCAATGCCAGAAGTTCCTGACCCGGATGCCGCCCTGATGCTGCGCGTAAAGCGCGGCGATCGCATGGCGTTCGCCGAACTGGTCGAGAAATACAAGCAACCGGTGATGAATTTCGTGTTCCGGACGCTCCGGGATGAGACGGAAGCCGAGGATCTGGCGCAAAATGTCTTCTTGCAGGTCTATAAATCCCGCGACCGATACGAGCGGACGGCGAAGTTCTCCACCTGGCTGTTCACCATCGCCCGGAACCTGTGTTTGAACGAGATTCGCCGCCGTTCGCGGCATCCGGCCGAGTCTTTGGAGGAAACCCACGCGGAAAACGAGGATCAGCCGTCCCGGCAATACGAAGACAAGAAAGTCACCCTGCCCACGGACGATGTCTTGCACGGCGAACTGGCCAAAAAAATCGAGGAAGCGTTGGCAGAACTGCCGGAGAACCAGCGGACGGCGATTTTGTTGTGCCGGCAGGATGAATTGAGCTATGAGGAGATAGCGGAGATTTTGGAGTGTTCGTTGTCCGCAACGAAGTCATTGATTCATCGCGGACGGGAGACCTTGAAGGAGAAGTTGAAGCCGTATTTGCAGACGGGGGAGTGGGAATGATAAGTGATACGCGATGCGTGGCCGGAAATTTCCAGCATCAGGATTAATCTGATGATTGGCTCTCTCTTCGGCATTCGTTAAGGGTTTTCAGGGCCAGCAGCCATAGGGCAAGCACGGCGGCCAGAACAATGCCGCTATCGCGGAGGAACGGTGAGAAACTGGAAATGGCCTGGGCGGCCGGATAGGCCACGCAAACGGCCAGAGTGCTGCGGCGAGGAAACCGGGCGCCGGACTGGCGCAAATCTGCGGCGATCACGGCCATGAACAGGGGAATCAGCAGCACGAAATAGTAGGATTGGCAGACCGGGCTGGTAATCAGCATGACGGCCGTCAGCATGGACAGGGAGAGAATCGTGGTGGGGCGGGAAACTTGCCGGCGAAATCCGGACGCCAGCAAGGTGACCACGAGCAATAACACGCCGAGGAAGGCAGCCACGTTGCGATCCTGCACAGAAACCGTTAGCGGGCGGTCATCGCGGGCGAGGGTGATGTTTTCCAAGTTATGGAGGACACCCATGATGGAGTAGTTGTGGACGGCGTTTTGATAGAACCACTCGCCATCCCGCGCATGGTCGGTCACATTGCCGGTGATGGCGGGGAGGACCAATTTATGATTGTAGGCCAGGGTATATTTCAGGGCTTTATGCGGGCCGACGATGAGCATGGGTATCAGGACAAGGCCGATCACCATGCCGCCAGCGCAGGTCAGCAGCCACCGCCAGTCGCGCCGCCACAAGGGATAGACGAGCAAGATGACCGGCATGACTTTGAGGCAGATGGCCACGGCGTGCCAGAGGCCGGCCTGACCGCTGCGCCCTTCCGCCGCGCAGGCGGTCATCACGGCCAGCAAAGCCAGCAAAAAAATGTCAACCTGACCCAATTGCAATTCCCGGCCGAGGCAATGCAAACAGAGTGCGATGGGCAGCAAGCGCAACGTCCAGATTGGACGCCAAGTTAAGGCGGCGGGCTTTGCGGCGGCCGGTTCCGGAGGCGATAAAGTTCGGGCCAGCACAG
>DASZCA010000495.1:0-14721 GCA_035943555.1 Verrucomicrobiia bacterium
ATGCCCGCGCCGCCACCACGCCGGCGGAACTCGTCCACGCCATGCGCAATGACGCCCGTTCCATGGTCGTTCCGCTCGTGTTGTGCGATGACGAAATGATCGCCACCGGCGGCCCGGACCTGCGTCAGCTGCTTGCAGACAATCGAGATCACGTTCCCAGTCTGCTGCTCGCCAGTCCGGCCGGTTCGCTCGGCGAAGACGAAGCCGGGCCATCTGGTTTCATCAACGTATTGCTCAAGCCCGTCCGCGAACAGCCGTTGTTCGATGCGCTGGTTTCCGTCGTCGTTGAACTCAAGCTCGAGTCCAAACAGCCGGTGGAAAAGGTGGTGGGCCAGACAGAATTCATCACGCGCGAATCCGTCAAACCCAAGCGCACCGCTGTCTCGGACATGAAGATTCTGGTCGCGGAAGACCACCCCTTTAACCGCAAGCTCGCGCAGTTGGTGCTGGAAAATTTTGGCGCGACCGCCACTTGGGCCGTCAACGGCCGTGAAGCGGTCGAGAAATTCATCCCCGGCGGCTGCGATGCCATCCTGATGGATTGCAACATGCCGGAACTGGACGGCTTTGAGGCCACCGCCGCCATCCGCAAGATTGAGGCCGAAAAAAATCCCGAACGCCGCGTGCGTATTATCGCCCTCACCGCCAACGCGCTCGTCGGTGAACGCGAACGTTGCCTCGCCGCCGGCATGGATGACTACATCTCCAAGCCCTTCACCGCGCAGCAAGTCTACAACGCCCTGCTCGCGGCCGCACCGCCGCCGGCGCCCCCGACGGGCGCGCTGGAACAATTCAATCCCGCCCGGCTGGAACAATTGTGCAAAGAACTGGATCGCGCCCCGGTGCAGGACATGGTTGGTGAATTTTTGGGTGAATTTCCCGGCCGCATCGCCGAACTGAAAAAACTGGAGGGCGCAAAAAACTGGGAAGAACTTGAACGCGCCGCGCATTCGCTCAAAGGGCTCGCCGCGCTGTTCGGTTTCCAAAAACTTGCGGATAATTTCCTCGTCCTCGAAGATGGCGCCGAAGCCAACGACCCTGTTCGCGTGCAAGCCGGCTTCACCACCATCGATGAACAGGCGGAAATCGCCATGCGCCACCTACGCGGGTGGTTGGAGGGGAAGTGATTGACTCTTGGCCGCTTAAGACATATGCGAGCTTGCACCCAGAAATGCAAACAACACGGACACCTCGAAATATCAGTTACCTATGATGATTCGTTGGTTCCCACATCACACGTGGAATGGCTGCTGAAATGGATCGAGAGTGGCGTTGTAGGCGGCCGACGGTTCAGGCCGGAGCAAAAAGTCCAAATTGGCTGGTCCTGGCTGGAAGTTCGCCAGCGTAGCGATGGCACGCTGGCATTTTTTGAGCCGGATTTTAAGAGCATGCCACTGAAGTTTATTGATAGCGTGACAAACACATTGCTTCATCTCATGCTTCAAAAGTATGTGGCTGAAAGCCTTGGCTTGGAGGGGGAAATTACCATTCCTCCGCTGGTGCACAGCGCGATTGTTTGTGACGTTTTTGGTTCAACCAAGGGATTTATCATGAGTCGGGTGGCGCCAAATGCGAGCGATTCCGGCTGGTTTTTCGGTTGTGACAATGAATCCCACGATCATGATTCGTCTGCTGTTTTGCGGAGGGTCTCACTGTACGAAGCAGCCGTTTGCAAAGACGATCGAATTATTTCATTCCTTGGTTTGCCATCTGACATAACAGTTGAATTTGACGGCGATGCACCATGCTTTTCCTGGAAAAGCCATAAAATTCCAATTCGACCCGGTTCGTATTTGCACAAGAAATATATCGAAAAACACGCCAGTGAGTAACAGCCGTTTTTCCCACCCTTTCCAATTCATTCTTTCCGGCTTAAACTTGATTATCAGATGACCGCCAACCCTCTCCGCAGTGACCACCGGATTTCCCTCCGGCTGGAATCTGCCTGCGAATTTACCGCCGTCCGCGCTGCCGTGGCGCAGGTCAGCACGTGGCTGGCTGAGAAAAATCTGAACGAAGCCGAGCTCGGTGCCTGGGAACTCGCCCTCGTCGAGGCTGCCAACAACGCCGTGAAATACGCGGATGACGCCGCGCGGCAACAACCCGTTGTCATCGAAATTTCCGCCGGCGAACGCGATATCGAGGCGCGTGTGACCGACCACACCGCCGGCTTCGCCTGGCCCGCCGAGATCAAATTGCCCGCCGATGATGCCGAGGGCGGTCGCGGCCTGTACCTGATGAAGTCGCTCACCGACGAGCTGTTTTATCTCCGTAATCCCGGTCAAAACGTTCTCGTGCTGCGCCGCGCGCGGCCGTCATCCGGCAACACCATTTTTCCGGATACCGCGCAATTGCAACAGCGGCTGGCCGAGGCGGAAACCGCATTGACCGACATGACCTCCGAGCTGTCCACCAGCTACGAAAGCTTGGTGGCGCTGTTTCGTTACAGTTCCTCGCTTGGCACCCAGACGGATTTGGACGCATTTTCCCAGCGCCTGTTGCACGATCTCATGAAGCTGGCCGAGGCTGATGGCGCGGTGCTGCGGTTCGTTTCCGCTGACGGAAAAAAACTGGAGGCCAAGATTTCCATTCCGGAAAAACCCGCTCCGTTGCCGTCCGTGGTGCTGTCGGATGAGATCATGGGTTCAATTGAATCCCACGCCGCCCGCACCCGGCAGGACATCTGGTTCAGTCCCGAGGAACCGCTGGATAAAAACGATCCCCTCCGCGCCGCCATGCCCGTGGGCAACGGCATCTGCCACGCATTCTATGTGGCGGACCAGCTCGTCGGCACCGTGGCGTTGGGCCGGCTCGCAGCGAACAAGCCTTTCACCGCCGCGCAGGTGAACCTGCTGCACACGTTCGTGGATTTTCTCGCGATCCAGCTCGTCAACGCCAAGCTGCTCGAGGAACGCACCGCCACGCGCGTGACGCGCCGCGAACTCGAGATCGCCGCCGACATCCAACGTTCGCTGTTGCCCTCGCAATTGCCCGCCTGTGCGCCGTTCACCCTCGCCGCCTCCTGCGAAAGCGCGCTCCAAGTTGGTGGAGATTTTTTTGACGCCATTGCCGCCGTGGATGGCGCAGCGTTGCTGGTCATCGCCGATGTCATGGGCAAGGGCGTTCCGGCCGCGCTCTTTGCCGCCGTGCTGCGCACGACCATCCGTTCGATGCCACAATTGTTTTCGCAACCGGGTGAATTGCTCGGCGCGGCAAACAAGATTTTGTTTCCGGACCTCTCGCGCGTAGACATGTTCATCACGGCCGTCGTGGTCTATGTGAATCCACGCCAGGGCGAGATCATCACCGCGAGCGCCGGCCACTGCCCGTTGCTGCTGGCCGGTGACGGGCCGGTGCGCAGCGGCGATCCAAAAAACTCCGGCCTGCCGCTCGGCATCGAGCCCAAAGTGTTCTATCCGCAGACCGCCCACAAATTGCCGGCCGGCAGCGCGGCGCTGCTGTTCACCGATGGCCTGACCGAGACGCGCAATCCCACCGGCGAACTGCTGGGCGACAAAAAATTGTCCGCGTTGCTCGCGGAAGTGATCCATCAGTCCGCCGATGCCGACCGCGCCAAAAAGTTGCTGCTGGAAAAGTTGGCGGCCTATCGCGGTGGCGGCGCGCTGTCCGATGACGAAACTTTCATTTTAATCAGAAATCAAAAATGACCCCCAAAAAGATACTCGTGGCGGATGATGAAGTTTTCATGCTCCGCCTGCTGGAGATGACGTTCAAGAAAGGCGGCTTCACGGTCGTCAGTTGCCGGGATGGCAAGGAAGCGCTGGCCAAGGCCACGACTGAACTGCCGCAACTCATCGTGCTGGACGTGATGATGCCCGGCCTCGACGGCCTGGGCGCGCTCCGGCAGCTCAAGGAAAACCCGGCCACGCGGGACATTCCGGTGGTGGTCCTGTCCGCCAAAGGCCACGCGTTGACCAAAGTGGAGGCAGAAACCTCCGGCGCGGCCCTGTTTCTCGCCAAACCTTTCAGCCCGAACGAGCTGCTGGAAGCGGTGCAGAAATTTTTGACGCCCTGATTTTAAGCGGGCTCAAGTCCGCGGGCCAAATCGCCGATAGGGAGATGCCCTAAAATCAGATATTGGACTTTTGGACGTTCGGTGTTAACAATCTAAAGCGAATGCAGGCTAAATCACCCATTGCCATCCTCGGAGTGCCGTTCGACAACATCACGTTGGCCGAGACATGCTCGCTCGCGGCCCAGATGATCGAGTCGCGCTATCCGCATTACGCCACGACCGTCGGCGTGGATTTTTTGATCGCGTCGCAGGTGGACGTCGAATTACGTCGCATCCTGTTTGACGCACATCTCATCTTGGCGGAGGAAAACCTCGTCGTGTGGGCTTCGAAGATGCTGGGCAATCCGTTGTCCGAATGCGTCACGGTGCCCAACCTGATCCCCCAACTGCTTGTGCTCGCGGAACAAAAAGGCTGGCGCGTTTTCCTGCTCGGCGGAGACGAGGCGGCGGCGCAAAAGATCCGCGCCCGGCAACCGAAACTGCAACTCGTTGGCACCTTTCAACCGGAGATCAAACCGCTGCTGGAGATGGACAACAATGGCATCCTGCGCCGCATCCGCGAGGCGAAGCCGGACATTTTGCTGGTGGCCTTCGGTTGCCCGATGCAGGAAAAATGGATCAACATGAACTACCGCGAAGCCGGCGTGCCGTTCGTGCTGGGCGCGGGGTTGAACTTCAATTTTCTCACCGGTGAAGGCAAGGCGCCAAAAAAAGGCAGCATCAAGTCCTGGAAATTCATCACCGCCGTGCTCAAGCAATGGTGGCGGCTGCGTTCCAAGAAAAAAACGGCGCCACCCGCGCAGGCCGATGTCATGCCCGATCCGCACGGCAACCTCGTCATCCGCGCACCCGCCCGGCTGGATGCCGCCAGCGTGCAGACGGCACAGACGGAATGGCAGCGCGCCGTGGAAAGCGGCCATGTCATGTTCGATCTTTCAGAAACCACGTTCACGGACAGCACGGGCGTGGGCATTTTGATCCGGCTCCGCAAGCGCGCCCGGGAGTTGAACCGGCAGTTCATCCTCATCGCCCCGCGGCCGCCCGTGGAAAACGCGTTGAAGCTGATGAAGCTGGAGGAATTTT
This sequence comes from Verrucomicrobiia bacterium, assembly GCA_035943555.1. Lineage (GTDB taxonomy): Bacteria > Verrucomicrobiota > Verrucomicrobiia > Limisphaerales > UBA11358 > UBA11358. The sequence continues at coordinate 5,120 of DASZCA010000495.1, forward strand.
TTACCGTGCAAGCCAGCCTCACCAGTGCGCGCATCCTGATGGAAAGCTCCGAAGGCGCCGCGCCGGTCACGAGCGGGGTCACGGAAAAGGAACTGTCCATCCGTTGGGCCGGTGAGATCACGACGCTCAATGCCGTGGAACTCGGCGCTTACACCGAATCCGAACTCGCCCAGGTTTCTCCGGGCATGAACGTGGTCATCGATCTTTCGCGCGTGACCTTCGTGGACAGCACGGGCATCGGCCTGATGGTGCGGTTCAAGAAAAATTTGAAGCGGAACAATGTCAGCCTCACGTTCTCCAACGTGTCCGCCTCCGTGCGCAATGTCATCCGCGCCACGCAACTCGAGGCGTTTCTGCTCGGTTGATTTTTCAGAATCGTTTTTAAGCACCGGCTCTGCTGGCCTGCTTGGCGGCGGCGATGAATGCCCGCACCTTGGCGGCAGCTTTTTTCCCCGGCGCAAATTCCACGCCGCTTGAAACATCCACGGCAAAAGGCCGCACGCGTTTTACCGCGTCCTCGACATTTTCCGGCGTCAATCCGCCGGCAAGAAAGATGGGTTTGTTGAACTTTTGCGCCTCGAGGGCCAGGTCCCAGTTGAATTTTTCACCCGTACCGCCCAGGCCGCTCTTGGAATACGCATCCAGCAAAAAGGCGTCGGTCTCGTAATTTTCCAGCGCCTGGATGGACGCCGCATCGCGCACGCGCAAAGCTTTCACGCTCATGACGCCGAATTGCGTGCAAAAACCGGAAGGCTCATCGCCATGAAATTGCAGCAGATTCAGACCGCACTCATTGATCGCGCGCATCACCAGTTCTTCATCGGGGTTCACAAACACGCCCACGCGCAAAACGTAGGGCGACAACGCGCGGGAAATCTCCGCCGCCTGCGGCAGCGTGATGTGCCGCGGACTTTGCTCGTAAAACATCAGCCCGATCATGTCCGCGCCCGCCTCGGCAGCCATCTGGCCGTCGGCCGCGCTGGTGATGCCGCAGATCTTTACTTTGACGCTCATGAACCGACAGCATCGCATTCAAACCGGCATTTCTCAACCGCCGAGTACGACCCAACTGTTTCCAAGGTCCGGCAAATGACAAAACTGTCATATGCCGTTTATTGAACCTTCATCTCCGTTTCGTTTAATGTCCGTTCAACATACAAACAACATATTAACAAAATCAAATCCATGAACATCAAAATGATCGTCAGTGCGGTGCTCGCCGCCGGGTTGCTTACCGGCTGCGAATGCGAAAAATGTGAAAAGGGCGGTGAAGGCAAGGAAGCCAGGCTCCTGTCCCAAGCCAAGATCTCCAAGGACGCCGCCCAGGCTTCGGCACTGGCCAAAGTTCCCGGCGGCACCGTGAAGGAAGGCGAACTGGAAAAGGAAAAGGGCAAGCTTATCTGGTCCTTTGACATCTCCACGCCCGATTCCAAGGACATCAAGGAAGTCGCCGTGGACGCCATCACCGGCGACGTGGTCAGCGTGGACACGGAAACCCCCGAAGACCAGGCCAAGGAAGCCGCCGAGGACGCCAAAAAAGAGAAAAAGGAAAAAGGCGAAAAGGATGACAAGGATTGATCAACTGATTTAAACTTCGGGCCGGGCGGTAAAAACCGCCCGGCCCTCACACTCCGGTTCAACGCTTCACTTTATGAAATCAAAATACCTCCCGGGTGTGTTTTTGGTCTGTGCTGGTATTCTGGCCGGAGTGTTGCTGGTCGGCCACCATTCACAGCCGGCCAAACTCCCGCTCGCGCAGATCACCAGTCCGTCTCCTCTGGTTTCCGCCGAAGTCGCACCCGCCACGGCACCGGAAATCTCCGTGCCCGAAAAGATCGGCGAACCAGCCGTAAAAGCGGGGAAATCTTCCAACCAACCATCGTTGCAAAATCAATCCATTGGCAATGTCGCAACTGGCAAAGCACCGGCTCAAGACCCGGATGCCCGCACCGCTTTGAGCCTGGTCGGCGCCGATCCGGAAGCCGAGCAGTATTGGGCGACGGCCATCAACGACCCGAACCTGCCGGCGGAAGAACGGAAAGATTTGATCGAGGACTTGAACGAGGACGGCCTGTCCGACCCGAAGCATCCCGGTGCGCAGGACATGCCATTGATTTTGAACCGGATCCGGCTGATCGAAGAACTTGGCCCGTATGCCATGGATCCGGTGAACGCCAAGGCATTTGATGAGGCTTACAAGGACTTGGTGAACCTCGCCTCGGGCGGACCGGCGGATTAAAACCTCGTCGATACCCCGCATTTAACTAACCTTTGATCATGCGCATCCTCGTCGTCGAAGACGAAAAAAAAACGGCCTCCTTCATCCGCAAGGCGTTGGTGACGGAAGGTTTTGCCGTGGACGTCTGCCATGATGGCGATGAGGCCCTCGCCGCCGCCAGCGCCACGCCGTTCGACGTGCTGGTGCTCGACATCATGTTGCCCGGCCGCGATGGTTTAAGCGTGCTGCGCCAGTTGCGCGAAAGGAAAAACACCGCGCCTGTGCTGCTGCTCTCCGCGCGCGGCGAGGTGAACGAGCGCGTCGAAGGCCTGAATGCCGGCGCGGACGATTACCTCCCCAAGCCGTTTGAATTGACCGAACTTGTCGCCCGGGTGCGTGCCCTCACCCGGCGCAGCACGGAAAACAAATCCACCACCCTGCGCGTGGCCGATCTCACGCTCGATACGCTCACGCACAAGGCCCAGCGCGGCGGGAAAGAAATTGATCTGACCGCGCGCGAGTATCGCCTGCTGGAATTTCTCATGCGTTCCGCCGGCCGGCTGTGCGGGCGCATGATGATCCTTGAAAAAGTTTGGGACTATCATTTCGATCCCGGCACCAATCTCGTGGATGTCTATGTCCGCCGGGTGCGTGAAAAAGTTGACGCCGGTTTCGAGCCCAAGCTGCTGCACACCGTGCGCGGCAGCGGTTATGTTTTGAGGGAGACGCCATGACCATCCGCACGCGTCTCACCATCTGGTATGCGGCGATTTTCTCCATTTCCTTGCTGATCATCGGCATCTCGATGTATTTCGAGCTCGTCGTCGAACAGCGTGACAAGATGGCCAAACATGGGGGCGATTTGGTGGATGACGATGCGGGATTGGACATCACGCAGATCATTGTCTTTTACGGTGGCACCGCTGTGGTCGTGGGCGTGCTGGGCGGCTGGTGGCTTACGCGTCGCGCCTTGGCGCCGGTGGTGGCCTTGACCGATGCCACGGAAAAAATCACCGCCCAAAACTTGGGCGAACGCCTCACGCGCACGAATAACGGCGATGAACTGGACCGGCTCACGGAAGTTTTCAATTCCATGCTAGCGCGCTTGGATGATTCTTTCAACCGCATCCGCGAATTTACCCTGCACGCCTCGCACGAGTTGAAAACCCCGCTCACCGTGCTGCGCGGTGAAACCGAAACTGCATTGCGGGATGATTCGCTTTCGGTCGCCGAACGCGACCGGGCGGTCAGCCAGTTGGACGAACTTCGCCGCCTCACCCATATCGTGGATGGTCTGACCTTGCTGGCCAAGGCGGATGCGGGGCAGGTCAAATTGAACCTGGAAACCGTCCGCCTGGATGAATTGGTGCGTGATAATTTTGCCGACTTGCAGATTCTGGCCGAACCGCAGGGCATCAAGGTCGCCTTGGAAACTTGCGAGGAAATTTCCGTGCGGGGTGACCGGCATCGTCTCCGGCAATTGCTGCTGAACCTGGCCGATAACGCAGTCAAATACAACAAACCCAAGGGTATCGTGACGATGAATCTGCGTGGTGAAGGTGAATCGGCGAAATTTTTCATCACCAATACCGGTGCGGGCATTCCGCCGGAAGTCCTGCCGCGCGTTTTTGACCGTTTCTTTCGTGGCGACGCGGCGCACGGCGATGCCGTCGAAGGCTGCGGCCTCGGCCTGAGCATCGCGCAGTGGATCGCGTCCGCCCACGGCGGGAAAATTCAAATCTCGTCCGCGCCCGCCCAATCCACCATTGTCACCCTGCAACTGCCGATCGCATGAAATTTTGGCCGCTCATCTTGGGAATGATCCTGCTCGCCGGTTCCGGTTGTGTGCATTACCGACCGCACCCGCTCTCGCCGGAAAAATCCGCCGCGTTGCTGGAATCACGACGGCTGGATGATGCGGGGCTCAAGCAGTTCATCAGCACTAATTCCCATCCCACGCCGGATATCTGGCCGTTGAAACAGTGGAATTTAAATTCGCTCACGCTGGCGGCGTTTTACTTTCATCCCAGTCTGGAAGTCGCGCGGGCGCAATGGCTGGTCACGGCGGCCGGCACCAAGACGGCGGGCACGCGGCCTAATCCATCGGTTTCGCTGACGCCGGGCTACGATTCGCAAATCCCCGGCAATTACAGCCCGTGGCTGGTGCCGGTGACGTTTGATGTGCCGATCGAGACCGCCGGCAAACGCAGCAAGCGCATCGCGGAGGCGGAAAAAATGTCCGAATCCGCCCGTTGGGATTTTGTCTCCGCCGTGTGGCAAATCCGCAGCGGCGTCCGCTCCGCATTGCTGGATTTCAACACGGCCACGCGCCGGATGGATTTGCTGCAAAAGCAATTCAACGCCCAACAGCAGATGGTGCGATTGCAACAGGGAAGTTTTGACGCGGGCGAGATCTCGCGGCCCGAGCTCACGACGGCGCAGATCGCGTTGAACAAGATCCAGATGGACCTGGGTGATGCCCGGTCAAAAAAATCCGAGGCGCGCTCGCGGCTGGCGGAATCAATCGGTTTAAGCACCGCCGCCTTGGATGATGTGGCGTTAGATTTCCATTTGCCAGCCGCTGATCTTGATACGCTGACTTCGGCCGAGGCGCGCCGGGTTGCGTTGCGGTCGCGGGCAGACGTCCTCGCTGCGCTGGCTGATTACGCGGCGGCGGAAGCCGATTTGCGGCTCGAGATCGCGAAACAATATCCCGACCTGCATTTTGGACCGGGTTACGCGTGGAACAACGGCAACGCGGGCGACAACCAATGGAGCCTGGGACTGACCTTGGAGTTGCCGATTCTCGATCAAAATCAAGGGCCGATCGCCGAGGCCGCCGCGCGGCGAAAGCTGTCCGCCGCGAAATTTGTGGAGCTGCAATCCAAAGTTATTGGTGAAATCGACCGTGCCGTGGCCGGCTGGCAAAGCGCACAAGTGCAAATGAAGACATCGGGCGAACTGCTCATGGCCGCCGAACGCCAGCATCAATCCGTGGCGTCACAAGTGACGGCCGGCGCCGCGACCAAAATGGATCAGGCGGCCGCGGAAATTGAATTTACTTCCACCCAACTGGCACAGCTCGACAGCGAGGCGCAGGCGCAAACCGCCCTTGGCGCCTTGGAAGACGCCTTGCAAAGCCCGGCGGATGATCTTGCCGCCGTCATCGCCAACATTTCCACCACCCCGAACGCCAAGGCATCACATCCATGAAATTCGTCCCCCATATCATTTTTCCGCTGACGGCGGCATTCACGCTCGGATTGGCCGGCTGTTCCAAGCCCGCCACTGACAAACCTGCTGACGCCACTGACAAGCCGGATGCACAACCCAAGGCGGGCGTGACCATGGACGCGGAAACGCAACAGCGGATCGGTTTAAAAATTGAATCACCGGCGGCGGCGCAGTGGCAGCCGGAGGTGAAAGGTTATGGCGTAGTCATCGATCCCGCGACCCTGTCATCCGCGCTGATGAATCTGGAAACCGCCCGCGCCGCCGCCGATGTTTCCGGCAAAGAACTGGAACGGCTGAAAACACTGACGGACAATGTTTCCGCCCACACGCTGGAGGCCGCCACCGGCGATGCCCGGCGCGATTCCCTCGCCCTGCAATCTGCCGTGGTGAAGTTCAAACAGGACTGGGGCTCGGCGCTGGCGACGGATGGCGAACTCGCAGAAATTCAAACATCAATTGCTGATGGCACGACCGCGCTGGTGCGGATTGATTTGCCCGCAGGGGAAACATTGTCATCCCCGCCTGCTTCGGCGCGGATCATTGCCTTGACAGATGAAACCAAGCCGGTGACCGGTGATTTCTCCGGCGCTACGGATGGCGTAAATCCTCAGACCCAAACTCGCAGTTATTTCTTTCTCGTCAAAAACCGGTCGATTCCGGCGGGCACGGCGGTCACGGGTTATCTGCGGATTTCCGGTGAGCCGGTCGCCGGCGTGGTGGTTCCCAAAAACGCCATTGTCCGTCACGATGGCAAGGGGTGGACTTACGAGCAGACCGGCACAAATCAATTTGTGCGCGTCGAAGTCCCACTGGACCGGCTGACAGATGGCGGCTGGTTTGTTTCAGAAAATCTATCTGCCACCAATCTCATCATCACCGCCGGCGCCCAAACGGTGCTTTCCGCTGAATTGAGCGGCGGCGGTTTCAACACCGGAGCGCGCGATTAACATGCTGCGAAGATTTGTTGAACTGGCTTTGAGCTCGCGTGGCGTGGTCATCACGCTGGCGATTGGTTTCATTTGTTACGGGCTGTTCGTCACGTCGCGGGCCAAGCTCGACGTGTTCCCCGAATTCGTCCAACCACAGGCCACGGTGCAGACGGAAGCGCCCGGCCTCGCGCCTGAACAGGTCGAATCGCTCGTGACGCGGCCGGTCGAAAGCGCGCTGAATGGCGCGGGTGACCTGGAATCGATCCGCTCAGAGTCCATCCAAGGCCTCTCGGTCGTCACCGCCGTCTTTAAGGAAGGCACAGATATCCATATCGCACGGCAGATGTTGTCGGAACGTCTCGCCCAGGTCGGCGGCGAGCTGCCGGTGGGTGTTCATCCGCCTACCATGGAGCCACTTACTTCTTCCACCATGGACCTGCTGAAGTTCGGCCTGACCTCGGAAAAAATATCGCCGATGGCCTTGCGCACGTTTGCCGACTGGACGGTACGGCCGCGCATGCTGTCCGTTCCCGGCGTGGCTGCCGTAAAAGTTTTCGGCGGCGAGGTGCGCCAGTTGCAGGTTCAGATCAAACCGGACCGGTTACTGGCATATGACATTTCCGTCCAAGATGTTTCGAGCGCCGCCACGGCGGCGACCGGTGTGCGCGGTGCCGGTTTTGTGGAAACGGCGGCGCAACGCCTTGTGCTCCAGACCGAAGGCCAGTCACTCACGGCCGAACAGCTCGGCGAAATCGTTGTCACCCAGCGCGATGGCCGCAGCATCCGCCTGCGTGATGTGGCGGATGTGGTCGAGGCTGGCGAACCGCAATTTGGCGACGCGCTCATCAATGGCAAACCCGGCGTGCTGATGACCACCGCGAGCCAGTTTGGCGCGAATACCATGGAGGTCACCCGCGCCGTTGAAGCTGCGCTGGAAGAGTTGAAGCCCGTCTTCGCCTCCGCCGGCGTCGAGTACACGCCCGCGCTACATCGTCCGGCCACATTCATCGAGATCGCGATCCACAACATGAAAACATCACTTCTGCTGGGCGCGGTGCTGGTAGCGGTGGTCTTGTTTTTGTTTCTGCTGGATCTGCGGACGGCGGTGATTTCCTTCACTGCCATCCCGTTATCATTGCTGGCGGCGGTCGTCGTGCTGGATCGCATGGGTGTCACGCTCAACACCATGACGCTCGGCGGTCTCGCCGCCGTCCTTGGCGTGGTGGTGGATGACGCCATCATCACCGTGGAAAACATTCTCCGGCGTTTGCGTAAAAATGCGGCGCTGACCTCACCGCGCCCGCTGTTTCACGTGGTATTGGACGCCACCCTCGAAGTTCGCAATTCCGTCGTCTATGCCACGTTCGTCGTGGCGATGGTTTTCGTGCCGGTCCTGACGATGAGCGGATTGCAGGGCCGGTTTTTCATGCCGCTGGGCGTCGCCTTCATCCTGGCCAACATGGCATCACTGGTCGTTGCGTTGACCGTCACGCCCGCGCTCTGTTTTGCATTGTTGTCACGCGCCAAGCTTCACGAAGAACCTCGCTATCTTCGGCGTTTGAAATCGCTTCATCACGACACGCTGGGAAAAATCAGCCGGTGGCCGAAAGCCATCATCGCCATTGCGCTGGTCGCTTTCATCGCGGCGCTGGCCACGCTACCGTTCTTCGGCGGTGAATTTTTGCCCGATTTTCGCGAAGGCCATTTTGTCATCGGCATCACAATGGCCCCCGGCACCTCGTTGCCGGAGATGAAGCGGCTGGGCGCGCAAATTTCAGCGGATCTCCTGAAGATTCCCGAGGTCAAAAGCGTTGAGGAACAGATGGGCCGTGCGGAAGGCGGCGAAGACACCTGGGGCAGCCATCGCGGCGAAATGCACGTCGAACTTAAGCCAACCGCCGGTGAAGATCAGGAAAAGGTTCAGAATGAAATCCGCGATCTGCTGGCAAAATACCCCGGCCTCGAAACTGAAGTGCTGACCTTTCTGGGCGACCGCATCGGCGAAACTATCTCCGGCGAAACGGCCGCCGTGGTCGTGAACATCTTTGGCGACGACTTGGATGTGCTCGACAACAAGGCGAACGAAGTCGCGGCGGCGCTCAACAAGGTTCCCGGCGCGGCAGACGTGCAAGTTTCCGCCCCGCCCGGCGCGCCCCGCATGATGATCCAATTGCGACGTGACCGCCTGACCCAATTTGGCTTCCGGCCAGTCGAAGTTTTGGAAGCCGTCCGCACCGCGTATCAGGGCGATATCGTCGCGCAAACTTACGAGGGCGACAAAGTTTTTGATGTGGCGGTGATTCTTGAGCCCTCCGCCCGGCAGCAACCGGAAAGCATCGGTGACTTGCTGGTGAGCAATCCGCAAGGCCTGCGGCTGCCCTTGAAGCAATTGGCGGACATCTACCTGACCACCGGACGCTATGCCATTCTGCATGACGGTGCGCGGCGGCGGCAGACCATCACCTGCAATCCCGCCGGGCGCGATGTGCAGTCGTTCGTGGCCGACGCGCAAAAACAGATTGCAGCCCAGGTAAAATTTCCAGCAGGTGTTTATGCCGTATTCAGCGGCGCCGCGCAGGAACAGAAGCAAGCGCGCAATGAATTGCTGCTACATTCACTCGCCGCCGCGGCAGGAATCATCGTGCTGCTCGCCATTGTTTTCCGCAAAGCCGGACATCTGCTGCTGGTGCTGGCGAATCTGCCGTTCGCTCTCGTCGGCGGCGTGCTCGCGATTTTTATCGTGGGTTATTTTGGCGAGAATGGTCAGGGCTCACTTTCGCTCGGCACGCTGGTGGGTTTTGTCACCTTGTTCGGCATCACCATGCGCAATTCCATAATGATGATCTCGCACTTCGAGCATCTGGTGACCGTGGAACAATTGCCGTGGAATCTCGAAACCGCCATTCGGGGCGCGACGGAGCGGCTCATTCCCATCCTGATGACTGCGCTGGTCACCGCACTCGGCCTGTTGCCGCTCGCGCTGGGCAGCGGGGAGGCCGGGCGCGAGATCGAGGGGCCCATGGCGATTGTCATCCTTGGGGGCTTGGTGACTTCCACCTTGTTGAACCTGCTGGTCCTGCCGGTACTCGCCTTGCGTTATGGCAACTTCCAAAAGCCAGCCGTAGAAAAATAATTTCTGCTCACGTTTGGGCTTGTTGGTTGGGTGCGGGCAGATATAGGCTTTGCGCGCAAAAGATTGCGCCAGATTTTCAAACATGAAA
>DASZCA010000496.1:0-32045 GCA_035943555.1 Verrucomicrobiia bacterium
GAGCCGGGTGGTCGTTCATCCGGCGGTTTATGACAGCGGCGGCATGGCGGCGGCGGAAGCGTTGTGTTGCGGATTGCCGGGTGTGGCGTTTGATTTGCCGGCTTTACGGACGTATTATCCGCGTGGATGGCTGAAAGTGCCGCAGGGAGATATAGGAGGGTTTGCTGACTGTATCAATCGTTTATTGGTTGACACAGAACTTTACAGCGTGACGAGCAAGGAGGCGCTGGCTGCTGGTTTGGAATGGGATTGGAATGTTCGCGCCCAATGTATGTGGGACGCCATTGAGAGGGGTTTGACGATCAAGGCGGAGCCGTTTTCTGCCCCGCCCAATTAAAATATGATTTTAAATTTTTTGCGCAGAGTTCATGGTGCTTGGCTGTTTTTTTTGAGCGGCTTGCGTCTATTGCTTCCGCGCTGTCTTGGGTTGCGAACGGGCTGTGATGTGCGTGTTGGTCAGGGGATCGAGTGGCCGTTGGGCAATCTACAGAATTTAGAACTCGGCAACAACGTGCGCTTGGGCAAGCGAGGTTGGTTTTATCTGCCATTGAACAACCGGAAAGCTAAAATCCATATCGGTTCTGGAACAGAGATCGGAAACGAATTTGTCATTGCCTCGCATGATTCCGTGCGCATTGGATCTGCTTGCCTTATTTCATTCAGAGTCACAATCATGGATCAGACTCATGCCACTGGTTGGGGTGTCAATCCCGTGACTAGCGGGATAACAACTCCCCTACCGGTCAAAATTAGTGACAGGTGTTACATTGGATGCGGTGTCGTCATAATGGCGGGCGTGGAACTTGGGACAAATTGTATAGTGGGCGCAAATTCGGTGGTGACACGTTCGTTTCCGGATGGCGCCGTCATTTCCGGTTCGCCGGCGCGGTTATTGCGCTTGCTTGCTAAACAGTAAAAGGCCACCCTGCTAATTTGATGGACACCGCGCTTTACAAACGTGCCGCTGGCATCCGACAGTTCGAAGAGCTGTTGTTACAGATGTTTTCCGAAGGGAAGCTTTCGGGTACTGTACACACCTGCATTGGGCAAGAACTCTGTGCGTTAGCGGTGATTGATGCCCTAGAAAAAAACGACTGGATTTTCAGCAATCATCGGTGCCATGGCCATTATCTGGCGCGGTTTGGAGAAGTGGAGGGGCTGTTGGCGGAAATCATGGGTTTGCCTCAAGGTATTTGTGCCGGACGCGGTGGTAGTCAGCATGTTTTTCGAGAACGCTTTTTAAGTAACGGTGTTCAAGGTGGCGGTGTGCCCATTGCAGCAGGTTGCGCAATGGCGCTGAAGCAATTCGTCGACGAAAAGGCTGTGGTCGTCGCATTCATCGGCGATGGTACCTTGGGCCAAGGTGTCATTTATGAGACATTGAATTTGGCTTCAAAATGGAAGGTGCCATTGGTTGTTGTTTTGGAAAAAAACGGCTACGCACAAAGCACAGACACCAGCACCACTATCGCAGGGGAAATTCGCGGCCGATTCGAGGCGTTTGGTTGGAAATATTGTGAGACTTCCATTTGGGACGAAATCGGACTTTTTTCAACCGCTAAACAAGCAGTGCAATTTGCACGCGAACATGGCGTTCCGGTCGCGTTGTGCATCGATTGCTACCGTCTGAAGGCTCATTCTAAGGGTGATGACAACCGTACCTCCGAAGAAATCAACAAGTTCCTCGAACGCGACCCCATGCGGATTTTCGAAAAAGCGAATCCGGAAGCGGCTCAGCAAGTCCGCCAGAATTGCGCGCAGGAGCTAAACAAGGCTTTAAAGTCTTTGGAGAATGCTCCAGTCAAGGCATTTACGGAAATGGTGTCGCCAACCCAAAAAATCTCATCTCAATGGTGGGAGGTGCCTGCCATCAGCATATCGAATCGAGTGGTCGAACGCATTCGCAGTGGCCTGCAGAAATTGCTGACGCGGGACGACCGGGTGATTTTGTTGGGCGAAGACATAGAAGATCCCTACGGCGGCGCTTTTAAGGCGACTAAAGGTTTAAGTACGGAATTTCCTGGCCGGGTGAGAAATACGCCCATTAGCGAGGCGGCTATCACAGGTTTTGGCAATGGTTTGGCGCTGGCGGGGTTGCGGCCAGTGGTGGAAATCATGTTTGGCGATTTTGTGATGTTGGCGGCCGACCAACTGGTCAATCAAAGCAGCAAATTTTCCTACATGTACAACGGGCAGGTGGAAGTGCCGGTGATCCTTCGGGCTGCCATGGGCGGTAAGCGTGGCTACGGTGCCACGCACAGTCAGAGCTTGGAAAAACACTTTTTTGGCACTCCTGGCTTGAGTATAGCTGCACTAAACTCGGTGTTTGACCCGGAACTTCTCTTGGAACGCATTCATGCGAAAATAAACCATCCCTGCCTGTTGATTGAAAACAAGCTGCTTTATTCATTACACATGCATCAACAAGCCTTGGATGGTCGCCGCTGGCTTGAAAGCGGCGCTGATTTTCCCATGCTAAAACTGCCGGCCACTGGCACTGCGGATCTCACGGTGGTGACTTATGGTGGCATGGTTGAAGATGTTGAAGCTGCAGTCAGAGACGCGTTCATTGAGGATGAGATTCAGGTCGAGGTTTTGGTGCCAACGATGATCTACCCATTGGACGTCCAATCTATTGTGGAATCCGTGGCCAAAACTGGGCGGTTGCTGGTGGTCGAGGAAGGGCAGGGTTTTTCGGGATTTGGCGCTGAAGTCATCGCCGCCTGCTGCGAACAATTGAAAGGGAGGGCTATCGTCACGGGGCGCGTCCATGCGGAGTCGCATCCCATTCCTTGTTCTCGTGAACTGGAAAAAATCGCCCTGCCCAGTGCCGCCAAGATCCGTGAACGCATTGTCAGCCTAACCCGAACATGAACGAAGTGATTCTTGTCAAAGTTCCGTTTGAAAATGTAAATGATCCTACCGCCAAGATCGTGGATTGGAAAGTTTCTTCCGGCAGCAAGGTGAAGCAGGGTGACGCTGTGGTAGAGTTGGAGACGACTAAGACGACTTTTCCGGTGACCACGCCGACGGATGGCCTTGTCGTATATACCCTTTCGGAGGGCGATGAGGTGCCGGTAGGTGGAGACTTGTTCCGGATCTACGCCGATGAGCTTTCCGCCCGGGCTGCTGCAACACTCATCAAAACCCCCGTTGCTCCTGTCGAAATTGCGGTGCCCGGCGTCGGTGGGCCTATGATCAGCAAGCGGGCGCAGGAATTGATGGCGGCAAACAGATTGGATCTTTCCGTTTTTGCCGGCATGAGCATGGTGAAAGAGTCAGATGTCCGAGAAAAGCTCGGAGCAATCAGCAAGGACAAAAAGGCACTGGCAACACCGCCCGCGCCGCCGCCGGAAATTCCCGCGCCCAAAAAAAGCATGGAAGAGCTTGGCGATCTCATCCCGTTGGAACGTTCAAAGCAGGTGGAAAACCGCGAGCTTTCTGCCGTTGACCGCGAGGTTTTAAAAAGCACGGTATATTATTTTTGCCCGGCAGTTGGGTTGCAGGAATCTTGCGTCCGTCAAAGCCCTCCGGTTCAAAGACTTGTAGTGATTTTATTCGAGCTGGTGAAGCTGCTGAAAAAGTTCCCAACCTTGAACGCTTTTTACACAGAGGGAGCGGCCTTTGTTTATCGCCATGTCCACATCGGTTTTGCGGTGGACATGGGGCGCGGCTTGAAGGTGCTCGTGGTGCGCGAGGCGGAAAATCTGAGCTTCGCTGCGCTGGCAGAAAAGGTGGAAGACCTGCTGGTCAAATACGCTACGGACAGCTTGGCGGTGAAGGAGATCGTCGGTTCGACTTTCACGATCACGGACTTGGCGCAAACAGGGGTGCTTACTTTTGAGCCGCTAATCAATTCCCGGCAGGCGGCCATTTTGGGGATCGGCGGGGAGATCTCTCCGGCTGGCGGATTCATGTTGAGTTGCGCTTTCGATCACCGGCTGAACAGCGGCAAGGGCGTGGCGGGATTTTTGGCTGAATTGAGCGCACGCCTTGTCGGCCATGCCATGTCACTCACGGTGGCGGCACCCGCGGAACAGGCGTTTTGCTCGCGATGCCTTCAGACCGTCGGTGAATTGCGGGCCATACAAGCTTTTCTTGTCGCCAGCGTCGAACCGCCGGGCCATATCTGCAGCCATTGCTTTTCTGGATATTAATCATGACCGATAAAGATAAGATCCGTTCCGTCGTCGCGCGTTTTTTTAACGTGTCCGAAGCCACTGTAACGGAAGATTTCCCATTCCCATTGGAGCGACTCAATGCTTCCATAGGCCGGGCGACCTTCCACGCCGCCATTAAGCGGATGGCGGGTGCTGATTTGCCGTCCGCCTTTACGGCCAAAACATTTAGGGAACTACTTGGGTTGGTCGTAGCGCCGGTTTCTGCGGGTGCCTCAGCCACCGTCGCCCCTGCTGTTCCAGCATCCGTCAGCTTGATGAAAAATTTGCCGATGTCCGGTGCAGGTGTGGGCATAGACATCGAGTCGCTGGATGAATTGCCGGTGGCAGCGGATTTTTGGAGCGAGCCGTTTTATGTCGAAAATTTTACGCCGGTAGAAATCGCGTATTGTCAGCGGCAGGCGGATCCACGGACATCTTTTTGCGGCCTTTGGTGCGCCAAAGAAGCCGCCCGGAAATGCAGCCCGGAGTTTTTTGGTCTCCACCCGCTTGATCTAGAAATTCTGCATGACGTCCAAGGGCGTCCTTTCTTGGCCATCCTTCGCGATAAACGGCGTTTGGGCATACCCAATTGTGACCTTAGCATCAGCCATACTCACAGCATGGGGGCGGCTGTCTGTGTGATGCGCGAAATCTTAGCGACCACACCCGGAGTTGCGCCCGTCGTGTCGCAGGGGGCGCAAGACTCCAGCGGGCGAATATTGGCTTGGCTTGGCTTGGCCTTAGGCCTTTTAAACCTACTATTTTGGCTTTTTTTTACAGCAAAAAAATAATGGGCCAACTCTTCCCACCTCTCGGTAGCCGTGACAGATGTTCACACCCTAGTTGAACAGAAACAAATATGCCACTAGTCAAATTCCTGGGATGCAAAATTTCCAGTCTGATTCCCTGGGCGACCGTCGTCATGCCCGTCCGTAAATGCCGCGCCACGGTCGGACGCTCGCTGGATGCTTTGCTCCGCCAGAAGGTCCCGGGGCGCTGTGAGATCATTTTCGTTTGCGATATGCGCGATGATGATTCCCTTGAGGTTATCCGTAACCATCCGCTGGCCGCTAAGTGGGATATTATCGAAATTTTTCACCCGGGGCGCGGGTTGGCGCAGGCGTATAATCTCGGCTGGAAGGCGGCTCGGTCGCCATACATTTTCAACATGCATTCGGACTGCTATCCGGCGGATGACGATGCCATGATCCGGGCAGTAGATTGGCTCGAACGGGAGGGTGCACTGGCGGTGTTGCCGTTGAATGACATTCCGCAGGGTGACTGGGATGTGATGAGTTTTTGGGACCGGGTGACTTCTTCTCAATTTCGTCATGCAAGGCCGGCGCATGCCTTGATGGGCAAGTTTGACCTGATACGACGGGATGCGCTCGAAAAGGTTGGCGGTTTTGACGAGGCGCGTTTTTTCTCATCGGCGGAAGATGCCGATATGATTGAACTGTTATGTGCCATCGGCAAGTACACGTGTTCTGACATTCTGGTGATCCATGCGCACCAACATCCTCCGGGGGCCAAGTTTAACTCGGCGTTGCGGAAGCATTTTCAGCAGGGTGAAGGCTCTGGCGCCTTGTTTCGCAAATATTGCTTTTCGCTGAACTTTATTCGCCGGGCTTGGATGATCATCGGGGTTGATCTTTTAAAATTGTTGCTGCTGATCGGACTTTTTATTCCGCCGGTTTCGCTGTATGCCGCCGGGCTCATGTTGTTGCTTTCCATTTATTACGCGCGTTGGGCGATGTTGACCCGCGACTGGCGCGTGGTGTTAATTCCTTTCGCGGTGTCGTTGATGTTTGCGTATCACGCCATTGCGATGGTGCGTGGGTTTATCCGGGGACGGCAGTCGTTTGATTACATCAAGTCCAAATAAGCCTGTTCCGGCCGCTTTTTTGGTTTTTCAACTGCATCCGTTTCTAGGATGATATGCGGATGCCCGCTACCGGTTGAATGAACCCGAGGCAGGCATCAGACCATAACTTATTTATGAATCAGCGGCTTAAGACCAAAGATATCCCGGTGTTCATCCTGTGCGGTGGCCTCGGTACGCGGCTCAAGGAGGAGACGGAATTTCGCCCCAAACCGATGGTGCCCATCGGGGAGCATCCGATCCTCTGGCACGTCATGACGATATACGCCAAGCACGGTTTTCGCCGCTTTGTGTTGTGCCTCGGTTTCAAGGCCGATGTGGTGAAGGATTATTTCAGCAATTTTCATCTCCATAACAACGATTGCACGATTGCGCTTAAATCCAACAAGATCACCGTGCATGAGGCCCGCGTGGATCTTGACTGGGATGTCACGCTGGCATTTACGGGTGAAAAAAATATGACCGGCAGCCGCGTGGCGCAGGCCGCCCGCAAATATCTCGGCGATGCCAAACATTTTGCCGTGACCTATGGCGATGGATTGACGGATGCCAATCTCGCCATGGAATTCAGCCACCATTTGTCCGGAAAGAAGACCGGCACCGTTCTTGGGGTGAATCCGCCATCGCGTTTTGGCGAAATCAAGATCGAGGGCGAACGTGTGGTGGAATTTTCCGAAAAGCCGGACTTGGAAAATCACTGGATCAATGGCGGCTATTTTTTCTTCCAACGCAGTTTTCTTAAATACCTTTCCGAAGATGAGGGGTGCGTCCTTGAGCGTGAGCCGCTGGTGCAACTGGCACGAGACGGCGAATTGAACATCCATCAACATCGCGGTTTCTGGGCGTGCATGGATACGCAGCGTGACCGTGAACAACTGACCAAACTGGCGGAATCCGGCAATCCGCCCTGGCTCAAGTGACATGAAGCCTCAGGTTGTGATCGTGGGTGGCGGCATCGTGGGGCTGGCCACGGCTTACCGGCTGTTGGAGGCGCGGCCGCAATTAAAAGTTTTGCTGCTCGAAAAGGAACCAAAGCTGGCCGCGCATCAGACAGGCAACAATAGCGGCGTGCTCCACGCGGGGCTTTATTACAAGCCCGGTTCCGCCAAGGCACAATGCGCCGTGCAGGGGCTCCAGCAGATGGTGGCGTTTTGCCGGACGCATGGCGTCGCCCATGACCAATGTGGAAAAATTGTGGTGGCGACCGAGCTGGGCGAGTTGGAGCGGCTGGAGAATTTATGGACGCGGGGCAATGCGAACGGCTTGGCCGGCCTGCGCAAATTGACACCGGCGCAGATCAAGGAGATTGAGCCGAACGCCGCCGGTCTTGCGGCCATCCATGTGCCGCAGGAAGGCATTGTGGATTATCCGGCAGTTTGTAAAAAACTCGGTGAGCTTATCCGCCGTGCGGGTGGTGAAATCCGCTTGGGTACGCGCGTAAACAAGATGGTTTCGGGCGCCGATGGCTGGACGATTGAAACGTCCGCCGGGGAATTTCAGGCGAAGTTTGTCATCGCCTGCGGCGGGTTGCATGCCGATCGGCTGGTCAAGGCTGCAGGGCAGAAACCGATCGCCAAGATCATCCCGTTCCGGGGTGAATATTTTGTCATCAAAAAGGAGCGGCAATCGCTGGTTCGCAATTTGATCTATCCGGTGCCGGATCCAAAATTTCCGTTTTTGGGCGTGCATTTCACGCGCTTGATACATGGCGGCATCGAGGCGGGGCCGAATGCGGTTCTGGCGTTGGCGCGTGAGGGTTACAAGTGGTCGGACATCAATCTCCGCGACCTTGCAGGTTCGTTGACGTATCCCGGTTTGTGGAAATTTTTGATAAAGTACCCCAGCCTTTGCGGGTACGAGATACAGCGTTCGCTTTCGAAGGCGGAATTCTGCCGCTCGTTGCAGAAGCTGGTGCCGGACATCCGCGAAAACGATCTGGAACCCGGCAGCGCGGGTGTCCGTGCGCAAGCCATGTTGCCGGATGGAAAGCTCATCGAAGATTTTCATTTTGAGGAGGCGCCGGGCATCCTGCACGTCATCAATGCGCCGTCGCCCGCCGCCACGGCCTCCTTGGCCATCGGCGCAAAGATTTTAGAAAAGGTTTTGACCCGATTGCCGTAGTCCGGCAAATATATCCGGATGAAAATCCTTGTCACTGGACACCGCGGCTACATCGGGCCGCATCTGGTCAAACTGTTGAAGGAAGCCGGTCACCATGTCACCGGCGTGGACATTGGTTATTTTGAAGGGTGCAACTGGGAACCACTGCCCGCCGCCGACCGCGAAATCAATGCCGATTTTCGCACCCTGACCGAGAAGGATTTGGAAGGTTTTGACTGTGTCTGCCATCTCGCCGCCATCTCCAATGACCCGATGGGCGACCTGGATGAAAAGCTGACATACGACACCAATCGCGACGGCTCCATCGAACTGGCGCACCGCGCCAAAAAAGCGGGCGTGCCGCGTTATCTTTTCTCCGGGAGTTGTTCGGTCTATGGCATGGGCGAAAAGCTGGATCTGGATGAGACCGCCAATTTTAACCCGGTTTCCGCCTACGCTGTTTCCAAGGTGGAGACGGAAAAGCAGGTCGGGCCGCTGGCGGACAAGAATTTCTCGCCCGCGTTTCTCCGGAACGCCACCGCGTATGGCTATTCGCCGAACCTGCGGATCGATCTCGTGGCGAACAATTTGCTCGCCTGCGCGATTGCGCGCGGGGATATCCGCATCATGAGCGACGGTTCGCCGTGGCGGCCGCTGGTGCATTGCCACGATATCGCCCGTGCGTTTGTGGTGTTCGCCGAGGCGCCGCGCGAAAAGATCCATAATCTCGCCGTCAACATCGGCGCCAACGAGCAGAACTACCAGGTGCGTGATGTGGGTGATGCCGTGGCGAAGCTGGTGCCCAGCGCGAAGATTGTTTACACCGGGGAAACCGGTCCTGACCCGCGCAATTATCGCGTGAATTTCGACAAGCTGTATTCATTGTTCCCGACGTTCCACCTCAAATACAACCTGCAAAGCGGGCTGGAAGAACTGCTGGCGAAATATCGCGAACACAAGTTCAGCCTGAAGGATTTCGAGGGCGACCAGTTTGTGCGGTTGCGGGCGATCAAGAAGAAGATCGTCACCAAGAAGTAATTTATGAAGTTTACCGAGACGCCGCTGAAAGGCGCTTTTGTCATCGAACTGGAAAAACGCGGTGATGACCGCGGTTGGTTTGCGCGCTTTTTTTGCGAGCGCGAGTATCAGCAGCACGGCCTGAACCACAAGATCGTGCAGGTAAACACTTCCGCCAGCAAATACAAGGGCACGTTGCGCGGAATGCACTACCAACTGGCGCCGAAGGCCGAGGACAAGATCGTCCGCTGCCTGCGCGGTGGGTTATTTGATGCGATCATTGATCTGCGCCCGGAATCACCAACCTTTCTGAAGCACTTTTCTATTGAACTGACGGCGGAAAATCGCACCATGCTTTATGTGCCTCAGGGGTTTGCGCACGGTTTTGTGACATTGGAGCCGGATACTGAGGCGTTTTATCTGGTCACGGAATTCTACGCGCCGGATCGCGAGCGGGGCATCCGTTACAACGATCCGAAGTTCGGAATCCAATGGCCGTTGGAACCAGTAGTAATCTCCGACAAGGACAAGAACCAGCCGGATTTTAATCCGGAGATCCATTTGAAGTGATCCGGCATGAAAATCCTTTTCACCGGCGCCAGTTCGTTCACGGGGTTTTGGTTTGTCAAAACCCTGGCCGCCGCCGGTCATGAAGTGATCTGTCCGCTGACCGGCGAAACCGGCCGGTACACAGATGTGCGCGGGAAGCGCATCGGTCTACTGTCCCCGCTCTGCCGGCTGGTTCCAAATGCTCCGTTTGGTTCGGAGGCTTTCCTGAAGCTGGCGGGTGCCGAAAAATTTGACCGGCTTTGCCATCATGCAGCTGACGTGACGAATTACAAGAGCGCGGATTTTGATGCAGTGCGGGCGCTGCAAAATAATTCGCTGAACGTGCGCGGTGTTTTGAAGGCGCTCAATTGCCCGGTGATATTGACGGGCAGCGTTTTTGAAAATGATGAGGGCATCGGCGCGGAACCGCGCCGGGCTTTCTCGCCTTACGGTTTGTCCAAGGGGCTGACTTTTCAAGCGTTTCGCTACTATAGCCAGGAGGCGGGCGTTCCGTTGGGAAAATTCATCATCCCCAATCCGTTCGGGCCGTTTGAAGAACCGCGTTTTACGGCGTTCCTGATGAAGAATTGGAAAGCCGGCCAGCCGGTGGAGGTGAAGACGCCGGATTATGTGCGCGACAACATCCATGTGGATTTGATGGCGATGGCCTATGCAAGCTTTGCCACCGCTGCCGTCAAGGAGCCGTTACGTAAACTGAATCCCAGCGGTTATGCGGAAAAGCAGGGGGCTTTTGCCCAACGCGTCGCCAGTGAAGTGAAAGCGCGTACCGGCTGGACCTGTGAATTGAAGCTTTCGCAGCAGACGGATTTCAGCGAGCCATTAGACCGGGTGAATTCAGAGTCGGTGGCGAAACAATTTTCCGGCTGGAACGAGAAGCGGGCCTGGGACAGCTTTGTGCGGTTTTATACGGACGCGGTTTGATGCGCGGTTTAAATTTTGAATCAGATAAAAATATGAGCACCCATTCAATCCAAACTGGCGGTGTTCCGGCGTTGAAATTGACGGTCAAGGCCGAGCGGGAAGTGGCCTATGATTCACCGGACCATTTGATGCCATGGGGCACGCGGGTGAACAATTCCACCAACCTCCGTTTTCTGACCAAGGTGATCAACTTGTTTCCGCCGCAAGCGGTGCCGCGGATTTTGGACATGGGCTGTGCCGGCGGTGCCTTCGTGAAAGATTGTCTGGATGCCGGGTGTCTGGCGATGGGATTGGAAGGCAGCGATTATTCCCGGCGTTTTCGCCGGGCGGAATGGCGAAGCATCCCGGAATTTTTATTCACCTGCGACATCACGCGTGATTTTCAGATCGAATGTGAAACCGGCGGCGAACCGGTCAAGGCCTTGAAGTTTGACATCGTGACAAGCTGGGAAGTCATGGAGCACATCGCGACCAAGGACATTCCCGCGCTGGCCGCGAATGTGAAAAAACACCTCGCGCCCGAAGGCCTGTGGATCATGAGCATCGCTTCCGGGCCGGATGTGATCGGCGGCGTCGATTTGCACCAGACGGTGAAGCCCAAGGCTTGGTGGGTGGAAACTTTTAAAGCGGCCGGGCTGGAACACCGGGAAGAGTACATCAATTACTTTAATACCCAATGGGTGCGCGGCCCAAAATACGGCAGCATCGGCAGCTTTCACGTGGTGGTCAGCCACACGGGCGCGAAGCTGGCGCCGTTGCCGAAAGAAAATCCGTTGTTGCGGCTCTATGATCTGTGGCTCGGCACCTTGGCGCAGAAATTTATCGCGGGCAGTTTTATCCGGCGGTGACCGGAGATGAGCCTTGGCGGAGTTTTATGATCCGCTTCGCATGGCAGCTTTTTGCCGGCGCTCATAACGTGCCTGGCTTGTAGAGGCGCCGTTAGTTTGCGATTTTGGTGTCAGGAGCGGTTAAATTTTGGGGAGATTCAACTTATGAAAAAAATCGGGATAATCATCGCGCTACTCACGTTTTTCGCATTGGGCAGCCGGGCACAGATTTCATTCATCCTTTCCTCGACGAACGGCGTCGGCTCGCAACCCCAAGGCATTACGGCGGCGGATGTGAACGGGGATGGCAAGATGGACCTGATCACCGCCAATGCCGGCGATACCACGCTTTCAGTGCTGACGAATAACGGGAGCGGCGGCTACGTGCTTTCATCTTCGCCGTATGCCGGAAACGGTCCCACGGCAGTCACGGCAGCGGATGTGAACGGAGACGGCAGCCTCGACCTGGTTTGCGTGAACTATTTTGACGGCTCGGTTTCGGTGCTGACGAACAACGGAAGCGGCGTTTTTGGAAGCTCCGGCACCTACCCGGCCGGTGCTTATCCCGAATGGGTGGTGGCAGCGGACATCAATGGAGATGGTAAAATCGATGTGATCACCGCCAACGCCGGCGGCGGCTCGCTCTCGGTGCTGACCAACAATGGAACCGGGGGATTTGCGACCGCCAGCACCCTCATCGTGGGTGGCAATCCTCAATCGGTCGCGGTGGCAGATCTGAACGGGGACGGTAAAAAAGATCTGGTCTATGCCGACGGCAATAACAACTGGCTGATGGTTTTCACCAATAATGGTTTTGGCAAATTTGTACCGGCCAATACCAACATGTGCGGCAGCCAACCGGAATCGGTCGTGGCGGCGGATGTGAACGGGGATGGCAAAATGGATTTGATCTGCGCGAATTACGGTGATAGCAGCGTTTCGGTGCTGACGAACAACGGGAGCGGCGGATTCGCCACTTCCGAGACCTACCAACTGCCGCTGGGTGCCAATCCTTATTGCGTGGTGGTGACGGACCTGGATGGAAATGGCGGGCCGGATATTGCAACGGCAAATGACGGCAACACTTCAATTTCAGTGCTGATCAATGACGGCAAGGGCAAGTTTGGCGCGGCAATCCCGTTTACAGTGGGCAACCGGCCCCAAGGGATCGCGGCGGCGGATGTGAACGGGGATGGCAAACCGGACTTGATCAGCGCCAACCGGTTTGACAACGGGGTTTCTGTTTTGACCAATGCGAGCACGACTTTTGGGCCCCCATCTGTGCCATTCATCACGACCCAGCCGGTGGGGCATACCAACCTGATCGGCACGGCCGTCGCCTTCAGTGTCGTGGCGGCGTCGTCCACCGGGCCGCAACTGTTCAATTATCAATGGCGGTTTGGCGGAACCAATCTGTTGGGGGCGACGAACAATACTTTATCCCTGTCCAATCTGGCCACCAACCAGTCGGGCAGCTATACCGTAGTGGTCACCAATTCTGCCGGCAGCGTCACGAGCAGTCCGGCGATACTGGATGTCCGCCTGTTTTTCATACAAGTCAACCTGGCCCTTTCTTCCACGCCCGGCGTGGGCTCGAGCCCGCAAGGGGTCACGGTGGCGGATGTGAACGGAGATGGCCGGCTGGATTTGATCTCAGCGAATGCCGGCGGTTCCACGCTCACAATCAAAACAAATGACGGCACAGGTTTTTTTGTGACGGCCTCTTCGCCGACGGTCGGCTCCAGCCCTTCCATGGCGGCGGCGGCGGATATCAATGGCGATGGCCGGGTGGATCTGATCAGCGCCAACTATTTTTCTGCCAGCCTGACCGTTTTGACGAACAATGGAAATGGCGGCTTCGGCCTTTCGAAGACGCTGGGGGTGGGTGCCAATCCGGAATGGGTGGCAGTGGCGGATATGAACGGCGATGGCCGGCTGGATTTGATCAGCGCCAACGCCGGCGGCAATACGGTAACGGTGTTGACGAACAACGGGGCCGGCGGATTTGTCGGTTCCAGCACCAACGGGGTCGGCAACAACCCCTGGTGTGTCGCCGCCGCGGATGTCAACGGCGACGGCAAAATGGATTTGATCTCGGCGAATTCGGTGGATGGGACGCTGACGGTGTTGACGAACAACGGGAGCGGCGGATTTGTGACCGCCACCAATTATCCCGTGGGCTCCGCTCCACAGTGGCTGGTGGTGGCGGATGTGAACAAAGATGGCTATCCAGACTTGGTCTGTGCCAATTATAACAGCAGCACGCTTTCAGTTCTGACCAACGACGGGACCGGCAAGTTCGCCGTTTCCGGCACGCCGCAAACGGGTGCCAATCCGCTGTCGGTCGTGGTCATGGACGTGAATGGCGATGGCTGGCCGGATCTGGCATCGGCCAACACCGGTAACAATTCAATCACAGTTTTGACGAATAACGGCAGCGGTGGCTTTGTGTTCGCGGCCACCCTGACACTCGCCTCCGGCTCGAACCCTAACGGCCTGACATTTGGTGACATGAACGGGGATGGCAAAGTGGATCTGATCAGCGCCAATCGCGGGCTCAGCAACTTGGCGGTATTCACGAACGCGACCCCTTTTCCGCCTCCCTCCAAGCCATTTGTCGCCGCCCAGCCCTATGGCCAGACCAATCTGGCCGGCACCTTGGCGACGTTTACTGTCAGCGCGGCGGCACCCACCGGGTCACAGTTGTTTAGCTATCAATGGCGGCTATCGGGCACCAATCTGCCGACGGCGACCAATAATATTTTGAATCTGCCCAGTGTTGCCTTAAGCCAGTCGGGGATTTATGACGTGGTCATCACGAACAGCGCGGGCAGCGTGACCAGCAGTCCGGCGGTATTGAGTGTGCGCGCCATCTATGTGGTAGTTAACGGCCTGGTTCCGACCGGGCCGGTGACGGCGGTGACTTCAGCCACGGTGAGTTTCACGAGCGCCTTTCAAAACGGGTTCGTTTTTTACACCTTGGATGGCAGCACACCCAGTATCAATTCAACGTTGTACAGCGGGCCGTTTAACGTCAGCAATGCCGTTGTGGTGCAAGCGATGGCCTTGAGCGGTGATTTTAGCCAGTCGGGCCTTTCTTCGGCGGTCGCGATCCAGATCGTGGGACCGCTGAATGTGACCACACCCGGCGGCGGCAGTGTGACGGCCAACGGCTATCCCATCTCGGCGGCGACAAATTATGTGAGCGGCGCACCCATCACATTGACGGCCACGCCCAGCAACGGCTGGAGTTTCATCGGCTGGCAGGGCGGGGCGAGCGGCAACGCGAATCCTTTAAACATCAACTTCAGCCAGCCGAACAGCATCCAGGCGATCTTCGGAACGGTCGTGACGACGAATATGCTTGGCAACGGCACAGTCGCATTCAGCCAACCCAACCCGATACCTTTCGGCACGGCGTTGAAAGTTTCAGCGGTGCCGGTTTCAGGCAGCTATCTGCTCGCATGGAGCGGAGCCGCCAGCGGCACCAATACGCCGACCACGGTGACGGTGACGAATCCGAATCCGGTGGTGGGCGCCCTGTTTGTCAGCGTGCCGGCCGGAAGTTATTCATTGAGCGTGGTGATCGTGGGCAGCGGGTCGGTGTCGAACAACCCGACGCGCAGTTACTATAATTCCGGGGACAGCGTGATCCTCAAGGCGACGAATGGTCCCGGGGTGTCATTTCTGGGCTGGAGCCAGGACGCGGTGGCGTTGACCAACACCATCACGGTGGTGATGACGAACAATAAAGTCATCGTGGCCACTTTTGGCGTGGTGCCCACGGTGGGCGTCACCCCCACGAACCAGACAATTTTTGCGGGCAGCAATCTGTTGATCAGCGCGACCGCGAACGGTCCTGCACCGTTGGCGTATCAATGGCAGAAAAATCTGGTTCCCGTCGCCGGGGCCACCAATGCCTCCTACGTTGTTTCCAATTCGGCGCCGGCGGATGCCGGGAGCTATGTGGTCGTGGTCACCAATTCCTCTGGCGCGGTGACGAGCGTGGTTGCCAGCGTGACGGTGATCGGCTTTCCCACCATCACCAACCAGCCGCCGGCGCTGACGGTGGTGACGAACGGTCATGCCGCCAGCTTTGCCGTGGGCGCGTATGGCTGGCCGAATTTGGCCTATCAATGGCGGTTGAACGGCACCAAAGTGAACGGGGCCAATAGCGCCACCCTGACCGTGACCAATGCCTTCGCCGTCAACGCGGGTACTTACGCCGTGGTTATCACGAACGTCTACGGCAGCGTCACCAGCAGTCCGGCCGTCTTGACCGTGATACCGCTGGGGATTATGACTCCGGCAAAACTGGTCAATGGCCAGTATCAACTCACCTTTGATACTGCCACGGGGGTGACGTACACGGTGCAATATTCGACGGACTTGAAAACTTGGTATCCGCTGCTCACCTTGGGTGGGACCGGTTCGCCGGTAACCTTGGCGGACCCCGCCGGCAACGGGCGGCGTTTTTACCGGATCAGCATGATGACACCCTGAAGAACTGACGGCGGCGGATTTATTTTTCAGGCCTCAGGTTTTGTTCGACTTGCAGTTCTGCAACGAGGCTTTTGCCGCCCTGGCCTTTGTCATGGCGGCGGCGCCGGTAAGTCCAGACACCCCACGCATTGCCGAGGACGCTTGCCGGGCTGGCAAGCAGATGCCACAGCCAGCGGCTGTCGCCGTCACGGACGATGCCGCGCAGCGTATGCCACAGCGGGCCCCAAAAAGTCACACAATAAGCTGCCGCCAGCCATAACGGCACCGGCGGTTTTTCTTTCATCCAGTTCACCGGCATCTCTTCCTGTACCTGCAGAAAATGCACCGTGGCGCGGCGACGTTTCTGCACGAATTTCCAAAGCGTCTGGATGTAATAGTGATGTACGCCGCGACCGCGGATCCGCAGCCATTCGGGCTTGCCGTGCTTCATCAGGTACATCGCCACATGCGTATCTTGAAATTTTTCGTTGGCGGAGGCGGATTGCAGATCGGCGCGGCGATACACGAAACCGTTGGCGCCGAGCGGATAGGAATAGGTTCCCGCCGGCAATTTCCAGCGTTCGGTCTCACCATCGCGCGCGACAAGTTGTGGGTTGGCACTCATCAACCATGCGATAGGGTCGCTGATGTGCAACAGATGCGTGATGTACGCGCAAAAAGAGCTCATCTTGGGCGAGGGCAGGTAATAGCTTTCCACGCCCAATGCCTGCGGATTGGCGGCGAGGGCTTTCACCGCCAGTTCAAGATAGTCTGGGTGGGTGATCTCGTTATCAGCATCCACAAAGACGATGAATTCGCCGGTGGAATGGCGCAGGGCGAGGCGTTTGCCTTCCTCCATGTTCTTGCCATTATCGTCCAGCACGATGGCGCCGTATTTTTTGGCGATGTCGCGGGTGGCATCGGTCGAATGGGCGTCGGCGAGGATGATCTCGATCCGGTCGCGCGGATAGGTCTGGCGGGCGATGGCGGCGAGGCAGTTATCCAGAATGGCCTCCGCGTTCAACGTGGGGGTGATGATGCTGAGGCGCGGAAAAGATGCTGGTTCGGACGGCACGGGGGCATTGTGACGGTACGGCGGCGAAATTTCAAATTTGTTGTGGGGGCGCTGGTTGACGAGTTGATGGTTTTTAGTTGATGGTTGAGAGAGGAAAGCGAACAGCCGTTTTCGCCAAGGCGTCGGGGGAGATTTTTTTTTGTTTTTCAAAAACCTTTAAATTCTCCAACGAATCCACAGTTTTCGACTTGGAGGAGGTTTTTGTGACGCCGGTTATCGCCAATAGCCACGGGGCGATTATGATTTATTTTGAATTTTTCAGGTCGGACCCCCTTCCCACCCGGGATTTTTGCAGAAATATGGCAAAAAAGTGATGGTTACATTCCCCACACGAATTCAGATTTTGAGGAGATGTGGTAGCCTTACCGGTGCATGACATATTTTGCACATGCGTGGGCGGTCCGGATGGCCATGGCGAATCGGAATCGGAATGACGAATTCCGAATGACGAATGGAGCCCTGCGAGCGCGTCTGGAGACCAAGGCCGCATTAGTTGCAGGCGAAAGCGGTGTCGCCGCTACCCCCCGCAATCGCGGGACACCGCAGACCGTGATGTTGTTGGCGCGGACGGATGACCCGAGTCAGGCGGTGACTGTGGGTGCGGTCATGCCACAAAGTGCCTGCTGCGCAGGCAAACAGGGTCGCAGCGCGAACCCTGTCCACGTTGCAAGGGCTGTCGATCATTCTCGATGGTTCGCGAGACTTGGGAATCAGAGTTCGTCAAGCCACGTCACGCTTCGTCAAACCTTTGAATTTACGATTTGCGAATGCCGATTTATGGGCAACCAGGAATGCAGGGATACGGTGCGGGCATTCCGGGTAAATCCGGGTAAATCCGGCCATTATTTTTTTACCGCGAAAAACGCCAAACACGCGAAAAAGCCCATGAAAGTGCGCATCAATGTCCGGAATCAGGCGGGATTAGTGGCGAAAAACAGCCTTGAAGCGGTTGCGACGGGAATTTCGAAAATTGGCACAAATGGGGGCCGGCAAACACCATTGAATCAAATCAAAGCGAATCACATGAAATCACATCACTTTTTTAAAAAATGTGGGAACAGCAAAAACCATTTCCCACACCCGTCTGCCAAGGCTTCCGCCTCCGCCAAGGCTATGGCGGACGGAACGACGCGGCAGAGGATGCCGGCATTTCGGCGTTTACGGGGCGGGCCTTTGGCCCTTGGGAAATCCGACCGAATCCAACCTTACGATGAGGCTCCTCCGGGTTAACCAAAATGATCCGAAGTTGGAGATTGGGAATTTGAGAGAAAGCCAATGAAAACGAAAAAATTAAGCCAAATTAAACCAAATAACACTCCTTATGATTTACGATATTCGATTTTCGATTTACGGAGGCGCGGTGAGGAGGCGGTCAATGAGGTTGCCATCATCCGCAAAAACGCTGGCAGAAGGCGCGGCATCTGATTAAATTCCCCGTCTGTCATGCAAAAAGTCTTTATCACAGGTGCCGCCGGTTTTATCGGCAGCACGCTCGCCGACCGGCTTCTGGCCGCCGGCAAAACGGTGGTCGGCTGGGATAATTTTTCCACCGGCCAGCGCAAGTTTCTCGAGGGCGCGCTCAAGAACCCGAATTTCAAGCTCGTGGAAGGCGACAACCTCGACCTGCCAGGGTTGACGAAAGCGATGGCCGGGTGCGACACCGTGTTTCACCTTGCCGCCAATGCCGATGTACGGTTTGGCCTGAATCATCCGTCCAAAGATCTGCAGCAAAACACCATCGCCACGTTCAATATGTTGGAAGCCATGCGCGCCAACGACATCAAGCGCGTGGCCTTCAGTTCCACGGGCAGCGTGTATGGCGAATCGGCGGTGATTCCTACGCCGGAAGACGCCCCTTTTCCCATCCAGACCTCGCTCTACGCGGCGTCCAAGATTTCCGGTGAGGGTATGATTTCTTCTTACTGCGAAGGTTTTAAGTTCGAAGGCTACATTTTCCGTTTCGTTTCCATTCTCGGCGAACGCTATACGCACGGTCACATTTTTGATTTTTATAAACAATTGCTGGAGCATCCGGATCGCTTGAAGATCCTGGGCGACGGGCTGCAACGGAAAAGTTACCTCTACGTGCAGGATTGCATCAGCGCCATGCTGCATGTCATCGGGGAGGGGACGGCGAAGAAAGCCAAGCACGGCGTGGAAATCTACAACTTGGGCAACGATGAATATGTGCAGGTGAACGATTCTGTCGGGTTCATCTGCGGCGCGCTCGGTTTGAAGCCGAAGCTGGAATATTCCGGCGGGACGCGCGGATGGGTCGGTGACAATCCGTTCATTTTCCTGTCTACCAAAAAAGTTCAGGCCACCGGCTGGAAAACTTCGTTGACCATCGAGCAGGGCATCGGCCGGACGCTTCAATGGTTGCAGCAGAACCAGTGGGTTTACGAAACGCGCCAATGAACGTCACCGTCCTCGGCCTCTGGCATCTCGGCAGCGTCACGGCGGCATGTTGTGCTAAGCACTTTTCCGTCGTCGGCCTGGATTTTGAAGCAGCCAACATTGCGAAGCTGAACGCCGGTCAGGCACCGTTGCTGGAACCGGGGTTGAACGAACTCATCGCCACCGGCCTCGCGGCCAAGAAACTCTCCTTCACGACCGATCCGAAAATAGCCTGCGCCAAGGCGGATGTTCTCTGGCTTGCGTACGATACGCCGGTCAACGAGAACGACGAATCAGACGTTGACCTGGTGCTGGGGCATCTGCGCCAGGCGCTGCCGCATCTGCCGACGGGCACGTTGGTTTTGATCTCCGCCCAGTTGCCCGTGGGCACTTGCGCGAAACTGGAAAAGGAATATCCGCAGTTTCATTTTGCCTGCTCGCCGGAAAATCTCCGGCTGGGCAAGGCGATCGATGCTTTTGAAAAAGCCGAGCGCGCGGTCGTCGGCATCCGCACCGATGCGAAAAAGGCGGTGCTGGAAGAATTGTTCAAGCCGTTTGCGACGCAGACGATCTTCATGCGTACGGAATCGGCGGAGATGGTGAAGCACGCGCTGAATTCTTTTCTCGCGCTGTCCATCACGTTCATCAACGAGATCGCGCGGCTCTGCGAACACACCGGCGCGGATGCCAAAGAAGTCTCGGTTGGTCTCAAGAGCGAGGCGCGCATCGGTCCCAAAGCGTATCTCGGACCCGGCGGTCCGTTTGCTGGTGGCACGCTCGCGCGTGATGTGGTGACGCTGTCCAAGCTGGCCCAGGCGAAGGGCGAAAAGATTTCTGTCATCCCGGCCATCAAACAAAGCAACGATCTGCATCGCGGCTGGGCCTTTCGCCGGTTGCAAGCGCGCCTCGGAGATTTGCGCGGCAAACACATTGCCGTGCTGGGGCTGACGTACACCACGAACACGGACACGCTCCGCCGCAGTGCCGCCGTTGAGTTGTGCCAGCAACTGGTGAGCGCCGGCGCCAAAGTGACGGCGTATGATCCGGCGGTTAAAAATCTACCTGCAGAATTGGCCGCCATTTCACTCGCGGGCGATATCGGCGCGGCGTTGACCGGTGTGGAAGCCGTGGCGGTTTGCACCGAATGGCCGCAGTTCCGGCAGGCAGACTGGGCCAAGATTGCGACGCAGATGCGTGCGCCGGTGTTTGTGGATGCGAACCGCTTTCTCGAAAAGGAATTGAAAACCGTCCCCGGCGTCGAGCATCTTTCCGTCGGTCGTGCCTGACATGAAACTTAAAAATCACAATGCGCTCATCACTGGCGGCAGCCAAGGGCTGGGTAAAACCATCGCCGAACATTTTCTGCAGGAAGGCGCGAATGTGGTCATCTGCGCCCGTAGTGAAAAAGAGCTGCTGGCTACGCGGGATGAACTGGCCAAAAAATTTCCCGCGCAAAAAGTCGCGGCCAAGACTTGTGACGTGGCAAACGAAGCGCAGGTCAGTGAACTCGTGGCTTTCACCTTGCGCGAACTGGGTTCGCTGGATGTGTTGGTGCTGAATGCCGGGATTTACGGGCCGATGGGGCCGACGGAATCCGTTCCGCTTGATGAATGGCGGCGGGCGATTGATATCAACCTGTTTGGCGTGCTGTTGCCGTGCCGGTCGGCCATTCCGCATTTTAAAAAAGCCGGTCGCGGGAAGATTGTGATTTTAAGCGGCGGCGGGGCCACCAACCCGTTGCCGAACATCAGTTCTTATGCGGCTTCCAAGGCGGCAGTGGTGCGCCTGATGGAAACGTTGGCGGAAGAGTTGAGAAGTTTTCAGGTGGATGTCAACGCCATCGCCCCCGGCGCCTTGGCGACACGGTTGGTGGATGAAGTGATCGCCGCCGGCCCGGAAAAAGTCGGCGCGGCTTTTTTTGAGAAGAACAAGGGTTGGAAAGAAAAAGGCGCGGTACCGCTAGAACTCGGCGCGAACCTCGCGGTTTATCTGGCCAGCGCGGAGAGCAACGGCATCACCGGCAAGCTGCTGAGCGCGCAGTGGGACCCGTGGAAAGATTTGCAGAAACATCGCGATGATTTGGCGAAGTCGGATATTTATTGTTTGCGCCGCATCGTGCCGGAAGATCGCGGCAAGAAATGGAATTGAACATGAGCTTACGAGTTGCATTGATCGGCTGCGGCCTGATCGGACAAAAACGGTTGAACCTGCTGTCACCGGGCAGCGTTACCGTCGCCTGCGATACGATGTTGGAGCGCGCGAAGAAGATTGCGGCGCAAAGCGCGGGCTGCATCGCGACCACGTCGTATGAAGAGGCCGTCAGTTCGCCGAATGTGGATGTGGTGATGATCGCCACCCTTAATTCTGCGCTCGCACCGATCGCCTTGGCGGCGGTCAAGCTGGGCAAGCATGTCCTGGTGGAAAAACCCGCGGCCATCAGCGTGGCTGAATTGGACGAGCTGCAAGCGGCGGCGAACAAAACCGGCGCGTTGGTACGCGTGGGTTATAACCATCGCTACCATCCGGCGTGTCTGAAAGCTTTGGAAATCTTCAAAAGTGGCGCGCTTGGACCGATGATGTTTTTGCGCGGCCGCTACGGGCAGGGTGGACGCATCGGCTACGAAAAAGAATGGCGGGCGGATCCGAAACTGTCCGGTGGCGGCGAGCTCATTGATCAAGGTGTGCATCTCATCGATCTCGCCGGGATTTTTCTAGGTGAATTCACAACGGTGGAAGGCCATGCCACGACATATTTTTGGAAAATGCCGGTGGATGATAACGCCTTCCTGAGCCTGCGCAACGCAACGGGCAACACCGCGTGGCTGCAGGTCAGTTGCAGTGAATGGAAGAACATGTTCAGCCTCGAAATCTACGGTCGTGATGCCAAGTTGCACTGGGAAGGTTTGGGGGGCAGTTATGGGATCGAGCGATTGACATATTATAAGATGCTGCCGCAGATGGGGCCGCCGGAGACGACAATCTATGAATTTCCGCGCGGCGATGAATCGTGGAAGATCGAGATGGCGGAATTTTTCGAAGACATCCGGTTGGGCCGCACTCCGGTGCCTGGTTTGAAGGAGGCCAAGGCGGCTTTGGAAGTTGTTGAGAAAATTTATAAAAAATAGAGCGGCAACAGAGGGGCAGCTTTTAAAAAAACTCAGTAATGCACCCTTCGCAATCCTTTAACGGCGTCGAAACCGCGGTCACGACTGATGAGCGGCTCGTGGTAATAGCGGGAAAACCCCGCGATCCAGTTGTCATTTTCACCCAGCCTTTTGCCCTGGCGGATCAAGAAACGGTCAATATCCGCCGCCGCTTCGACGATGCCGGTATGCAGCCGGTAAATGGTCCATGGCTGAAGCCATTGCCAGGCGGAGGGAGAGTCTTCAAACATCAACAGCACTTCACCGGCGGTGATGATGGTGGTGCGGATCTTCTGTTTGCGATGGGCGGCAAAGAGAGCGAGCGCGGGTCCGGGCACGCCGCGGCGACATTCTTTGAGCAGATCGGAGACGAAGGTGGTGTCGGCGATCATTTGCGGTCTGACCGGCGGCCACGAGCACGGACATACCGGTCGATGTTTTCAACTTTCACCGGCGGAACGCCCATTTCTTCCAAAGCATCAAGCAACTCGCCGCAGTTGTCGGCGGGTTTGCGGACATGGCGGAGTATCACCTTGGTAAACGAATCGCGCGTGTCGGTTTTCAATGAAGCGAGCAAATTATAGGCCTTTTCGTCAATCGTGATGTTGCGATGCATACACTGACTATACACGAACAAAAGTTGCGGTCAACCGCCGCGCAGGCGCAAAGGCGAAAGAAAAAGAACGCCAAATTTCTGCTTTCCCGCATTCCGCTTTTCGCTTTTCATTAAGACAATGATCATTGCACGTTCACCTTTGCGCATCAGTCTTGGCGGCGGCGGCACGGATTTGCCGTCGTACTATGAAAAGTTTGGCGGGTTTTTGATCGCGGCGGCGATTGACCGTTATGTCTATATCACGCTGCACGAGACGTTCGTGCCGGATTTGATAGTGAAATATTCCGAACTGGAGCGGGTGTCGGATGCAGCGCAGTTGAAGCATCCGATCATCCGCGAGGCGTTTGCGTCGCTGGACATGAAAGGTCATTCGCTGGAACTGACTTCCATGGCGGACATTCCGTCCGGCACGGGGCTGGGTTCTTCCGGCAGTTTCACGACGGCGTTGCTCAAGGCGCTGCACGCACACAAGCGGAACTTGGTGCATCCGGCTGAACTGGCAGCGCAGGCGTGCGATATCGAGCTGAACCGGCTTAAGGAGCCCATCGGCAAGCAGGATCAATACATCGCGGCTTTTGGCGGGTTGACGTGCTTCAACTTTTTGCCGGATGGAAAAGTTGAGGCGTGGCCGTTGAAAGTGTCCGATGAGACGCGGGATAATCTTGAAGATAATCTGCTGCTGTTCT
This sequence comes from Verrucomicrobiia bacterium, assembly GCA_035943555.1. Taxonomy (GTDB): domain Bacteria; phylum Verrucomicrobiota; class Verrucomicrobiia; order Limisphaerales; family UBA11358; genus UBA11358. The sequence goes on from DASZCA010000496.1 coordinate 23,877, forward strand.
TCACCGGCTATTCGCGGTCGGCCTCGGCCATCTTGAAGGAGCAGGACACGAAATCGAAATCGGACGACAAGTCCATGATCGAGAACCTGCATTTCGTGAAGGATCTGGGCATGCAGAGCAAGACGGCGTTGGAGACGGGCAACCTCCATGAATTTGCGCGGTTAATGGATGTCCACTGGCAGCGCAAAAAACAGCGCAGCGGTGGCATGAGCAATCCCAAGATCAATGAGTGGTACGATCTCGCGCTGGCGAACGGCGCGCTGGGCGGCAAGCTGATCGGCGCGGGTGGCGGCGGGTTCCTGATGTTTTACGCGGAGGACAAGGCCAAGCTGCGGCATGCGATGCGGCAATCGGGGCTCAAGGAAGTGCGCTTCCGGTTTGATTTCGAGGGAACCAAGCTGGTGACGTCGTGAGCAAGCCGTTGGACATGCCGGTTGCCATTCTCGCGGGCGGACTTGCCACGCGGTTGCGTCCGATCACGGAAAAAATTCCCAAATCGCTGGTGCCTGTAGCCGGCCGGCCTTTTTTGGCGCACCAGTTGGAGATGCTATATGCACGGGGGATTCGTCGGGTGGTGTTGTGCATCGGTTACCTGGGTGAGATGATCCAGCGTGATTTTGGTGGCGAGGCGTTTGGCATCAAACTCGAATATTCTTTCGATGGTGAGAAATTGCTCGGCACGGGTGGCGCGATCAAGCGGGCGTTGCCCAAGCTAGGCAAGGAGTTTTTCATCCTCTATGGCGATTCATATCTGCCGATCGAATATGCGCCGATGGCGGAGACGTTTCATCGCAGCGGCAAACTCGGCCTGATGACCGTTTATCGCAATGAGGGTAAATACGATGCAAGCAATGTTGTCTTTCGTGACGGTGAGATCGTGGTGTATGACAAGAAAGCCAAATTGCCGGAGATGCGACACATCGATTATGGCTTGAGCGTTTTTAACGCTTCAGTTTTCGATGCCTATGCGGCGGATCAAGTTTTTGACCTGGCCGAAGTGATGGGCAAGCTGGTGCGTGAAAAACAGCTGGCCGGCTACGAGGTGCTGGAACGCTTCTATGAAATGGGATCGCCGGCCGGATTGGCGGAGCTTGAGGCCATCCTGAAACCGCATTAAACTCTGCTTCCAATCATCATCGGAAACCCTTAATTTGAGCCACTCATGAGCTTTACCAAACAATTTCTGGCCGAAGTCCAACAGGTAACCGCGCAACTTGACGAAGCCGCGATCGAGAAGTGTGCGGATGAACTCGCCGCTATCCGTGAACGCGGCGGACGCCTATTTATCCTTGGCGTCGGCGGCAGCGCGGGCAACGCCGGTCACGCCGTGAATGATTTCCGCAAGATCTGCGGTTTTGAGGCTTATGCGCCGACGGATAACGTGTCCGAACTTACTGCCCGCACGAACGACGAGGGCTGGCCGACGATTTTTTCCGAATGGCTCAAGGGCAGCCGCATCAACGCGAAAGACGGCTTGCTGATCTTCTCGGTCGGCGGCGGCAATGTTGAAAAGAATGTCAGTCCGAACCTCGTCAACGCCATTCAAGTCGCCAAGAAAGTGGGCGCTTCGGTGGTTGGCATTGTCGGTCGCGATGGCGGCTATACGGCGAAGGAAGCGACGGCGTGCGTCATTGTGCCCACGGTAAACGCCGCCCATGTCACGCCGCATAGCGAGGCGTTTCAAGCTGTCATCTGGCATCTGTTCGTCTCGCATCCCAAGCTCAAGGTCATGGCGACTAAATGGGAAAGCACCAAGTAGGAGTTGGGAATGCGCCGCGCAGTTTTTCTCGACCGTGATGGAGTGATCAATCGCGCGTTGGAGCGCGAGGGTTTGCCGTATCCGCCCACCAGCCTGACTGAGTTTGAAATTCTTCCTGAAGTTTCTGCCGCGTGTGCGAGATTGAAGGGAGCAGGTTTTTTGCTGGTTGTTGCCACCAACCAGCCGGATGTCGGGCGCGGTACCATGAAACAGTCGGTCGTTGATGGCATCCACGCGCACATGATGGCACAACTGCCCATTGATCGCGTGGAGGTTTGTTTTCATCCGGGCAAAGGACTTTCGGATTGCGATTGTCGTAAGCCCAAGCCGGGGATGCTGTTGCTGGCGGCACGCGAACTGGGCATCGACCTGGCACAGAGCTGGATGGTTGGGGATCGCTGGCGGGATGTGGATTGCGGCCATGCCGCCGGTTGCCGGACGGTATTCATCGACCATGGGTACGCCGAAAAGTTGAAGCAAAAACCGGATTTTTCCGCTCGCAATCTGGGGGAGGCTGCGGACATAATTCTAACTCATTCGAAGTAATTTTATGAAGCGCACACTCAAAGACTTGCAGGTTAAAATTTTCGCCGACGGTGCCGACAAGGCCGGGATGCTTAAGCTGAACGCCGACCCGCTGATTCAAGGCCTGACCACCAATCCCACGTTGATGCGCAAGGCGGGCCTAACGGATTTCGAGGCGTTCGCGCGCGATATTTTGCAGACCATCACGGTCAAGCCGCTGTCGCTCGAAGTGTTCTCCGATGAATTTGCCGAGATGAAACGCCAAGGGCTCAAGATCAATGGCTGGGGCAAGAATGTCTACGTCAAGATTCCCATCACCAACACGCGCAATGAATCCTCGCTGCCGCTCATCAAGGAACTGGCGAGCGAAGGCGTGAAGCTGAATGTCACCGCCATCCTGACACTGGATCAGGTGAAGGGCGTCGCGGCGGCGTTGAACCCGAAGGTGCCGGCGGTGGTTTCCGTTTTCGCGGGCCGCATCGCGGATACGGGCGTGGATCCGGTCAGCATCATGACCGAGAGCAAAAAGATTTTGAAAGACCTGCCGCAAGCGGAACTGCTCTGGGCCAGCGTGCGGGAAGTGCTGAACATTTTCCAATCGAACGATTGCGGTTGCCATATCGTCACCGTGCCGCACGACATCCTTGGCAAGGCCATGAAAATGTCCGGCATGGATCTTGGCGAACTGTCGCTCGACACCGTCAAGATGTTTGCGGCGGACGCACAGGCGGCGGGCTTCAAGCTGTGACGGGCGGCGCAGGCCGCTTCAAATCAATTTCGTGATAGCCGCGTAGACAGCCGTGACCTTCACGGATTCCATGACCGCGATGAGTTCCTCGCGCGTGCCTTTGATATCGCCGCCGTCGTAGCGGTAATAATCCAGGTTTTTCCCGTTCACCGTGGGGTTTTTTACCAGCGTGAATTCATTGCCGTAGGGCCAGTTCGTGACATTCAGGGTCGGGGCTTCGATGACGATCTGGTTCGCTGCCTTGACGGCGGCGGCGACGTGCATCAGCGCCGTATCCACGCTGAGGAATGCACTGCAACGCTTTATCAACGCGGCCGTCTCACGCATACTTTTGGTCTTGGCCTCCATCGTCAATGCCTGGCTGGCCTGCGCCAGCACGATGGCATGATCCTTGGCCTCTTCGGGTCCGCCGAATAGCAGCACGTGGATGTCCGGGCGCTCCTTGTTCAACTGCCGCACCAGCCCGGCGTAATTTTTCAACGGCCAGCGTTTCAAGGGCAGATTTTTGGTGCCGCCCGACCCGACATGGATACCCAGGATTTTTTTGCCTGACAGCTTGTGCTTCACCCAAAAATCATCGGCGAACCGCTCTTCCCCCGGCGTGAGGAAAAAATCCAGTTTATGCGCGGGCAGCATTTTCTTGGCGCCGATGAGCGGCAGCACGTCAAAGTTATTGTCGATCGAATGCCGGGTGTAATCCTGCGGCAACGCGCCGGTGACGAGCCAGCGGTCGACCGGATTGAAACATTCATATTCATGGCTGAGCCGCACTGCGGCGCCCGCCAGCCACGCGGAAACACGGTAGTGGGTACGGCTCTGCGGGTGGGTGTTGATGGAAAGCTGATAGCGCTCGCGCCGCAGCGACCAGAGAAAGCGTATGCCCGCCAGCTTGCCGCACTGCAGCAGATCCTTGTAGAACACGCGGTTGATATTCGGATTATTCTCGAGGAAATCCTTCGCCCCCTTCTCCTTGACCAGCACGTCGATGACAGCCTCGGGAAAATTGGCGCGCAGCTCGCGGATGAGTGGCGTGGCGAGCAGGGCGTCACCGATGCCGGCGAGTGAAATGACGAGAATTTTCATGCGGGGCGACCGGCGGCTTAAAGCTTCGATATCTTTTCCAACAAGCCCGTGGTGGATTTGCCGGGGACGAACGGGACCAGAATGATCTTGCCGCCCGCCGATTCGACCGCGCGCCGTTCGTCCTGGTTCAAAGTTTCCAGCGTGTAATCACCGCCCTTGACGTAGATGTCCGGCTGGGCGGCGGCGAGAAATTTCGTGGCGGCGGTATCCGTGAACAGGCAGACGCCATCCACGCTCTGCAGCGCGGCGAGGACGGACTGGCGGTCGGTCTCGGAATTCACCGGGCGGCCCGCGCCTTTCAGGCCGCGCACGGCGGCATCGCTGTTCACGCCGATGAGCAGGGCATCGCCAAAATTGCGCGCGTTCTCCAGATAGGTCACGTGGCCGAGATGGAGGATGTCGAAGCAGCCGTTGGTGACGACGAGCTTTTTGCCGCTGGCGCGCATTTTTTGGCGCCAGGCCGGCAATCCGTCCCAGGCAATGATCTTGTCGCGGAAATTCATGCTTTCATTTTGCCTGCGAACCTTGCGAATTCAACATTTTCCACACGCGGATGGCCTCAGTCACACCCCAAGCCTGGGCATCGCAACCGCGTTGCGTGTGCGGGGCGTCGCCATCGAGGATCTCGGGGATCTGGCCGAGGCAGCCTTCGTTCAAGATTTTTTCCGAGCTGCCGAGGTAGCTTTTCGCGGCGGCGACGGCGGCGGGCGAGAATTGCCACGCGGCGGCGAGGGCTTCGCAGAAGACCGGGAATGTCCACGTCCACGCGGTGCCGTTGTGGTAGGCGGGCTTGCGGCGCGTGTCTTCATCGCCTTCGTAGCGCGGCCAGTAGGGATTCGGTGGATCGTTCAGCAACTGGCCATCGCGATAGATTGCCAGCGGCACGGTCACGGGCAGTGGTGCGAGGGAGCGCAAGCCACCGGGCACGACGAGATATTTTTGCGCGGCTTCCACGCAACGTTTGGCGCGGTCGCCGGTCACGAGGCCGAGGCTGACGGCGAAGAGGCAGTTGCTGCGCAAAGCGTCGTCGGCCTTTGCATCGCGGGCGATGACGCGCGTGCCGCCGAGCAGCACATCGGCGAACCAGCCTTTTTCCTCGAGCCAAAACAGTTGTTCGAACGACGCCGTCGCGTGGTCGGCGAGGTCGGACCATTTTTTGCGGTCGGTGGGCTTGGAGATGTTTTCCAACTGGCGCAGCAGGTGGATCCACAGCACCTGGATCTCGACGGGGTACCCTTCACGCGGGGTGCCGGCGGGATAATTCGTGTCCATCCACGTGAAATGGCTCGGGCTCCAGATCAGCGCGGAGTCGGCGTCCATGTGGATGCCGTTCGGCGTGCCCTTCGCGTAATTGTCCGCGATGCTCGCCAGCACATCGAGGATCGTGCGTCCGTTGTCATCCACGGTCGTGGCGTAAAAATTTTTATTTTTCGCGCCCGGCAATTTCGAATGTTCATCACACACCACGGCGAACCAGAGCGGCGCGTCGGTGGTGTCGCGGTTGGAAACGTCGTTGCCGTTGATCGTGTTGGGCAGGGTGCCGTCTTTTTCGAAACGCGCGAAGGTGAGCAAAATCTGTTTCACCTCGTCCACCATGCCGGCGGCGAGCAGGCCGCGTGCGCAGATCAGTGAATCGCGGCCCCAGTCGAGAAACCACGGATAGCCGGCGATGACCGTTTTGCGCTCGTCACGATTGACGACGAACTGTCGCGCGGCGTAGGCGAGCTGGCTGGCGAAATCCGTGGCCGCACCATCCGCTTGCGTATCGGCGGGATCGCCGATGACATCGCCTTGCTCCGCCGTGGCGATGAGGATGACCTCCTTGCCTTTCGCGAGCGGCAGTTCGAACCAGCCGGGGCTGTAGGCGTCGCCGCTACCGGTCTGGCCGCGTGTCTGTTCGACGGGGTGGGGGATGTTCTCGCACCACTCGGGTTGCGGATGATAGTCACCGCTGTCCGTGAAGACGCGTAACTGGCGGTCGTTCGCGGGTGTGAATTCAAAGCCGCCGCCGCTCTTGGTTTTCTTGGGCAACTCGCGCGTGTTGGACGAAAAATGATAATCCGCACCGCCGTTGCGTTTGGTTTCGCTGTGGAAATTGCGGTCTTCGATGTCCACGCGCACGGTCAGGCGCACATCGGCGGTGGCGGGCAATTGTTTGCCTTGGGCGAGCTTTTCGGTCGGCCGGCGGAAGGAAAAGACGACCGTGTTTTTGTCCGCGACCATCTCCGCGCGCAACTCGATCTCCACGGTGCGGCCATCACCGCCGTTGGCGATGAATTGCCAGACCGCCGGCGAACCGGGCGTGAACGACGCGAGGCTCTTAAAATCCAGGGCCGAGAGGAAGCCATCGGCGTTTACCCAGACGCGGATGCGTTTGACGAGGACATGGCGGTCCACCGGCACGGTCGGGTGCAGGTTGGCGCCAAGCACGCAATCGTATTTGGAATTCACGCGGCCCAAGTCCACGCAAAGCCGCGCCATGCCGCCGCGATTGTTGGTGAGCAGGACCAAAGTTGATGGTTGATAGTTGATGGTTGATAGCGAAGCAGCGGTGCGTTTCGCGGGTTCGGGTGCGAGAAAACGGATCGTAGCGGAAAGGGTTTGCGCGGTCGCGACGTAGCGTTCCAAGGCCAAGGTGGCCTCGGCGGCGTCGGTGCGTGGCGCGAAATACGCGACGTGGCCGGTGCCGGCGGCAATGGACTGTACGTGGACCGCATGCTCGCCGGCAATCGTCAGCGTGGCGCGGAAGGGCGCGGTGTCCTCGAGCAGCAGCCAGTGGCCGGGCGGGATGAGGGTGATGCGGCGGGCATCGATCAGCGTCCACGTGATGACACGGGAGAAGTTCGCACCGGCCTGTTGCTGGCGCACCAGCTCCTTGAGCATCGTGGTGCCGTTGCACGCGGCGAATTCGGCGGCGGCGGCGAGGAAATTTTGGGGCGAAGTCGCGACCTGTTCGGCGAGCCATTGCCAATCGTATCCATCCACGATCTCGATGGGGATGATCCGGTTCATCGCCGCGATGGCGAAGGCGGCTTGCGCGCGGGCGCGGCGATAATCGTCGCCGCCCAGGCCGGCGGGGCGCTTGGTCGCCGCAAGGCAATACACCGCCCCCGGCGGCAAAGTGAAAGTGATGCCCTTGTCATCCGTAGCGACGGTTGGCAACGACTGACCAAGCAGCTCACATTTAAGATCGGCAATCGGCAATCGTAAATCGGCAATCGTAAATGTCAGCGCGCTCTCTTTTTCCACCTCGGTGTTCGCAAGGATGAGGACGGTGTCTTTGCCTTCGGCGGAGTCGCGGCGCAGGGCGTAGACCGGGGAGTCGGGGCCGCTCAGGCGCGTGAGTTTCGCGCCATCGAAGAAGCAGGGGTGATCCGAGATCAGGGCGTTGAGGCGGGCGAGCTCGGCCACGATGTTATCGGCGGTGCCCCAGTTGAGGCCGGTGTTGCCGTGGACGCGGATCTTCTCGGCAGCGAGCCATTCCACGCCGCAAGTGAAGCCGAAGCCGCCGACCGGGCTGGTCAGCGCACACAGGCGGTTCCGCAGCAGCGACCACGCGCGGCTTTTCTCGGCGAGACGGGCGTTATCGTGCGTCTCGGAATAATTGATGTAGCTGCCGATGCGTTCGTTCTGGCGGTTCGCGTAGTCGAGATACCACGCGACTTCGCGGCCGGAATAATTTTGGAACAGTTCGGAGTAGGCCCATTGCATGCCGCCCTCCGTGAGCAAACTTTCGGTGGCGGTCCACGGGCCACCGAGGCCTTCGAGCAGGAAGATGGCTTCCGGAAATTCCTCCTGCACGCGGGCGATGATGTATTGCCACGCGGGCGTGGGCACTTTGTAACCGGCGTCGCAGCGGAAACCGTCCACGCCGCGGCGGCACCAGATCAGCAGTGAATCGGCGATCAGGTCCCAGAGTTTGGAATCGTGCTGTTCGAGCTCCACGAGGTCTTCCCAGACGGTGCCCCAGGCGCCGGGGCTGGCGAAATCGCCATCCGGTTTCTTGAGGAAAAATTGCGGATGATTTTCCTGCAAGGTCGAGCCCCAGCCGGTG